>NZ_JADPKE010000057.1:0-68724 GCF_023073795.1 Bradyrhizobium sp. 159 | reverse complement strand
CAAGCACCGGCGCTTCGATCGCGGTCTCGCGGAAGGCGCGCTCGAGCTCGTCGAGCGAGACTTCGCCCGGACGCAACGGACGCTCCAGGGTCTGCTCGACCAGCGCGCCGGTGGTCATCGCTTTGGCGGGCGCAGGCGCGGCGGCCGGGGCTTCCGGCACCAGCGGCGGGGCATCGGCGACGGGAGCTGCGCTGGCGCCTGCTGCCATGGCCGCCATGCCCTGCTCGACCATCGCTTCCAGCTTGTCGATGAGGTCGCGGTCGTTACCTTCCGGCTCGGCTTCGCTCGCCTCCAGCCCGGCCAGAATCTCCTTGATGCGGTCGATCGAGGACAGGATCACCGTCACCGCTTGCCCGGTCACCGGCATGCCGTCACGGAATTTGCCCATCAAGGTCTCGCCGGCGTGCGCGAGCGCTTCCAGCCGCGGCAGGCCGAGGAAGCCGCAGGTGCCCTTGATGGTGTGGACCAGGCGGAAGATGTTATCCAGGATCTTGGCGTTGTTCGGCTCCTGCTCGAACTTCACCAATTGATTGTCGACGGTGTCCAGGCTCTCGCTGGTCTCCGTCAAAAACTCCCGCAACAGATCATCCATGAGGTACGCCTTACTGAGCTGGACTTCCGCGGCTGAGCCGCCCTTGGCATCGACAGAAGCCCTCTTTCGATCGTTAGACATCCCCTTTCACGGTCCCGTTAATTTCAGCCTCCGTGCTAATACGGATATTGAAGACAAGTTTGCCGTTCGGCGGCATGCCAGGGCACATTTCGGCAAAACCGGCACCGGGCCGCGACGGCGAAGGGCGTGAGGTAAAGGCGCCAATTACGGCGCACGGCGCGCGCGAGAAAGTCCTGTCCGTGAAGGCGATAGGCACGGCCTGCGTGAAATTGAATGGAGCCGGCGCGCGATCGCGCTCGCCCTCGCGAGGCTCGCTTCGTGCTTTGCCGAGATCCGCGAATTTCGCATATTCGGTAAACGAACCGTTACCCCATGGCCGGTGCGGCTCGTTCCGCGCTAACCAGCCGCGCGGACGAGTCGATCTCAGCGCCGGCGGGCGCCGCGCTGACGCACGTCTACTTTCCGCACGGCGTGTCCTCATGCCGACGCCGGACATCTTGTCCCAATTGCCAACATAGCCCGACGTGAACATGATGGAACTTACTCGCACAAGGAGCGATGGTTCAGAAGGCGAGGAGGCAGCTTTGGAAACGACGGGGCGCCCATCCAACGGTTTCCTGTCTGCGCTGTCGGCAGACGATTATGAGCTGATCCGCCCGCACCTGCGTGCGGTCGATCTGCCCCATGACGCGGTGCTGGTCGAAGCCGGCGAGACGCTCAAGCGCGCCTATTTTCCTCACCGCGGCGTCATCTCGCTGGTGGTGAAGCTCGCCAAGGGCGAGCATGTGCAGGTCGCGATGATCGGCCGCGACAGCCTGCTCGGGACACTCTCGACCATGGGCGATGCATGCGCGCTGAACACGGCCGTCGTGCTGATTCCCGGGGTCGCGTCCGTGATGGATCTCGACCGGCTGCGCGGCGCGGCCGACCAGAGCAGCAGCTTGCGGACCTTGCTCACGCGCCACGGTCTGGCGGTCTACGCGCAGGTCCAGCAGACCGCAGGCTGCAACGCCGCCCATTCGGTGGAGTCGCGGCTGTCGCGCTGCCTCCTGCACACTCACGACCTGTCGGGCGACTACCGGCTGCTGCTGACCCAGGAGGCCATGGCACAGATGATAGGGGCGCGGCGCAACAGCGTGTCGCTGGTCGCCAACACCTTGCAGCAGGCCAATTTCATCCACTACAGCCGCGGACACATCCAGATCATGAACCTGGACGGCCTGCGTCAGACCGCGTGCGAATGCTACGCCACCGTGAAGGCGCATTACGACCGGCTGCTCGGCCCGCGCTGACCCGCACGCGTGGTAAACCGACGGCTAATGCCGGCCTGCAAACAGGAGTCGTCCTGCTTCCGGAACTGAAATCTGGATGCCGTAGACATGGCGGGCCTCGCACCGATTCCGGCCCGCGCGGCATCGAATCGTGATCGAGGCAGGCCAGGCCATGTTTGAAGTGAGCGTCGCGCCGGCGCAGAATGTGCTCGATGGCGCGCCCGCGCGCGACCCGAATGCTTATGCGACGCTGGTGCGCGAAATCGGCGAGAACGGGGCCCGCGAGGTGCGTGCGGTGTTCTGGACCGAGACCTGCGCGCGCCTGCAACTGTTCCGCACGCTCTCGGGCGAGCAGCACCAGGCGAGGTTCGCGCGCGAAGCACATTCGTTGAAGAGTGCGGCCGGCACGTTCGGCTATGCCAGGCTGGCGGCGCTGGCGCTGCGGTTGGAGAAGTCAGCGCAGACGCTTCACGACACTGAACTCCGCGAGCTCCTGGACCTGATGGATGCGGCCTACGCCGCGGCGCGCGCGCAGGAACCGGAAGGCTAGAGCCATTTCCGTTCCGAGGGAATCGAAGCGGACGTTGTGTTCCTGGTTTGACGCGTTTTCTTGACGCGAACCGGCTCCACTTCGCTCGAAAACGCTGTAAACCACCCGCGCGTGTATTCCCGCCGTACTTCTACGGCTTGGAATTTTCACAGATGGCTAATCATAGCTGGCGATAGTCGCGAGAAACCAGGAGGGTTTCCATGTTCACCTACGAGACTGCGGACCAGAAGGAGGTCCGTCGCTTCCGCATCGCTCAGTTCAACGGCCGGATGGCGACGGTGAAGTCTGGCGGGTCGACGGTGACTGGCTTCGTGCGCTCGGTACTCGAGCAGGAATCGAGCATCCCTCCCCGCTGGACCATCACGATCATCCCGAACGCACCGAAGGACGAGCCCAAGCCGCTGCGGCCCGTATCGCGCACGCGCCCCTTCGCCGAAGACTATTTCTGAGCGGGATCGGCTTTCTCCCGGGCCGCGCCGCCGGCCGGGCACAAAGCGACCATCAACCTCAATCGATCGAATGCAGCAGCGCCGCACGGACGAGGTCCGCGGTGTTGCGCGCACCGAGCTTGCGCATCGCCTCGGCGCGGTGGCTTTCGAATGTACGTGGGCTGATCTGCATCCGAAGCGCGCCCTGCTTGTTCGAATAACCTTCGCTGATCAGCCTCAGCACCTCGCGCTCGCGCTTGGTCAGCCGCTTCTGGCCGGACAGGCCAATCAATTCGGCGCTAGGCACGCGTTGCGGCAGCGGCACGCGCGGGATCCGCGCTGCGGCGTCCCCGGTCCCGGATGGGGTCGGCAGGCCGCCCTTGTGAGGACCGGCAAGCTGCTTGACGAGGCCACAAACGCGCTCGGTCTGCGCCAGCGCATTCTCGACCACGCGCTGCAAATAGGCGCGATCGCCGGTGACGGGCGCGAGCTGATCGCTGTGATGCTTGATCTCGCCCATGTAGAGCAGGAGCGCAGTCAGGGGGCCGTTGAGCTCGCGGGCAATGGCGGCGGCCATTTCGTCGGCGGCCTTGGCACGGACGGCGTTCAGGCGGACGAAATCGAGCTCTTCAGCTGGAGCAGCGCTGCGTTCGTACCATTCCGACGGCCGCGAATCAGTGGCCGTATCATTCTGTGACGCCATGTCACTCGTTTAGCGGAACCGAGCCCGGTCTGTGATTAACTTTTTGCTCCGTAAGACTACGGTGATTTCGGCAGCTTTGCGCTAAATCCGCGGCATCGGCACAATTTATGCTTGCACGGCGCCGTCGCCGACCGCGCAGAGGTTGAGATTTCGCCTCAAATTCTGGAGCACGCGGGCGAAGAACCCTCAACCGGCACCTCCGCTCCTGCCAGTCCCCCGGATTTTACGGATTAATTAACGGCGACTTGCTTCTCTAAGCGAGGTTGAGAGCGCGCAAATGCCTCCACGCATTGGGCCCGCAAGCCTGCGGGAGACGCTGCGAAAGATTGCGTGCCATGAACGAGATCGATCGGCTGTCGGAATTCTTGCAGAGGCTGACGCCGATGTCGCGGAGCTGTCTGCTCAGCGAACTCGAGCGGCTTGAGCTGTGTGGCATCGACATGCCGGGCTCCGCCGACATTCAGTCCCGCTTGCGCGCCGAGTTTCGCAAGGACGGATCGGCCCATTCGCGCGCCACCAGCCCCTCGCGCTATTTCTTCGCGCCGCTCGAGCTCCTCCTGATCGATGGCGCACCCGAGCACGCCAATGCGGGGCGGATCTCACGCAACACCCTCACCCCGATCTGGGAGTGGATCTGCCGCGACCTGCTGCCGACCATGGCGCGCGACTACATCAAGGCGATCAACGACCAGATTGCCGCCAACAACCTGAAGGAAGTGCAGAAAATCGCATCGACCTTCCAGACCAAGGTCCTCAAGGTCCTCGAGAGCACCCTGGCGTCGGCGGACAGCACCCAGCTCGCACGCGCCAAGCTCGCGCAGTACACCGCATCGCGCACCGCCTTCGACGACGTGATGAAGATGCTGGACGTGCTGCGCGCCGGCGACGCGCTGCCGAAATTCAACGCGAAGCTGCCCGAACGGATCGCGAAGTTCGATGACAACCAGGTGGCCCAGATCACCTGGCAACTCGACGCCTTCGGGAAGTCCCATCCCCGCGCGCTGCCCTTCGCGCTGACACTGGTGGCAAGGCGCCTGAAGACGCCCTGGCAATTGGTACGCCTTGCCACCAAGGCCGCCGCGAGCAAGTCCGCCGCAGACGTCGCCGCCGCGCCCTATGCCTGCGTCGTCCCCATGGTGCTCGACCGCCTCGACGACAAGCGCCTCGCTCTTCGGGTCGCGCTCCGGCACAACCGCGTGCTGGTCGCCCGCGACCTGCTTGCCGAGATCTACGACACCGAATACGCGCTCAAGGTCCGCATCGACGGCATCGAACATTGCGATTGGGGCATCCGCCTCCAGCAATTGATGGACGCGATCGCGGCGCTGGTGTCCGCCGAGGTCAGCCGCTTCCCCGCCAATGTCGGCCACATTCTCGGATCGCGCCGGCTGCGCAGCCACGATACGTTGGGCGGCAAGTTGACCTATCTGGCCTGGAAGGGACGCGACGCCATGCAGGACGGCGCGGCGGCGTTTCGCAAATTGATCGGGCAGACCTGATATCGCGCAGTCATCAAAGCGCGAGAGGCTTTCGCGTTATCGGTGAGCGATCATGTCCTAATGCGCGCGCGGCAGGCAGAGGAAGCGATCGAGAAATCGCCCCGACAGCACGAATCTGAACCACCAATACATCATTCGCCGCATTGTCATTGCTGCAATCCTCGACAGCCCACCACCGGCTGGCGGAGCAATAGCGCAGGAGCAGCAATGCGCATGTGATGTGTTTCACATTTGGGTCGAACACGCGCGGACGCATCGTCGCAGAACTGTCACGAGCGAAGGTAGAACGTGCGCGCATCGCGCGAAAATGAGTTCCACGGCCACAGCTGTCGCTCCTATCCTCCGATGCAACGAAAGAACGAACCGTAAGGAGGTCGTGATGAGATCGAACCGATTGATCCTGACGATGGTGACGTTGCTCGTGAGTGCGCTCGCGCTCACATCGACGACGATGGCGCAAACGACGCCGCAAGGCGATGCTGCGCCGACCGACGACAACGCGGTGCTGCTGACCGTCTTCTTCAAGCACGATCAATCCCGGCCGCTTCACGAGCTGAATACGCAACTCGAAAAGCAGGGCTTCTACAAGGCGTTTCCGCCGCCCGGCGTCGAGGTCTTGAGCTGGTATGTGATGATGGGCATTGGCCAGGTGATCACGCTGCGCCTGCCGGCGTCGCGGCTGCGCGAGGTCAACCGCGTGATCGAGGACACGGCATGGGGCCCTTACCGCACCGAATTCCATCCGACCTATGACTACAAGGCGGTTGGCGTGGCACAACACGAAAAAGCCGCCGGAAATTAATTCTCTAATCGCCCTGTCATTGCAGCGAACGGCTACGCAACCGCATCGCTCGATGCGTGGCATCGGCGAGCCGCGCTTCGATCGATCGCGCGGGAGAAATTCCGCATGCGCTGGCTGTCGTTGTCCGTGCGGTGCCTGAGTATGCAAATTCTTTTCGAAGATTCTGTCGACAAATTAGCTCGAATTGCAGCGCTTAACGTTACTCAGATAATTCAACAACGATGTGAAGCTCTCCTTATTTGAACCCACGCTCGCCGTTTAAGAAACTGTCACGGAACGGGAGTGGTATGAGATGAACGATGGGATTATTGAACTCGTCGGACGAAGGCCTGTGACCTTCGGACGGCGAAAGGTGACGCCGCGCGCCTGCGTGGCCGACAGCAAGCGCCACTTGCGTGCATTCCTCAGCGAGGTGCTCGAGGATCTGGGCTTCGTCACCAGCGAATGCGCCAGCGCGGACGAGCTGCAAACCATGCTCGCCACCGAATTGCCGGACCTGATCCTGCTCGGCGTCGCCACCGATGGCATCGAGCCGGGAAGATTCCTGGAGATTTTGGTGCGCGAGGCATTTGCGGGGAAGGTTCTCGCGGTCGGCGCCCGCGAATCGATCATCGTCAGGGCCGTGCGGCAGGTCGGCGAGGAATATGGCCTTGCGATGCTGCCGCCGCTGACCACCCCCTTTGCCGCGGAGACGCTGCGCGAGCGTGTCGCGATGCTGCTGCCGGAGGAGCCGGCGCCGAGCCCGGCCGTGCATGTCGGCGAGGCCTTGCATGCCGGCTGGCTGGAGCTCTGGTACCAGCCCAAGATCGACGCCCGCACGCTGATCCGCAGCGGCGCCGAGGCGCTGGTGCGAATGCGCCATCCGACCTGGGGCGTCGTGCCGCCGGCCTATTTCATTCCCGAGGAGCACGATCCGCATCTGCGTGACCTCTCGGAATTCGTGATCGAGCGCGCCATGCAGGACTGGCACTATCTGCTGGAGCAGCAGAGTCCGGTCGATCTCTCGATCAACCTGCCGGCGTCCTACCTGAAGGAGCCGCAGGCGGTGCGCGATCTCTGCCGCCGCATGCCGACGCATCCGGCCTTCGGCGGCTTGACGATCGAAATCGACAGCCAAGACGCGACCCGCGATCTCGACCACCTGACGGAGATCGCGCGCGAGGTGGGTCTGCACAATATCGGCCTCGCCGTGGACAATCTCGGCGCCGACTGGCCGGCGCTGATGGGCCTCGACAAGATTCCCTTCGTCATGCTGAAGGCGGACCGGCATTTCGTCACCGGCAGCGGCAATGACCGGCTGAAGCGCACGGTGTGCCGTCACATCGTCGAGCTCGCGCAGGGCTACGGCGCGCGCGTGGTCGCCGAGGGCGTCGAGAGCCGCACCGACCTCGTCGCCGCGAACGAGCTCGGCTTCGATCTCGTGCAGGGCTTTCTGTTCGGCAAGCCGATGCCGCTGAAGAAGTTCGCCCGCTCGACGCTGACGAAAACGGTGATGGAGTGAGCTCGTTCGCGGCTCGTATGTCGCTGGAGACGCGCGAGAATCGTCAAGCTCGCGCGTGTTCGCCGGTCTGCCTGGCCGGGCACTTACGCTATTGCGGCGCTGACATCGGTCGGCGACTGCACGGCGCCCGGCTCACCATGCGAGACGCGCGCCTCGGCTCGCTCGAGGTGAAGCGCGAAACCACTCGCCTCGGGAGGCTCGAGCCCGGCGCGCAGCTGCATGCTCGGAATCAGGTAATCGCCGCCGTTTTGGCGCCGATAGGGAATGGGCGAGGCCGTCGCAAGCGTTCTCATCCTCTCGCGCAAACGTTCGGCGATCGCTTCGAAACCGGCTTCGCCGAGCTTGTCGGCCTTGTAGACGACGAACGGCGGAAGGACGTCATAGCCGGGGTAATAGAGGATGCCGTGATTGATCGGAAACAGCAGGTCCTCGATCGGCCCGTTGATCCCCCGGGCCGAATAATGCTCCTGCCAGCCGCCGGCCGTCACGATCAGCATCGCGCGCTTGCCCGCTAGCGTGCCCTCGCCGTAGCGGTCGCCCCACCGCTTGTCGCTGTGCTCGCCGACGCCATACGCGAAGCCGTAGGCGAACACGCGGTCGACCCAGCCCTTGAGGATCGCCGGCATGCTGAACCACCACAGCGGGAATTGCAGAATCAGCACGTCTGCCCACAGCAGCTTCTCGATCTCGCGCTTGACGTCAGGAGTGAGTGTGCCGGCCTCGAAGGCCTGCTTGGATGCAGCGGCGGGCGCCAGCCGCGCGTCCGCTAGCAGTGACGGGAAGTCGGCGCGATCGACCTCCGATTTCCAGCCTTGGGCATAGAGGTCCGTCGCCCGCACCTCATGGCCCTGGGCCTCGAGCTCTCTGGCGGCAACATCCCGGAGCGAGCCATTGAGCGAACGCTGTTCGGGATGCGCAAAAACAATCAACACTTTCATGATCAGCACCATTCGTTGACGATGTCCCGCAGCTAGCGCGGCGGGCTGCAAACCGGTAGATGTCGGCAATGAATAGGATTATGCCGGAAAATGGATAAATCGGAGGTCACGCTCGAGCGCATGCGCAGTTTCGTGCGGGTCGCCGAGCGCGGAAACCTGTCGGCCGTCGCACGCGAGCTTGGGTTGGGCCAATCCACGGTGACACGGCACATCCGCGAACTGGAGCAAGCCGTCGGCGTGCCGCTGCTCACCAGGACCACGCGCAGGGTGACGATGACGGAGGAGGGGCGCCGCTACTATGCCGACTGCGTGCAGATCCTGCGCCTGGTCGAGCACGCCGGCGACGAGGCGCGCAGCACGCGCGATGCGCCCGCTGGAATGGTACGGATATCCTGCACTGCGGCCTTCGGCGTGCTCCACGTCAGCCGTTTCATCTTCGCGTTCCAGGACCGTTATCCGGACGTGTCGGTGGATCTCAGCCTGACCGACGAACGGATCGACCTTGTGAGGGAAGGTGTCGACGTCGCACTCCGTCTGGGGCCGCTTGCCGAGAGTTCGATGAAGCTCAAGTCCCTGGGACAGTCGCGGCGGGTGCTTGTCGCCGCACCGACCTATCTTGCCGAGTGTGGCAGGCCCGCGCGTCCGCAAGACCTCGCCAATCACCAGGCAATCAGGATGTCCAACATCGCCGGCAGCGATGTGCTTGTCCTGCAAGGACGTCGTGGCGGCCGCCATGCGGTCCCGTTCGCCGGACGGTTGCGCGTCGATCACGGACTTGCCGCGCGAGAGGCGCTCGCGGCGGGCCGCGGGATTGCACCCGCACATCTTTGGCTCGTCGGCGACCTTCTCGCGACCGGCCGACTCGAACACGTGCTTGCGGACTATTCGCCGCCTCCCGTTCCACTGAAGATGCTGATCGTGCCGGAGCGGTCCGGCGTCGCGCGGGTGCGGCTGCTGGTCGATTTTCTCGCCGAGCAGATCGCGCGAATCCCTGGGATCGAAAAATCGCCGGGCAGAAGGCAGAACTAGCTGGCCATCGTCACGCAAACCGCCGCGCGAAGAAGACGCAAACGACCACGAGGAGAGTCGCGGCGATCATGCTCCAGGCAACCGGCTCGTGCAGCAACAGGCCGGCAAGCGCGAGACCGAAGAATGGCTGGAGCTGCTGCAACTGGCCGACGCGGGCGATGCCGCCGAGCGCGAGCCCGCGATACCAGAAGATGAATCCGACGAACATGCTGAAGACGGAGACGTAGGCAAGCCCGACCCAGGCGGGCGCACTGACGCCGCTCCATGTCGGTGGCCAGGTCCAAATCACGACGGGCACCATCAGCGGCAGCGCGAGCAGCAGCGCCCAGGAGATCACCTGCCAGCCGCCGAGGCGGCGCGACAGCGCGGCGCCTTCGGCATAGCCGAGGCCGCACAAGATGATCGCAGCCACCATCAGAAGATCCCCGGTCAGCGAGCTTGAGCCGTCGTTCGACAGGGCAAAGCCCGCCACGGTCGCACTGCCGAGGACGGCGAACAGCCAGAACAGCGGCTGCGGCCGCTCACCGCCGCGCAATACGCCGAATATCGCGGTCGATAGCGGCAAGAGGCCGATGAAGACGATCGAATGCGCCGAGGTGATGTGCTGGAGCGCGAGCGCAGTCAGCAAGGGAAAGCCGACCACGACACCGATGGCGACGATGGCGAGCGAGGCGAGATCCTGCCTCCCCGGCCGCGCCTGACGGAGCAAGCCGAGCACGGCCAGGCCTATCAACGCCGCAATGACCGCGCGCGCGGATGTCAGAACAGCGCGGAGAAGCCGCCGACCGCCACGCGCGTCGCCGGCAGCGAGCCGCTGAAGATGATGACGCCGAGAAGCCCGTTGCCCCAGCCGCTGCCGGAAGATTGCATTCCTGTCTCGCTTTTGGCTCGCGATCCTGGGGCATCGCAGATGACAAGGCCAGCGACAGTTCAGTACAATCTGGGGAAACTGTATGGATATGGAAGGCACTACACTTGGACAGCGACGCATCAGCGAGAGGGCGCAACGGAACGCGGACCGCAGACGTGATGAGCGCGATCCGGGCCAAGGTCGCGGGCCGCGCGCTCGGCGCCGGCGACCGCTTGCCGTCGATCCGCAGCCTTGCCGCGACGATGCGGGTTTCGCCTTCGACCGTCGTCGAAGCCTATGACCGTCTGGCTGCGGAAGGGTTGATCCGCGCCCGCCGCGGCTCGGGCTTCTACGTCTCGCCGGCGATTATGCCGCCGCTCGCATTGACCGAGGCCGAGCCGCGCCGCGACCGGGAAGTCGATCCGTTCTGGGTCTCGCGGCAGTCGCTCGACGCCGATGCAGTCGCGCCAAAGCCCGGCTGCGGCTGGCTTCCTCCGGAGTGGATGCCCGAAGCAGCGCTCCGACGCGCCACCCGCGCGCTGGCACGCACCGACGCCAGCCTATTGACCAACTACGGCAGCACGCGCGGTTTGCCGGCGCTGCGCCGGCTGTTGCTCACGCGCCTGGCCGAAGATGCGATCGAGGCATCGATCGACCAGCTCATGCTGACGGGGTCAGGCACGCAGGCGACCGACTTGATCTGCCGCTTCCTGCTCCGTCCCGGCGACACCGTGCTGGTGGACGATCCCTGCTACTTCAATTTTCGCGCCTTGCTGCGGGCGCATCAGGCAAGAATCGTCGGCGTGCCCTACACGTCATCGGGTCCTGATGTCGCAAGCTTCGAGCAGATCCTCGCCAGCGAGCGGCCGCGGCTGTACATCACCAATTCAGCGCTCCACAATCCGACCGGCGCGACGCTGTCGCTTCCGACCGCGCATCGGCTTTTGACCGCGGCCACCGCGCACGACCTCACTATCATCGAGGACGACATTTTCGGCGACTTCGAGCCGGAGCGGTCGCCGCGCTTGGCAGCGCTCGACGGGCTCAACCGCGTGATCCGCGTCGGCAGCTTTTCCAAGACGCTCTCCGCCTCGCTTCGCTGCGGCTATATCGCCGCGCGTGCCGACTGGATCGAGCATCTGGTCGATCTTCAAGTCGCAACCAGCTTTGACGGCCCGAGCCCGGTCGCGACGGAGGTCATCGCAACGGTGCTGGCCGGCGGCAGCTATCGCAAGCACATGGACGAGCTCAGGCAAAAGCTCATGCGCGCCCGGCGCGACGTCGCGCGTAAGCTTCAGGCGCTCAGCATCGAGCCATGGCTGATGCCGCGCGGCGGCTTCTTCCTGTGGTGCCGTCTCCGGGACAGCCAGGATGCTACGGCCGTTGCACGCGCGGCTCTCGAGGTGGATGTGGTGCTGGCACCCGGCAACGTGTTCAGCGTGTCGCAGACGGCGTCGCACTTCATGCGGTTCAACGTAGCGCAGATGAGCGATCCGCGAGTTTGGGACGTGATGCGGCGGGCGTTAAAGGCGGGTGGCGCGGCGTGACTTGGGCAGCCCCGTGTCAGTCAGGATCAGTTCGCCCGTCCAGCGATCCCTGCCCCTCCAACATTGACAGCGCGGACCGGACTCTCTCTCGGAATCAATACACCTTCTTCGTGCGGGCAACCGATAATTCCGTCGACCACCGCTATCGATGCGCACCGAATGCCGCTTAAGAAAACCGACAATTTCCGCAAGCGTGGTCTTATCCGACCGCACATCTGCGGATTCGAAAGCAAACGGCGCAACTCAGGCTCGGCTCCTTCAGCCCGGATGCAGGAGAGACAGCAACCTTGGAAGCGAACGTGTTGTCAGGACCGTAGAAGGCGATCGTCCGGACGGCAAAACCGCGCATGCGCTGGTTCGCTTTTCTTTCGCAGCCATTTGTCAGGACGCGGCCCGATCTTCATTGGCGTGACCAAATCCGCTCGCGGAATTCCTTGACCGGTACGCTCCGACGTCGCTGGATGAAATGGCGGAGAGGGAGGGATTCGAACCCCCGATAGGCTTGCACCTATGCCGCATTTCGAGTGCGGTGCATTCAACCACTCTGCCACCTCTCCTGAAGGTGCCGATAAGAGGTAGGAACCCCCTGTGGTCGGGGCGTGTAATAGGCGAGGATGGCCGGCCAGACAAGGCGCGAAAGGCGAAAATCCGCCGCCTGTTTCATCTCTTGGCCTGGAGCTCCGCTCCGGTGAATCGGAACGGAGCTTTAGATTTTAGTTTTGACGCGTTTTCTTGACGCCAACTGGTGTCACTTCGCTCGAAAACGCTGCTGCATTCCGAAAGGAACCGCCGTGGAGCATCTGACCGTCCCCGCCAATGGCGCCAATTTCCACCTGGTCCGCGCCGGGCGGGGCCAACCGCTGCTTTTGCTGCACGGTTGGCCGGAATTCTGGCTGACCTGGGAGCCGGTGATGATGCGGCTTTCGGACCGCTTCATGCTGATCGCGCCCGATTTGCGCGGCTTCGGTGACAGCGACAAGCCTGACGGCCCTTACGGGCCGGATGGCCACGCGGCGGACATGCTGGCGCTGATGGACCGGCTCGGCATCGAGCGATTCGGCGTCGTGGGTCATGACGTCGGTGGCGCCGTGATGCAGCCCCTGGCCCGGCGGGCACCGACGCGGCTCGCCGGGCTGCTCTTCTTCGATTTCGTCTATCCCGGCATCGGGCCGCGCATGGTGGCGCCCGACCGGCTCAACCACATCTGGTACCAGTCCTTTCACCAGATGGAGATGGCAGCCAGCCTCGTCGGCGCCAGCCGCGAGACCTGCCGGCTCTACATCGGCCACTTCCTGAAAGGCTGGGCGCACCGGAAGAGTGCTTTCGACGACGTGCTCGACGCCTTCGCCGACAACTTCCTCAAGGACGGCAATCTCGCCGGCGGCTTTGCGCATTATCGCGCCTCGCATGCCGGGCGCGTCGCGATGATGAAGGGTGAGGCGCCGCGCCTGCCGCCGATCAATGTGCCGACCTGCGTGCGCTGGGCCGAGCACGACCCGCTGTTTCCCTATGCCTGGACCGATCGGCTCGGGGAAACCTTCAGCGAGCTCGATCTGGCGATGTTTCCGGACGTGGGGCACTTCCCACATCGGGAAGATCCGGAGCGCGCGGCTGCGGAGATCGCGGCGTTCTTTCAGCGCATCGGCTGGAGCTGAATCAAGGGGAGCTCGTGCGATGATGGAGGTGCACTCCCTCTCCCGCTTGCGGAAGAGGGTCGGGGAGAGGGTGTTTCCGCAATGGGATTGTTGGATTGCTGAGGACGTCCCGACGCGGCGAGAACCCTCACCCGCCGCGCTCTGCGAGCGCGTCGGCCTCTCCCGCTTGCGGGAGAAGCGGGGGCAAGCCCGAGCTACGTCTGATCGCATATACTTCCAAAAACGGGGTGGGACCGCCAGACGCGGTAAACACTGGCGGTCCCGATGCCGCTCATTGAAATACTGGCCAGGAAGGGCGGCTTCGCCGGCCGAGTGAAGCGACGGTTCGACGGTAGCGCGCAGCCGGCATGGCGCAACGCAATCCGCCCCTTAACCTTGCCAGTCAAGGTTACTCCTTGTTGTCCTTGCCCTTTTTCTTCCCGTTCTCCGTGGAATCACGGTCTTTGCCGTTGCCGTTGTCCTTGCGGCGGTTGGTGAAGCGCGCATTGCCGAGCCCGGTGCCGATGGTGAGGACGCCCCAGCGGTCGACATCCTGCATGAACGGTACTTCCGAAAGGCCCTGAACCACGCCGTCATTGTGCATCAGGATCGCGGTGTCGTGCTCGCCGATCTGCGGGATGGCTTCGGTGAGGCTCGCCGGCAGGTTGAACTTGCTGCTCTCCCAATTGCCCGGGAGATTCTGCGCGCCCTTCTCGATGGAGCCGTCCGCGTTGATCACTCCGGGACAGGCGATGCCGATGAACGGCGCGAGCTTGAAGCCTTCGGCTTCGGCATCCTCGATGAGGCCTTCGAGCATCTTGACGAGCCGCTTCACCGCGGCCTCGCGGCTCGGCTCATCATCGGCATGGCGCCACAGATCGGATTTGAAGACGACGGCCTTGGACAGATCGGGCGCCTTCTTCCAGCGCGTCTCAACGATCCCGCAGCGGATGTTGGTGCCGCCGATATCGACCGCGAGGATGCTGTCATAGGCCTCGAAAATCCAGGACGGCGCAAGGTGCAGGGCTCCAATCAAGCCGGCGTCGTCAGGATCGAAGCGGATCGGCACCAGATCGACCTTGAAGCCTTCCGACTTGAGGATGATCTCGGCCCGGGCAATGGCGATTTCGCCGAGCCGGCTCGCACGAAAGCCGCCGCCGACCACGATGCACTCGGTCTTGGCCCAGGCCTTGGTCTTGAGGAACCGCCGCGTCACGTAGGCGAGCTCCTGCGCGAAATCCTCGATCGCGCTGTGCACGACGGCCGTGGCCTCGGTATCGTCGCCGACCAGAACGGCATCGAGGACCTTCTTGCTGATCTTGTCGGACGGTTCGTCGCCGAAGGGATCCTCGCCGCTCTTGCGAAGCGGTTTGCGCCACTCTTCGAGGATCTCGCGAAATGCGCCCTTGCTGGCGCGATCGCCCAGAAAGCCCTCGTCGTCCTTGATCTCGATGTTGAAGCTGTCGACGTCGACCGACGGCAGGCGGCTCGCCCCGTGCTGGGCGATGCTCGTCGTCTTGACCAGCTCGTCTGTTGCCATGATAGCCCTTGCCCGCGTGTTCGATTTGCGAGGACACAACGGGGAGGGAACTCGTTGGTTGCAAGCCGGCCGCAGATTCAGCCCAAGCACCGCAACGGGCCCAAAATCCTTCAAATCCTGGCCGTTTTCGGCGGTTTTCCTTGACTTGCGGCGTCCGGCGGCTATAAGTCCCACAACCGGCGCGGGGCGTTTCTCGCGCCGCTCGTTTTTGCGTGGGTTTTCAATGGGATAAGTCCCGCCCGCACAAAACTCGCATAAACCCGTAGCGACTGACAAAAAGCCGGCCCCGACGCTTCTCGTCGCGAGGCCGGGATTGAACACGAAGGAAAAAACGATGTTCGCAGTCATCAAAACCGGCGGCAAGCAATACCGCGTCGTGCCGGATGATGTTCTCGAAGTAGGCAAGATCGAAGGCGAAGTCGGCTCGATCGTGCAGCTGAATGACGTTCTGGTGGTCGGCGGCGACACGCCGGTCCTGGGCGTCCCGACGGTCGCAGGCGCGTCCGTTGCGGTCGAGGTGCTCGACCACAAGCGCGGACCGAAGGTCATCGCGTTCAAGAAGCGCCGCCGCAAGAACTCGCGCCGCAAGCGCGGCTACCGCGACGAGATCACGGTGCTGCGCGTCAGCGAGATCCTGACGGACGGCGCCAAGCCCACCAAGGGCCCGCGTCCGAAGAAGGAGAAGGTGGCCAAGGAGTCCGCACAGGAAGCCGCCGAATAAAAGATTTGATCACGCCAATTCACGAATTGATGCGTGAGAAATCGTGAAATGATTCCGTCAAGGAATTGATCTAGACATACGTAGGATTTCGGAGACGAGCCATGGCTCACAAAAAAGCAGGCGGTTCATCGCGTAACGGACGCGATTCGAAGGGCAAGCGCCTCGGCATCAAGGCGTTCGGCGGGGAGATCGTCACCCCCGGCAACATCATTGCGCGTCAGCGCGGCACCACCTGGCACCCCGGCCTTAATGTCGGCATGGGCACGGACCACACTTTGTTCGCCAAGGTCGAGGGTCGTGTTGCGTTCCAGGCCAAAGCCAACGGCCGCACCTTCGTATCGGTGCTCCCGATCGCTGAGGCGGCTGAATAGACGGTGGACCAAATTGGAGTCCGCCGGGTCCTGACCAAACCGGCGGAGTCCTAGAGATCAAGTGATCGAAGGCTCCAGGGGAGGCGGGAAACCGGCCTCCCCTTTTCTTTGACTTACTCACTTTGGAATTAGTGACTTTCCAGGAGCCGGACATGTTGCAGGATTTCTCGAGCGTGACCTTGCAGGAGGCGAGACCGAGCGTCGTCGCCACCGAGCGGCTGACGTTGCGGCGGCCGACACTGGCCGACGTCAGGACCATCGCGCGGCTCGCCAACGACCGCCGCATCGCAGAAAACACCCGCCGCCTCCCGCATCCCTATTCGCAGGATGACGCTGTTGAATTCATCCGCGCCACCGCCGCGCTCGGCAGCGAGACCGTATTCCTGATCGAGCACGATTCTGGGCCGATCGGCATGGTCGGCATCGACTGCTCCACACCGGACAATGCCGAGCTCGGCTACTGGCTCGGCGTCCAGCATTGGGGCCAGGGCTTTGCCACCGAGGCCGCGCGCGGCGCGATCGACTTCTTCTTCGAGGAGTTCGAGGACGACCAGCTCTATGCCGGCGCGCGCGTCACCAACCCGGCCTCGCGCAAGGTACTGGAGAAGTGCGGCTTCCAGTGGAGCGGCGTCCAGCTGCACCGCTTCCTGGCGCTTGGATCGTCCACGCCCGTCGATTGCTTCCGCCTGTCGCGCGGCGTGTGGGCGTCGCTCAAAAGCTGGAGCAGTGCAAGGCGGGTGAGGTAGTGGGCGAATCACCCTCCCCTGGAGGGGGAGGGTCGATCGCGCGAAGCGCGAGCGGGGGGTGATCTCCCCACTCGGGTAGCGTTCAATGCGGAGAGAGCGTCACCCCACCCCGCTACGCATTGCGCTTCGCTGCATGCGTAGCGACCCTCCCCCTCCAGGGGAGGGTGGGGATCAAGCCGGCGGATTCACTTCTGCGCTTTCACGCCCGAGATCGCGCTCCCGCAAGTAGATATAGAACCCGGCACCGATGATGATGGCTGCGCCGACGAGCGTTGCGACCTCAGGCACGTCGCCGAACACGACGAAGCCGAAGATCACGGCCCAGACGATCATCGAATATTGGTAGGGCACCACGACGCTGGCCGGCGCGAGCTTGAGCGAGCGGTTGACGCAGAACAGCGCGGTGACCGAGACGCATCCCGCCAGTGCGAAGATCAGGAGGCTGCCCGATGTCGGCGGCACCCAGTGAAATGCAGAGAGCACGGCCCCCAGCGAAAACGTGCCGATGAATTGCGAGGACGCCATCACGATGTCAGGCGTCTTGCGCAGGCTGCGCGTGATCAGCATCAGCGTCGCAAACGACAGGCTGCCGCCGAGCGCGATCAGCGCCGGCAGGCTTACGGTCTGCGCGGATGGCCGCAGCGCGATCAAGACGCCGCAGAAACCGATCAGGATCGCGGTCCAGCGCCGCCAGCCGACCCGCTCGCCCAGAAAGATCGCCGACATCGCGGTGACGAAGATGGGGCCGGCCAGATAATAAGTGATGACGTCGGCGAGCGGCAGATAGACGGTCGCGAGGAAGAAGGCGGCCACCTCCAGCGTCGACAGCACGACGCGAAACAGCTGCAGCCGCGGCCGCTCCAGCTCCAGGAATTGGCGACGCTGCCGCCAGATCAGCGGCGACAGCAAGAGCAGCGCCGCGCAGGCGCGCAGGAACAAGAGCTGCCCCACCGAATAGGTGCCGACCAGGAACTTGCCCATGGCGTCGCCGAACGAGAACAGGAAGATCGACAGCACCATCAAGGCGATGCCGGCGAGCCGTGCCGAGCGGTCGTCATAGGCGGAGAGAGACTTGAAGAAGGGCATTTGCGTCGTTTTAATCGCGTGGGCGCGCCGGACAAGTCCACCTCTGGTGAATTGAACGCATTGTCGCACTGCGCGGAGCGCGATAGGGATCATGCACCGGGTCCGTTCCGAATGGTGTAGCGCATGACCGACTTCGATCCCTCCCAGCACCGCATGATCCCCACGCAACGCTGGTTTGAGGATTTCGTCCTCGGCGAGCGCTTCGTGCTGCCCAGCCGCACCCAGACGTCCGCCGTGTTCGCGGCGTTCCAGACCGCGAGCGGCGACACTCATCCGGTGCACTACGACGTGGAATATTGCCGCAGCCGCGGCATGCCGCATCTGCTCGCCCACGGCTTTCAGACCTTGATTCACACCGCGCCAGGGGCCGGCCTGTTTCCGTTCATGGTCGAGGAGTCGCTGGTCGGCTTCCTCGAGCAATCAAGCCGGTTCCTCAAGCCCGTGTTCGCCGACGATACCATCTATCCCACGCTTGAAATCACCGAGCTGGTGCCGGGGCGCACGACCGGCGCCGTGACGCTCAGAAGCACCGTGTTCAACCAGCGCAAGGAGCTAGTGCTGGAGGGCACGCAGAAATTCCTGATCCGGCGGCGACCAGCGGGTTAAGCACGGGGCAAAATCGCCGAAATTCGGCCGATTGACGGAGAAGTTCGGGTTGCCGCGCGGGATCGGCTGGCCTACCTATGGCCCATGAAATTCCTCGACGAAGCAAAGGTCTATATCCGCTCCGGTGACGGCGGGAACGGCTGCGTGGCGTTCCGCCGCGAGAAGTTCATCGAATTCGGCGGCCCCTCCGGAGGCAATGGCGGCCGCGGCGGCAATGTCATTATCGAGGTCGCCGATGGCCTCAACACGCTGATCGACTATCGCTATCAGCAGCATTTTAAAGCCCAGAAGGGTGAGAATGGCTCGGGCTCGGACCGCCATGGCGCCAATGGCAAGAACATCGTGCTGAAAGTGCCGATGGGCACGCAGATCTTCGACGAAGACCGCGAGACGCTGATCCACGACTTCACCAAGGTCGGCGAAAGATTCGTCCTTGCCGAGGGCGGCAATGGCGGCTTCGGCAACGCGCATTTCAAGACCTCGACCAACCGCGCCCCACGCAACGCCAATCCCGGCCAGCCCGGCGAGGAGCGCTGGATCTGGCTGCGGCTGAAACTGATCGCGGATGCCGGACTCGTCGGCCTGCCCAATGCCGGCAAGTCGACCTTCCTCAGCAAGGTCAGCGCAGCAAAGCCGAAGATCGCCGACTATCCCTTCACCACGCTGCATCCGCAGCTCGGTGTCGTGAATGCCGACGGCCGCGAATTCGTGCTGGCGGACATTCCGGGTCTGATCGAAGGCGCGCATGAAGGCGCCGGTCTCGGCGACCGCTTCCTCGGCCATGTCGAACGCTGCCGCGTGCTGCTGCATCTTGTCGACGCGACCTGCGAACATGCCGGCAAGGCCTACAAGACGGTGCGGACCGAGCTCGATGCCTATGGCGGCCAGCTCACGGACAAGATCGAGATCGTCGCGCTCAACAAGATCGATGCGGTCGAGCCGGACGAATTGAAAAAGCAGAAGGACCGCTTGAAGCGCGCCGCCAAGAAGACGCCGCTGCTGCTGTCCGCCGTGACCGGCCAGGGCGTCAAGGAAGCGCTGCGCGCGCTGGCCGACGTGATCGGCGAGAACCCGGTCTCCGCCAAGGCCAAGAGCGCCGCCGAAGCGGAGCCGTGGTCGGCTTGAGGAGAGCGACGCGCTCCCTCCACACCTCTGCGCAGCGGGCCAACGTCCGACAAGAGAGCGGACCCCTCACCCGGCGCCGTAGCCGAAGCTTGCTTCGGCGTTCTGCTAAGTACGGCCGCCAAGGTCGGCCGATGCCGACCTCTCCCTTCGGGAGAGGTTTTCTTCGCGGCATCGATAGCGCAATATCCAGCAAACGAAGTCAGGAGCGAGACGCATGGCGGGCGCGAAGAACGTTCTCTGGATCATGTGCGACCAGCTTCGCTATGACTATCTCGGCTGCACCGGCCATCCCACGCTGAAGACGCCCAACATCGACGCCATGGCCAAGCGCGGCGTGCTCTTCACCAAGGCCTACGTGCAGTCGCCGATCTGCGGTCCGTCGCGGATGTCGTTCTACACCGGACGCTACATGCGCTCGCACGGCTCGCACTGGAATGGCTGGCCCTTGCGCGTCGGCGAGCCCACGCTCGGCGATCACCTCAACAAGATCGGCGTGCGCAACGTGCTGGTTGGCAAGACCCACATGGCGCCCGATCTGGAAGGCATGAAGGCGCTCGGCATCCCGCCGAAATCAGTCATCGGCGTGCATGTCTCCGAATGCGGCTTTGAACCTTACGAGCGTGATGACGGCCTGCACCCGACCGGTCGGCCGCGCCCGAAATACGATGAATATCTGCGCCAGCAGGGCTTTGAGGCTACTAATCCTTGGGAGCATTGGGCCAATTCCGGCGCGGCCGACGACGGCTCGTTGCAGAACGGCTGGCTGCTGGTGCATGCCGACAAGGCCGCGCGCGTGCCGGACGAGCACTCCGAGACGCCCTACATGACGCGGCGTGCGATGGACTTCATCACCGAGGCCGAGACCGATGGCAGCCCGTGGTGCCTGCATCTGTCCTACATCAAGCCGCACTGGCCCTATATCGCGCCAGAGCCCTACGCCAGCATGTATTCGACGTCAGACATGATTCCGGTGATCCGCTCCGAGCGCGAGCGCCAGAATCCGCATCCGGTGTTCGGCGCCTACATGGACATGCGCTACTCCCGCAACATGGCGCGCGACGATGCCCGCGAGAAAGTGATCCCGACCTATATGGGCCTGATCACCCAGATCGACGACCAGATGGGCGTGCTGATGAAGTTCCTGGAGGCGCGCGGCCTGTTGGAGACAACCATGATCGTGTTCACCTCCGATCACGGCGATTATCTCGGTGATCACTGGATGGGCGAGAAGGACCTGTTCCACGAGCAATCAGCGAAGATTCCGCTGATCGTGATCGATCCGTCGCAAGAGGCCGACGCCACGCGCGGCACACGTAGCGATGCACTGGTCGAGGCGATCGACCTCGCGCCGACCTTCCTCGACTATTTCGGTGGCAAGGTGCCGGGACACATTCTCGAAGGGCGTTCGCTGCTGCCGCTGCTGCGCGGCCGCACGCCATCAGATTGGCGCAGTGTGGCGTTCTCCGAATATGACTACGCCATGCAGGATGTGCGGCTGAAGTTGAACCAGCCCATCGAGCGCTGCCGCCTGTTCATGGTGTTCGACGGCCGCTGGAAATATATCCACGCCTCCGGCTTCCGCCCCATGCTGTATGACCTCGAAACCGATCCGGACGAATTTGTGGACCGCGGCGATGACCCCGGTTGCGCCGGCATCATCGCGCGGTTGCAGGCCGAGCTGTTCGACTGGGCGCTGCATCCGAACGACCACATCACGACGCCGCGCGAGAAGATCGCGGCCTATGCGGACAACCAGCTCCAGGTGAAGGGCGGCATTCTGATCGGCGTCTGGGACGAAGCCGAACTGGCGACGATCAAGGACGGCATTGCGCAGCGAGGGAAGCTCTAAGCCCCTCATGGTGAGGAGGCGCGAAGCGCCGTCTCGAACCATGCAGGCCTCGCTGCGACAGCGCGGGCCTTTCATCCTTCGAGACGCCGCTTTGCGGCGCCTCAGGATGAGGGATAGAGAGCGCGCTGCTCGCTCAGCTCGTCATGCCCGGGCTTGTGCCGGGCATCCACGTCTTGCGTCGAGCGCGGAAGCGCATGGATGGCCGAATCAATCCCGGCCATGACGGCGGGGTGCGTTGTGCGAGCAACGCCTTAATTCTCGATCCTGTATCCCGTCGCCTTCACGATCGGTTGCCATAACGCGATGCTTGCTGCGAGCTCTTTCGTCAAGCCTTCCGGTGTCGACCCGACCGGAATGAGCCCGATCGCCGTCAGCTTCTCCTTCACCTCGGGCTTGGCGAGCGCGGCGCGCGCGGCGGCGCCGAGCTTGCTCGCGAACTCCTGCGGGCTGCCCGCCGGAAGCCACATGCCGTACCAGGCGTCGGCGACAAATCGATGCCGCTCTCCCTCAGCGTCGGAACGTCTGGTGCAAACGGCGATCGTTCCGCGCTCGCGACCGCGATGATCTTCACGCCCTTGGCACGATGTTGCGGCAGAGCATCGGCCAACGTGGTGATGCCGAACGAGATGTGGTCGCCGACGATGTCGTTGAGGATGGGTGCGCTGCCGCGATAGGGCACGCGGGTCAGGGGAATGCCGAGGTCCTTCTCGAGCTTGGAGCCCATGAAATGTGGGATGGTGCCATTGTTGGGCACCCCGAACGAGGTCTTGTCCGGATGCGCCTTCAGCCATGTCACAAAGCTCTTGAAATCAGTGGCGTCGACCGCCGGGTTGATCACCAGCGCAAATTCGAACCGCGCCAAGAGCGACACCGGCAAGAAGTCCTTCGCCGTGTCGAAGCTCGGCGTCGTCTCCACCATCGGCAGCAGATACATGGTCGGCCCCGTCGTCACCAGCACCATGCTGCCGTCGGGACTGCCGCCTTTGACCGCCTTGATGCCGATCAGCCCGTCGCCGCCGGTGCGGTTCTCGACCACGATGGTCCGTTGCAGCACCGGCGCCATCTCCAGCGCGATCAGCCGGCACAGCGTGTCGCCGCCTGCTCCCGCTGCGAACGGGAAGATGATCTTTGTGAGCCCGGCCTGCGCTTGCGCCCCACCCGCCTGCGCCAGCAGCGGCAGCCCGAGACATCCGGCCATGAATTTGCGGCGATCCATTCGTTTCCTCTTCGGCCCTTTATCGTTGACCGCAATTAGAGCCGGGCGGACGCCCGACACAAGGCCGACATTCGCCGTTTACCATGGCGGCTGCCTTGCGCCCGTCACCGTCCTGCTGCAAAAGCAGGGCTCATCGGCGCCGTCTGCTCCGCCGTTTTCCGAACAATCGCATCCAGCGCCAACACATCTACCCACATGGCCAGCCCCGAACTCAGTCAATTCCGCCGTATCGTCGTCAAGGTCGGCTCCGCGCTGCTGGTCGATTCCGACAGGGGTGAGGTGCGCGCGTCCTGGCTCGCGGCGCTGGCGGACGACATGGCCAAGCTGCACCGCGAGGGCCGCGATGTGCTGGTGGTCTCCTCCGGTTCGATCGCGCTCGGCCGCAGCCGCCTCAAATTGCCGCGCGGCCCGCTGAAGCTCGAGGAGAGCCAGGCCGCCGCCGCCGTCGGCCAGATTGCGCTGGCGCGAATCTGGTCGGAAGTGCTCGGCGCGCACGGCATCGAAGCCGGCCAGATCCTGGTGACGCTTCAGGACACTGAGGAGCGCCGCCGCTATCTCAATGCGCGCTCCACCATCGGCAAGCTGCTGGAATGGCGCGCCATCCCCGTGATCAACGAGAATGACACGGTGGCCACCAACGAGATCCGCTACGGCGACAATGACCGCCTTGCCGCGCGCGTCGCCACCATGGCGAGCGCCGACCTGCTGGTGCTGCTGTCCGACATTGATGGCCTCTACGATGCTCCGCCCAAGAACAACCCGAACGCAACACTCATTCCTGTGGTCGAGAGCATCTCCTCAGAGATCGAGGCGGTGGCCGGGGACGCCGAGTCCGAGCTATCGCGCGGCGGCATGCGCACCAAGGTCGAGGCGGCCAAGATCGCCACCACGGGCGGCACGCACATGCTGATCGCCTCCGGCAAGATCGAGCACCCCCTCCAGGCCATCGCCGATGGCGGCCGCTGCACCTGGTTTCTGACGCCGGCCAATCCCATCACCTCGCGAAAGCGCTGGATCGCGGGCACGCTGGAGCCGAAGGGCACGCTGACCATCGATGCGGGCGCGGTGACGGCGCTGCGCGCCGGCGCCAGCCTGTTGCCGGCCGGCGTGATCAAGGTCGAGGGCCAGTTCGCCCGCGGCGACGCCGTGATCGTGCGCGGTCCCGATGCCAGCGAGGTCGGCCGCGGCCTGATCGCCTATGACGCCGAAGTCGCCGAGCGGATCAAGGGCCGCTCGTCCCCGGACGTGATGGCGATCCTCGGCATCAGCGGGCGGTCGGAGATGATCCACCGCGACGACCTGGTGGTGGGCGGTTAAGGCCTTTGCCGTCAGGCCGGGCTTGTCCCGGGCATCGACGTTCTTCGAGCCGCAAAAGGCGTGGATGGCCGGGTCAAGCCCGGCCATGACATCGCGGTTGGGCCAATGGCCTTGTTGCACCAGTTCGCCGGGAGACCAGCCATACCGTCCCCGCCCTTCGCAGACGCAGGATTTCCGTGCTAGGACACCGCCTTAGCAGAAGGTTGACTCCCATGGCCGCCCCCCTCAAAGCCGTTGACGGCAATGCCGATCTCCAGGCGCTGATGTCCGATCTCGGTACCCGTGCCCGCGCAGCCGCGCGCGTGCTCGCGCTGGCGCTGCCGGAGCAGAAGAACCGGGCGCTGGAAGCCATGGAGCGGGCGATCCGCGGCAACGCTGCGGCGATCCTCGCCGCCAATGCCGAGGACGTCGCTGAAGCCCGCGCCTCCGGCAACGCGACCGCCTCCTTCATCGACCGCCTGACGCTGACGCCGGCGCGCGTCGCAGGGATGGCGGAGGGCATCAGCACCGTGCGCGGCATTGCCGATCCGATCGGTGTCGTTACTGAAAGCTGGCAGCGGCCGAACGGCATGACCATCGAGCGCGTGCGCGTGCCGCTCGGCGTCGTCGGCGTGATCTTCGAGAGCAGGCCGAATGTTGCGGCCGATGCCGGCGTGCTGTGCCTGAAGTCCGGCAATGCCGTGATCCTGCGCGGCGGCTCCGACAGTTTCCGCTCCTGCCGCGCCATCCATGAATGCCTGGTGCAAGGCCTGCGCGAAGCCGGCCTGCCCGAAGCCGCGATCACGCTGGTGCCGACGCGCGACCGCGCGGCGGTCGGCATGATGCTGTCAGGATTGAATGGCGCGATCGACGTGATCGTGCCGCGCGGGGGCAAGAGCCTCGTCGCGCGCGTCGAGCAGGAAGCGCGCGTGCCGGTGTTCGCGCATCTCGAAGGGGTCAATCACGTCTACATCGATGCCAGCGCCGACCTCGCCATGGCAAAATCGATCGTGCTCAACGCAAAAATGCGCCGCACCGGTGTCTGCGGCGCCGCCGAGACGCTGCTGGTCGATCGTGCGGGAGCCGCAAGGAGCCTGAAGCCGCTGGTCGAGATGCTGTTGGATGCCGGGTGCGAAGTGCGCGGCGACGATGCGGTGCAGAAGACCGACGCACGCGTAAAGCCTGCCAGCGAAGACGATTGGAATACTGAATATCTCGATGCGATCATCGCAGCGAAAGTGGTCGACGGCGTCGACGGCGCGATCGCGCACATCCGGAACCACGGCTCGCATCACACCGACGCCATCGTGAGCGCGGACGAGGTCGCCGCGAAGAAATTCCTGAGCGAGGTCGATTCCGCGATCGTGCTGCACAACGCTTCGACGCAGTTTGCCGATGGCGGCGAGTTCGGCTTCGGTGCGGAGATCGGCATCGCCACCGGCCGCTTCCATGCCCGCGGACCTGTTGGCGCCGAGCAGCTGACGAGCTTCAAATACCGGGTCCTCGGCACCGGGCAGACGCGGCCGTAGCCGCTCGGGGCGGGCATTGAGCAACAATTTCGTCGTGCCGCGCTTCGTGGCGCAAGCGATCCCGCCCTACACCCAGGGCATGCGCGTCGGCCTGCTCGGCGGCTCGTTCAATCCGCCGCACCAGGCCCATCGCGCAATCAGCCAATTCGCGCTGAAGCGATTACAGCTCGATCGCGTCTGGTGGCTGGTGACGCCAGGCAATCCGCTCAAGGAGAACGGCACGCTGCATGAGGTCGGCGCGCGCATGCAGGCGGCGCGTGACGTCGCGGCCGATCCCAGGATCGAGGTGAGCTGTCTCGAATCCGTCATTCGCACGCGCTACACTATCGACACGATCAACATCTTGCGCCGCCGTTTACCCGGCTTGCGCTTTGTCTGGATCATGGGCGCCGACAACCTCGCTCAATTCCACCGTTGGCAGGACTGGCGGCGGATCGCCGCCCAGGTGCCGATTGCGGTCATCGATCGCCCGCCGCAAAGTTTTCGTGCCCTCGCCTCTCCTGCCGCCAAGGCACTGGCGCGCTACCGCTTGCCCGAGAATAAGGCGGCACTGCTTGCGGATCGGCCGGCGCCGGCCTGGGTGTTCCTGACCGGATTGAAGCTGAATCTCTCGTCGACGGGCCTGCGGAACCCGGACGGGAGCTGGAAAGGTACGAAGTGAGAAAAGGTACGAAGTGAGACGGAGTGTGTGGATTTGAGGCTCTCTGGCATATTGAAACCCTTAACCCCACATGATGTAGTGTAACCGGTGAGCGCCGGATTCGGCGTTCGCGATACAGTGAAAGGAATGGTCCCTGGCCACATCTGTATTGTCCAAGTCTGTTTTACCCAAGGTTGCTAAGCCTACGCGTAAAACATCGTCCAAAGCTGCCTTGAAGGCGCAACCCGACGCCGACAAGACGCTGAGCCTGATCCTCTCCCGCCTCGAGGACATGAAGGCGGAAGAGACGGTCACAATCGACCTTCGCGGCAAATCGGCGTACTCCGACTACATGATCGTTACCACCGGCCGGGTTAACCGGCACGTTGGCGCGATCGCGGAAAACGTCACCAAAAGCCTCAAGGAAAACGGCATCAAGAACATCCATGTCGAGGGCTTGCCCAATTGCGACTGGGTGCTGATCGATTCCGGCGACGTGATCGTGCACGTGTTCAGACCCGAGGTCCGCGAGTTCTACAATCTCGAGCGATTGTACACGCAGGGCCCAGGGGCGGCGAAGGCGATCTAGAGGCCTGACGAGCCGATTTCGAATCGGCTGACGCGCATGCTAGCGTCGTGCGCGCGTCTGATGCGCGCGACCTTGAAAACACGACGCTGAAGCCATCATGCGTGTTGCTGTCATTGCGGTGGGCCGGCTGAAGCAGGGCCCCGAACGGGAGCTTGCCGATCGCTATTTCGAGCGGTTCGCCGAGGCCGGCCGCAAGCTCGGATTTCGCGACCTCTCGATTTACGAACTTGCGGAGAGCCGGGCGCGCGACGCAGCAACGCGGATGGCTGAAGAGGCCGCGGCGATCTCGGCCCATATTCCGGAGAAGGCGGTCCTGGTGGCGCTGGACGAGCGCGGTCAGAATCTGGACTCCACCGTATTCGCACGGCATCTGGCGCGCTGGCGGGACGAAGGCGCCGGACATACTATCTTCGTGATCGGAGGGGCGGACGGACTTTCGCCCGAATTGCGCCGTAAGGCCAAGCTCGCGATCGCGTTCGGCTCTGCGACCTGGCCGCACCAAATGGTCCGCGTCATGCTTCTGGAACAGCTTTATCGGGCCGCCACCATTCTGGCCGGCCACCCCTATCACCGCGCGTGATGCGCGCCACAACGAGCACCTTTGCCGACGAGATGCGTGCGCCGATTCTCAACCTGCTGCTGATCACTGGCCTCGCAGGCACAAGCCTCGCGCACGCTCAGACGGCGACGCCGCCGCAGACCGCGGCTGTCTCGCCCGATGTAATCAAGCAGCGCGAGCAGGAGCTCGAGGCCGCGCGCGCCAGGCAGAAGAGCGCGGAGGAAGCGCAGGCCAAGCTCAAGGCCGAGATCACCGCGCTCGGCCAGGACCGCACTCAACTCAATCAGCAGCTGATCGACACCGCCGCCAATGTGCGCACCGTCGAGACCAAGATCGACGAAGCCGAAGCCCGGCTGCGGACGCTGAACGGCCGCGAGCAACAGATGCGCGCCTCGCTCGATTCGCGCCGCGCCGACATCGTCGAAGTGCTGGCCGCCTTGCAGCGCGCCGGAAGGCGCACGCCACCCGCGCTGCTGGTGCGCCCCGAAGATGCGCTGCAGTCGCTGCGCACCGCGATGCTGCTGGGCGCCGTCGTGCCGGAGTTGCGCGGCCGCGCCGAGAAGATCGCCGGCGACCTCGGCGAGCTCGTCGCCCTGCGCAAGAACATCGCCACCGAACGCGACCAGCTCGCCCTCGACCGCGACCGGGTTCGCAACGACCAGAGCCGGCTCACTGCTTTGGTCGACGAGCGGCAGCGCCAGCAGGCGGCGCGGGAAAAGGACCTCGACGCCGAGAATTCGCGCGCGATCATGCTGTCAAAGCAGGTCGGCGATCTCCAGGGCCTGATCACCAAGATGGAGCAGGATCTGCAAAGCGCCGCCAAGGCCGCTGAGAAGGCGGCCGAAGCGGCAAAGCAGGCCGAGGCGAAGGCGGCCGCCAGCGCCAAGTCCGGCCCGGGCGCTTTCAAGGACCGGTCCCGGACCACGCCCGCGATTGCCTTCGCGTCGGCAAAGGGGCTCCTGCCTCTTCCGGTGAATGGTAACAAGATCAGGGACTTTGGTGGTTCCGACGGGATCGGCGGGGTCCAGAAGGGCATTTCACTGGCCACCAAGCCCGGCTCTCAGGTCACAACGCCGTGTGACGGCTGGGTGGTCTATGCCGGCCCCTTCCGCAGCTATGGACAACTCTTGATCCTCAATGCCGGGGGCGGGTATCATGTCCTGATCGCCGGGATGGAGCGCATTTCGGTCAACATCGGACAGTTTGTGCTCACGGGGGAGCCGGTCGCGACCATGGGGTCGACCTCTCAGGTCGCCTCCATTCTCGCCACTAACGCGAGTCAACCTGTGCTGTATGTCGAGTTCCGCAAAGACGGCACTCCAATCGATCCAGGCCCATGGTGGGCCGCAAATGAAGGCGAGAAGGTTCGCGGATGATGCGCAAGACTTCAGTAATCCTCCTCAGCGCGGCCACCGGCGCGGCGCTGACGCTGTTCGTGACCCAACCGCGCGCCGTGTTCATGGGCTCCAGCGCGCGAGCCGCCACCGCGGACACCTATCGCCAGCTCAATCTGTTCGGCGACGTCTTCGAGCGCGTGCGCTCCGACTATGTCGAGAAGCCCGACGACACCAAGCTGATCGAATCCGCGATCAGCGGCATGCTGACCGGCCTTGATCCGCATTCGAGCTACATGGACGCCAAGAGCTTCCGTGACATGCAGGTGCAGACCCGCGGCGAGTTCGGCGGCCTCGGCATCGAGGTCACGATGGAAGACGGCCTGATCAAGGTGGTCTCGCCGATCGACGACACACCGGCCTCGCGCGCCGGCATCATGGCCAACGATATCATCACCAATCTCGACGACGAGGCGGTGCAGGGCCTGACCCTGAACCAGGCGGTCGAGAAGATGCGCGGTCCGGTCAACACCAAGATCAAGCTCAAGATCATCCGCAAGGGCCAGGACAATCCGCTCGACGTCACCTTGGTGCGCGACAACATCCGCGTGCGCTCGGTGCGCGCGCGCGTCGAAGCCGACGACATCGCCTATATCCGCATCACCACCTTCAACGAGCAGACCACCGAAGGCCTGAAGCGCGAGATCGGCAATCTCTCGAACCAGATCGGCGACAAGCTGAAGGGCTACATCATCGATCTCCGTAACAATCCGGGCGGCCTGCTGGAGGAAGCGGTCACCGTCTCCGACTCCTTCCTGGAGAAGGGCGAGATCGTGTCGACCCGCGGCCGCAATGCCGAGGAGACCCAGCGCCGTACCGCGCATGCGGGCGACCTCACCAAGGGCAAGCCGGTCATCGTGCTGGTCAATGGCGGCTCGGCCTCGGCCTCCGAGATCGTCGCCGGCGCGCTGCAGGACCACAAGCGGGCGACCATCGTCGGCACGCGCTCGTTCGGCAAGGGCTCGGTGCAGACCATCATTCCGCTCGGAAGCGGCAACGGCGCACTGCGGCTGACCACCGCGCGCTACTACACGCCGTCGGGCAAGTCGATCCAGGCCAAGGGCATCGTGCCGGACATCGAAGTGCTTCAGGACGTGCCGGACGAGCTGAAGTCCCGCACCGACACCAAGGGCGAGGCGTCGCTACGCGGCCACCTCAAGAACGATGGCGACGAGAAGACCGGCTCGCAGTCCTACGTCCCGCCGGACGCCAAGGACGACAAGGCGCTCAAGCTTGCCGACGATTTGCTCCACGGCATCAAGAACAGCGCCTCGGCCGCACCGACGCCGGGCGGCGACAAGGCCGCCGCCGACAAGCCCAAAGCGGCGAACTAGAATCGGCTCACACGAACTTCTTGCAAAGGGCGGCTGCAAAAGCCGCCCTTTTTGCTTGGAACTCCTGATGCCCCCGGCCGATCCCGGCCTGCCGCCGCTTGACCTCGGCGTGGTATCGTCGTTGCGAGTGATTCGGGATCGCGCATGACTGAAACGGCCGATGATCTGAGCGCCCCGCTCGGACAGGACAAGCCGCGCCGGAAACGCCGGCTGCGGCTGCCGTTTACGGCCATGCAGCTGCTTGCCGTCCTGCTTCTCCTGTTCCTGGTCACCTTTGCCGGCTTCGCCATCTTCAACAAGGATCCGCTCGGCGGCGAGCCGATGATGCGGATCGCGATCCGCGAGCCCAAGACAACGGACACAACAACGGACAAGACAGCGGACAAGGCTACCGAAGAGAAGCCGGCCGCCGCCGGCCACGGTCAGGACAGCAGGACCAAGGAGACGCCGAAGCAGGCCGCTCCCAGTGAGCAGAAGACCGTCACCATGATCGACGGCTCCACCGGCGCACGCCATGACGTCGTGATCGGCGCTGGCGAGGCCACCGACAAGGGCGGGGCGGCTTCGGCACCGCCGCCTGTTATGGCCGGGATCGAACCAAAACTGCTGGAGAAGTCGCGCTACGGCATGATCCCGGTGGTCGCCGGGGACTTGAAGCCGTTCAACGTCTACGCGGCCGATGCCGACCGCGCCAAGGCCGCAAAGATGCCGGTGGTCGCCATCGTGATCGGCGGCCTGGGGGTCGGCGCCGCCAAGACCACCGATGCGATCATGAAGCTGCCGCCTGCGGTGACGCTGGCCTTCACACCCTATGGGTCCGACCCTGGCAAGCTTGCCGAGCGGGCCCGCGCCCAGCGCCACGAGGTCTTCCTCCAGATCCCGATGGAGCCCTATGACTTCCCCGACAACGATCCCGGGCCGCAAACATTGCTGACCTCGCTCAGCACCGATCAGAACATGGACCGCCTGTACTGGCACCTGAGCCGGATGCAAGGCTATGCCGGCCTCACCAATTTCATGGGCGCTCGCTTCATCGCGACCGAGCCGGCGATGCAGCCGATCATCCGCGAAGCGGCCAAGCGCGGGCTCGGCTTCTTCGACGACGGCTCCTCACCCCGCAGTATCGCGTCCCAGGCCGCGGCCAACCAAGCGATGCCGTTCGGGAAGGGCGACATCGCGATCGACGTGGTGCCGACGCCGACCGAGATCGACCGCGCCCTGAACAAGCTCGAAGCGACGGCGCGCGAGCGCGGCGCCGCTGTCGGCACTGCCTCGGCCCTGCCCGTCTCGATCGAGCGCATCGGCGTCTGGACCAAGACATTGGGCGACCGGGGTATCCTTTTGGTGCCATTGACAACCGCGATGCTGAAATCAAAATCCAGCTAAATCAACGAATTGGTACGGCACGGGTGCCCGGCGGGCCGCATCAGGTCCTACCGACAACAGCATGCGAGGGGTCTGGCGGAATGGCGCGTTACGAGGATCTGCCCTACCGGACCTGCGTCGGTGTGATGCTGATCAACACGAAGGGGCTGGTGTTCATCGGCCGCCGCGCCGGCGGCATCGAGCATGTCGACGACGCCCATGTCTGGCAGATGCCGCAGGGCGGCGTCGATCCCGGCGAGGACACCTGGGAAGCCGCCAAGCGCGAGCTCTATGAAGAGACCAGCGTGCGCTCGGTCGAGCGGCTCGGTGAGGTGCCGGACTGGCTCACCTACGACATTCCGCGCACGGTGGCCGGGCGCACCTGGAAGGGCCGCTACCGCGGCCAGCGCCAAAAATGGTTCGCGGTGCGCTTCACCGGCAAGGATAGCGAGATCAATGTCGAAAAGCCCGGCGGTGGCGGCCACAAGGCCGAGTTCGTGAGCTGGCGCTGGGAGCCGATGAAGAACCTCCCGGGCTTGATCATCCCGTTCAAGCGTCCGGTCTATGAACGCGTGGTGAAGGAATTTTCCGCGCTGGCGGATCAATAATTCGAGTTGCCGTTCCAGGTTCGGTGCTAATCCATCGCGCGGAGTGACAGCGAAAGATGCACGCGTGACGGAAAAGCCCTACCGCCCCAATGTGGGCATCGCCCTGTTCAACGCCAATGGCCGCGTGCTGATCGGCCACCGCTTCAAGGGCGACGGGCCCGAGATCATCCTGCCGGGACTCGACTGGCAGATGCCGCAGGGCGGCGTCGATGAGGGCGAGAATCTGCGCGATGCGGCGATGCGCGAGCTCTGGGAGGAGACCAACGTCGTCAGCGCCGACTATCTCGGCGAGACCGACTGGTTCACCTACGAATTCCCACCTTACGACGGACCGCAGACGCACCGGCTGGCGAAATTCCGTGGCCAGCGCCAAAAATGGTTCGCGCTGCGCTTCACCGGGCGTGACGACGAGATCGATCCGCTGACGCCGCGGAACGGCCAGCCGGCGGAATTCGACGCCTGGCGCTGGGAGCGCCTCGACCGCGTCGCCGACCTCGTGGTCCCGTTCCGCCGCGACGTCTACCGCGCCGTGGCACGGCAGTTTGCGGGGTTCGGAAACTAAAACTGCGAAAACAACCCCATGCACAGTAGCCGAGCACCTTCGGCGCGATGCACTGTGGTTAGTGTGAAGCCTTTGAAGTGTCGGGTAGAATCGGCAGCAAAGCGCAATCGAATGGTGAAGGTGCCGACATCGGCGCCATCGCCGCGTGGCACTCGGCGGCGTCATCGGTGCCTTCGCGATTTGCGTCGGCATTGGGCCAGCTAAACTAGGCGCGCACGGCGCGGTGCAGCAAAGCTTCAGCGCCCGCCACGGTGTGACGAGCGCTGAATCTGTTCACGAATTCTAGGCTTGAGCCCCGGAGCAGTGCCCCGGGGCTTAGTGCATAGCCGTGGAGTTGAGCTGGTGCTGGATGCTCTTGAAGTGGTCCAGCCGCTCGATGGCGTGATCGAGCTCGCTGCCTTCGTGCTCCTTCAGATTCTCTTCCATCTCCGCGATCGTCTCGGCGAACTGCGCACGATCGAGCTCGGCCAGCGACGTCGCGACGTCGGCGAGCACAGTCAGGCCCCTTTCAGAGACTTCGGCAAGGCCGCCGAGCACGATGACCTTCTCGTGCCTGCCGCCCGTGGTCACGGTGAGAATGCCGGGGCGGATCGCAGCGACGACCGGCGCATGTCCCGCCAGCACGCCGAAGTCACCCTCGACGCCGGGGATGTCGACCTGGTCGACCTCGCCCGAGAAGGCGAGCTTTTCCGGAGAGACGAGATCGAAGTGAAAGGTGGCCATGAGCTATCCGTTTTTTCCGCTTGTCACCCGCGGGCTTGGCCCGCGGGTCCATCCATCAAAACGCTCTCGATGGATCGCCGGGTCAAGCCCGGCGATGACGAGATGAGAATGCTTAAGCCGCTTCAGCGGCGAGCTTCTTGCCCTTCTCGACGGCTTCTTCGATGGTGCCGACCATGTAGAAGGCAGCTTCCGGCAGGTGGTCGTACTTGCCTTCCACCAGGCCCTTGAAGCCCTTGATGGTGTCGGCGAGGTCGACGAACTTGCCCGGCGAACCCGTGAAGATTTCGGCGACGTGGAACGGCTGCGACAGGAAGCGCTCGATCTTGCGGGCACGGGCCACCGTCAGCTTGTCCTCTTCCGAGAGCTCGTCCATGCCGAGAATGGCGATGATGTCCTGCAGCGACTTGTAGCGCTGGAGCACCTGCTGGACCTGGCGCGCGGTGTCGTAGTGCTCCTGACCGACGACGAGCGGCGAGAGCATGCGCGAGGTCGAGTCGAGCGGGTCGACCGCGGGGTAGATGCCCTTTTCCGAGATCGCGCGCGACAGCACGGTGGTGGCGTCCAAATGCGCGAACGAGGTCGCCGGCGCCGGGTCGGTCAAGTCATCGGCCGGCACGTAGATGGCCTGCACCGAGGTGATCGAGCCCTTCTGCGTGGTGGTGATGCGCTCCTGCAGCGCGCCCATATCGGTGGCGAGCGTCGGCTGATAACCCACCGCCGAAGGAATACGGCCGAGCAGCGCCGACACTTCCGAGCCGGCTTGCGTGAAGCGGAAGATGTTGTCGACGAAGAACAGCACGTCCTGGCCCTGGTCGCGGAAGTGCTCGGCGACAGTCAGACCGGTGAGGCCGACGCGGGCGCGGGCGCCCGGCGGCTCGTTCATCTGGCCGAACACCAGCGCGCATTTCGACTTCACGCTCGGATCCGGATTGTGCGGATCGGCGTTGACCTTGGATTCGATGAACTCGTGATAGAGGTCGTTGCCCTCGCGGGTCCGCTCGCCGACGCCGGCGAACACGGAGTAACCGCCGTGCGCCTTGGCGACGTTGTTGATCAGCTCTTGAATCAGCACGGTCTTGCCGACGCCGGCGCCGCCGAACAGGCCGATCTTGCCGCCCTTCGCATACGGGGCCAAGAGATCGACGACCTTGATGCCGGTGACGAGAATTTCAGCTTCGGTCGACTGATCGGTGTAGGTCGGCGCTTCCTGGTGGATGGCGCGCTTGCCTTCCGACTGGATCGGGCCGGCTTCGTCGATCGGCTCGCCGATCACGTTCATGATGCGCCCGAGCGTGCCGGCGCCCACCGGAACCGCGATCGGCTGGCCGGTGTCGGTCACTTCCTGGCCGCGCACCAGACCTTCGGTCACGTCCATCGCGATCGTGCGCACGGTGGACTCGCCGAGATGCTGCGCAACTTCGAGTACCAGACGGATATTGCCGTTCTTGGTTTCCAGCGAATTGAGAATGGCCGGGAGGTGGCCTTCGAACTGAACGTCGACGACGGCGCCCATGACCTGGGTGACGCGACCGACCGGGTTAGCTGCTGTAGCCATGAAGCTCTCCTTCGAAATTCTGTACTTGAACGACCGTCGTTTAATTGGTGCGTCAGAGCGCCTCGGCGCCGGAGATGATCTCGATCAGCTCCTTGGTGATCTGGGCTTGACGGGTTCGGTTGTAGATCTGGGTTTGCTTGCGGATCATTTCACCGGCGTTGCGGGTGGCGTTGTCCATCGAACTCATCTGCGCGCCGTAGAACGAGGCATTGTTTTCGAGCAGCGCGCGGAAGATCTGCACCGCGATATTGCGCGGCAATAGGCGGGAGAGGAGTTCGTCCTCCTCCGGCTCGTATTCATAGGATGTCGCCGGCGCGTTCGCCGCCTTTTCTTCCACGGTCAGCGGAATGATCTGCTGGGCGGTCGGGATCTGCGCGATCACCGAACGGAAGCGCGCGTAGAACAGCGTGCAGACGTCGAACTCGCCGTTGTCGAAACGCGCCAGAACCTTCTTGGCGATGTCCTCGGCATTGATGAAGCCGAGCTGGCGGACGCTGCGCAGATCCATGTGCTCGACGATCTGCTTGTCGAACAGGCGGCGGAGCTGCTCATAGCCCTTGCGGCCGACGCAGAAGAATTTCACTTCCTTGCCTTGCGCGATCAACGCCTGCGCGCGCTCGCGCGCCAGGCGCACGATCGAGGAGTTGAAGGCGCCGGACAGGCCGCGCTCGCCGGTGCAGACGAGCAGCAGGTGAACCTGGTCCTTGCCGGTGCCGGCCAGCAATGCCGGCGCGCCGGGCGAGCCCGCGGCGGCGCTGGCGATATTGGCGATCACCGCGCTCATCTTGTCGGCATAGGGCCGCGCCGCTTCGGCCGCTTGCTGGGCGCGGCGCAATCTCGACGCCGCGACCATCTGCATGGCCTTGGTGATCTTTTGCGTCGCCTTGGTGGAGGCGATGCGGACGCGCATGTCTTTAAGTGACGCCATTCTTCGTTCACCCCGGCGGTTCGACCCTTACGATCAAGCCGCTAGCCTATCCCAATCGTCATGCCCGGGCTTGTCCCGGGGCATCCACGTCTTCATAACCCACGCGAAGGCGTGGATTGGCCGGGACTTTAGATGCGAAGACGCGCTTCGCGCCTTAGCCCGGCCCTGACGGCCTTCTTATGCGAAAGACTTCGCGTAGCCCTCGACGACCGACTTCAGCTTGGCAGCGGTGTCGTCGGAGAGATCGCGGCTGTCGCGGATCACGTTGAGGATGTCGACGTGCTTGCCGCGCAGCAGCGAGAGCAGGCCGTCCTCGAACGCGCGCACCTTGTTGAGCGGCAGCGGATCGAGGTAACCGTTGGTGCCGGCCCAGATCACGCAGACCTGCTCTTCCATCTTCAGCGGCGAGAACTGCGGCTGCTTCAGGAGCTCGGTGAGACGCGAGCCGCGGTTGAGCAGGCGCTGGGTCGAGGCGTCGAGGTCGGAGCCGAACTGCGCGAACGCCGCCATTTCGCGGTACTGCGCGAGCTCGCCCTTGATCTTGCCGGCGACCTTCTTGGTGGCCTTGGTCTGAGCCGAGGAGCCGACGCGCGACACCGACAGACCGACGTTCACCGCAGGACGGATGCCCTGGAAGAACAGATCGGTTTCCAGGAAGATCTGGCCGTCAGTGATTGAGATGACGTTGGTGGGAATGTAGGCCGACACGTCGTTGGCCTGGGTTTCGATGACCGGCAGCGCGGTCAGCGAGCCCGAGCCCTGGTCCTTGTTCAGCTTCGCCGCGCGCTCGAGCAGGCGGGAGTGCAGATAGAACACGTCACCCGGATAGGCTTCGCGGCCCGGCGGGCGGCGCAGCAGCAGCGACATCTGGCGGTAGGCGACGGCCTGCTTGGACAGATCGTCATAGATGATGACCGCGTGCATGCCGTTGTCGCGGAAGTACTCGCCCATGGTGCAGCCGGTGAACGGCGCGATGTACTGCATCGGTGCCGGATCCGAGGCGGTGGCGGCGACGACGATCGAGTATTCGAGCGCGCCCTGCTCTTCCAGCACCTTCACGAACTGGGCAACGGTCGAACGCTTCTGGCCGACCGCGACGTAGACGCAGTACAGCTTGATGTTCTCGTCCGGCTGCGCATTGAGCGGCTTCTGGTTCAGGATGGTGTCGAGCGCGATCGCGGTCTTGCCGGTCTGGCGGTCGCCGATGATCAGCTCGCGCTGGCCGCGGCCGATCGGGATCAGCGCGTCGATCGCCTTGAGGCCGGTCGCCATCGGTTCGTTCACCGACTTGCGCGGAATGATGCCGGGCGCCTTGACGTCGACACGCATGCGCTTGTCGGCCTGGATCGGGCCCTTGCCGTCGATGGGATTGCCGAGCGCGTCGACGACGCGACCGAGCAGGCCCTTGCCGACCGGCGCGTCCACGATGGCGCGGGTGCGCTTGACGGTCTGGCCTTCCTTGATCTCGCGGTCGGCACCGAAAATAACGACACCAACGTTGTCGGTCTCCAGATTCAGCGCCATGCCGCGGGTGCCGTTCTCGAACTCGACCATTTCACCGGCCTGGACGTTGTCCAGACCGTAGACGCGGGCGATACCGTCGCCGACGGACAGCACCTGTCCGACTTCGGAGACTTCAGCTTCCTGGCCGAAATTCTTGATCTGGTCCTTGAGGATCGCGGAAATTTCCGCGGCGCGGATGTCCATCAGCCTGCCTCTTTCATCGCGTGCTTGATCGAATTGAGTTTGGTGCGAAGCGAACTATCAACCATGCGGCTGCCCAGCTTGACGACAAGGCCACCGATGATCGAGGGATCGACTTTCACGTTCAGCGCGACGTCCTTGCCGGTCACCGACTTCAGGGCAACCTTGAGGGCGTCGAGATTCTTGCCCGAGAGCGTTTCCGCGACGGTGACATCGGCCGTCGTCTCGCCCTTGAACTTGGCGACGAGGGCGCGGTAGGCGCGGATGACGTCCGACACCGTGAACAGGCGGCGGTTGGCGGTCAGCACCTTCAGGAAATTGGCGGAGATGCCGGCGATGCCGGCCTTGGTCAGGACGGCCGACAAGGCCCTGGACTGGGTGTCAGCCGCGAACACCGGGCTGCGGACGAGGCGATTGAGATCGGCGCTCTCGGTCAGCAGGGCCTCGAATTTCTCAAGATCGGCTTTGACTTCGTCGACCACTTTCTGGTCGCGGGCCAGTTCGAACAAGGCCGTTGCATAACGGCCGGACACACCGGAAACGGACGTATCTTCTGCAGCCACAGACGCGCTCTTTTTGCTGTCAAACTCGCAAGGGAAAAACCGTCGCCACGAAGCGGCGCCTAGCGATCCAAGCCCTTGGAATTCAAGCGGGACTTCGATTTTTCGAACAGCACGGGAGGTGCCGGGCTCGTTAAAATCGCGGCTTTGCTAACATAGCAGGCGCGCAGGTGCAACATGACGCCAAATTAAAGGCATGAGGATCTGTCGCCAGTTCGTCGCACGCCACGATGGCGTGACGATGAGCTCCCGCATCACGGAATTGCCGTGAGCCTCGCGGCGGCTCGGCACCCATTCGTTCCTGCCCTTAGCGCATACCGGCCATGAACACGGATCGCTAAGGCGTGAATCCCGCCGCGTCAGTTCCATTAGCCGAATACTTACCCAATTCTAAACGCTGGCGAAAATGACTTCATTTTACAGTATTCCCAAGTAATCGATTAGTTAATGAATTGATAAAACAAAGGATTGCGGAACATCGACCGAATATCGGCACAGGTAACAAGATGTTTCATGACGACACAGAGCGGATTTACTGCCCAATTCACGCCGCATTGCGAAAGGAAACGCCATACCGCTCACAAACTGATGGGGGCTCCACTAGCCACATATGTGGCAATACTAGCTTAGGGACCACTAAATGCTGTCTTTGAAGACGCTGGGCTTTGCGACCCGGCCGCGCACGGCGATCGCTTTTGTTGCCGCAACTCTCTTCATCGGTGGAACTGCCACCGAGGCTTCCGCCAAATCCAGACATCACCGGCATCACCATCATCATCACCGCCACCACGCCCAGAACGATACCAACGCGAGCTCCGATTGGCGCAACGCCAATGCGTCGATGACGCCGTCGTCGGGCACGGGCCGCAGCTTCTCCGGCATCGCCTCCTATTATGGCAACGAATCCGGCAGCAAGACTGCTTCGGGCCAGCGCTTCAACCAGAACGCCATGACCGCCGCGCACCGTTCGCTGCCGTTCGGCACCAAGCTGCGCGTCACCCATGGCGGGCAGAGCGTCATCGTCACCATCAATGACCGCGGCCCGTTCATTCGCGGCCGCGTGCTCGACCTCTCCACCGGCGCTGCCCGCGCCATCGGCCTGACCGGCGCCGGCGTCGGCCGCGTCACCGCGGAAGTCGTCTCCTAACGCGCGAACCAGCGCCTCATCTCAGCCGCGCAGTTTTCATCAGTTTGATGCGCGCGTGAAGCAAGCCCGCGGTCTTGGGGGACCGCGGGCTTTTTTGTTGGCGTCGCCGTCATTCTGGGGCGCGCAACGAGGGTGGAGGCGCGCACCCCTCCCGCGCCGTCATTGCGAGCGCAGCGAAGCAATCCAGAAAATTTTCTGCGGGAAGACTCTGGATTGCTTCGTCGCTTCGCTCCTCGCAACGACGTGGAAAGAGTGCGCACAGCGCCTACAAAAAGCTCTGCGGATCGACGTCGACCTCGAGCTTGAGATTGCCCGTCGGCTTCGGGCACACGGCGAGCCAGTTCCGCAGATAATCCGACAGATCGAAGCCGCGCGCCGATTTCACCAGGATGCGGAAGCGGTAGCGGCCCTTGATGACCGCGAGCGGTGCTTCCGCCGGCCCCAGCACCACCACGCGCTCGTCTCGTGGCGCCAGCGCCACCAGGCAGCGGCCAAAGCCTTCCGCGCTCGGCCGGTCGCCTGCCGAGATGATCAGGCTGGCGAGCCGGCCGAACGGCGGATAGAGCGTCTTCTCGCGCAGGTCGATCTCGCTGTCGTAAAAGGCCTCGCGGTCGCAGGCGATCAGCGCCTTCATCACGGGATGATCGGGCTGGTGGGTCTGGAGATAGCCGACGCCGCGGCCCTGCTCGCGTCCGGCGCGGCCTATCACCTGGTTGAGCAATTGCCAGGTGCGCTCTGCCGCGCGCGGGTCGCCGTTGGAGAGGCCGAGATCCGCATCGACCACGCCGACCAGATTGAGCCGCGGGAAATTGTGCCCCTTCGCGACGAGCTGCGTGCCGATGATGATGTCGACACGACCCTCCGCGATCTCGGCAAGCTCGCTGCGCATCGTCTCGATCGAGGTGATGAGATCGCTCGACAGCACCATGGTGCGCGCGTCCGGGAACAGCGCGGCCGCCTCCTCCTGCAAGCGCTCGACACCTGGGCCGACGGCGACCAGCGATTCCTCCGCAGAGCAGTTCGGGCAGACGTGCGGGCGCGGCATCGAGAAACCGCAGTGATGACAGACGAGGCGCTGACGAAAGCGGTGATCGACCAGCCAGGCATCGCAGATGGTGCAGGCGAAGCGATGGCCGCAGGCACGGCACAGCGTCAGCGGCGCATAGCCGCGGCGATTGAGGAACAAGAGAGCCTGCTCGCGCCGCTCGATCGCGATCTTGATCTCGCCCGCAAGCCGGGGCGAGATGAAGCGGCCGCGCGCCGGCGGCTCGCGGCGGAGATCGATCGCCTCGATATGCGGCATGTGCTGGCCGCCGAAGCGCGAGGGCAGCGCGATGCGCTGATAGCGGTTCTTGCGCGCATTGACCTCGGACTCGACCGAGGGCGTCGCGGAGGCCAGCACGACCGGTATTTTGGCGATATGCGCGCGCACCACCGCCATGTCGCGGGCGTGGTAATGCACGCCATCGTCCTGCTTGTAGGCCTGGTCGTGCTCTTCGTCGACGACGATGAGGCCGAGATTGGCATAAGGCAGGAACAGCGCCGAGCGCGCGCCGACCACGACCGGCGCGCTGCCCGCGGAGATCGCCGCCCAATTGCGCGCACGGGTGCGCGGCGTCAGCTCCGAATGCCACTCCAGCGGCCGAACGCCGAAGCGCTGCGCGAAGCGGTCGAGGAATTGGCCGGTGAGCGCAATCTCCGGCATCAGGATCAGCGACTGTTTTCCGCGACGAATGGCTTCCGCCACGGCTTCGAAATAAACCTCGGTCTTGCCCGAGCCGGTGACGCCGTCGAGCAGCGCGACGTGGAAGGTGCCGTTGGCCGCGAGCGCGCGCATCGTATCGACCGCCGCGCGTTGGAGCGGTGTGAAATCCGGCCGGCCAAAATCCGGATCGGGTGCCGGCGGCGGCGGAGGCGGCGGCATCGGTTCGACCGTGAGCGTGCCTTCGTCGACGAGGCCGTCGATCACGCCGGCCGAGACGCCCGCTTCCTTGGCGGCCTCGGACTTGCCGTGCAGCAGCCGGTCCGACAGCACCGCAATCAGGCGCTGCCGCGCCGGCGTCAGGCGCTTCGGCGGATCGCCAACCAGCCGCACGCCGGCGCGCATCCGTTCAGGGCCGAGATTTTCGCCCATGCGCAGGCACATGCGCAGCACCATGCCGCGCGGGCTCAGCGTGTAATTGGCGACCCAATCGACGACCGCGCGCAGCTCGCCCTTCAAAGGCGGGATGTCGAGCTTCTCGCTGACGTCCTTGAGACGGTTATGCAGGCGCGGATCGGGATTGGCGTTTTCGGCCCAGACCACGGCCAGTACCTCGCGCGCCCCGAGCGGCACGCCGACGAGATCGCCGGCCTTCAGCTCCATCCCGCGCGGCACCTTGTAGGAATAGGTCTGGTCGAGCGCGACCGGCACCAGCACGTCGACCATGCGGGTCGCAGTGGCGGGGGCGGACGTGCTGCGCGACGAATGATCCATGAGCTGGCTTGGAGGGAGAATCGGAACCTTAGGACGCCTCAAGGCTAGCGCCCTGGGGCGGCCTTAGCGAACGATAAACGGGTGTGATGCGATATACTGTGCGGAATCACCACGTCCAGAGTGCATGAGCAAAGCGGCCGCCCCATCCATCGAACTCGCCAGCGCCGATCCCTCGGTCGCGCAAGAGATGGCGCGCTGGCTGTCGCATCTCGGCGCCGAACGGCGGCTGTCGCCGAAGACGCTGGAGGCCTATGGCCGCGACTTGCGGCAATGCCTGGATTTCCTCTGCTCCCATTGGGGCGAGCGCGTCACGCTTGAGCGCTTCGCCGCGCTGGAAGCCACTGATGTGCGCGCCTTCATGGCGATGCGCAGGGCCGACGATATTGCCGGTCGCTCGCTGATGCGCGCGCTCGCAGGCCTGCGCTCGTTCGGCCGCTTCCTCGAGCGCGAAGGCAAGGGCAAGGTCGGCGCGCTCTCCGCGATCCGCGCGCCGAAAGTCGCAAAAAGCCTGCCAAAGCCGCTGCCGATGGCGTCGGCCAAACGGCTTGCCGATGCCGACGAGCGCGCCGGCGAGGAACGCGAGACCTGGATTCTGGCGCGCGATGCTGCGGTGATGGCGCTGCTGTATGGCTCGGGCCTGCGCATCTCCGAAGCGCTCGGCCTGAAGCGTCGCGAGGTGCCGCGACCGGGCGAGGGCGACGTGCTCGTCGTCACCGGCAAAGGCAACAAGACCCGCATGGTGCCGGTGCTGCAAAACGTGCTCGCGCTGGTGCAGGAATACGTTGCGATGTGCCCGTATCCGCTGCCCCCCGAGGGCCCGATCTTCGTCGGCGCGCGCGGCGGGCCCTTGAGCCCCCGCATCATCCAGCTCGCGATGGAGCGGCTGCGCGGCGCGCTCGGCCTGCCCGACAGCGCCACCCCGCACGCGCTCCGCCATTCCTTCGCCACGCATCTGCTCTCGCGCGGCGGCGATCTGCGCGCGATTCAGGAATTGCTCGGCCATTCCTCGCTCTCGACCACACAGGTGTATACCGGCATCGATTCCGAGCGGCTGCTCGAAGTCTATGCCAGCGCGCATCCGCGGCGCTGACACACTGACGTCATAACGTGCTTGCCTCTTGCGCGGCGCACGCGGTTCGGTCAATCGTGGGGAACCGAGGCAGGAGGGACATCATGAGCGCACATGAAAGCATGGAGCATGCCGAGCACGCTGAACACGCGTCCGGCTCGAACAAGAAGATCGCGCTCCTGATCGCGGTTCTGGCGCTGTTCCTGGCGATCTCGGAAACGCTGGGCAAGGGCGCCCAGACCGAATCGATCAGCAAGAACGTCGAGGCTGCCAATCTCTGGGCGTTCTTCCAGGCCAAGAGCATCCGCCGCACCGTGGTGGTGACCGCGGCAGAACAGGGCAAGCTGACGCTGGGCGGCACGACCGACGAGGCCATGAAGGCGACGGTGCAGAAACAGGTCGACGACTGGACCAAGACCGCGCAGCGCTACCGCTCCGAGCCCGAGACCGGCGAGGGCACCGAGCAGCTCGCCGAGAAGGCCAAGCATGCCGAGCACGATCGCGACGAGGCGACCGCGAAGTACCATCACTTCGAGCTGGCCTCGGCCGCCTTCCAGATCGGCATCGTGCTGGCCTCGGCCACCATCATCACCGGCATGTTCGCGCTCGCCTATGTCAGTGGCGTGCTGACGATTGCCGGTCTGATCATGACCGCGCTCGGCCTGTGGTGGCCGCATCTATTGCATTTGCATTGAGGGCGGCGCGTGACGATGGCGCAGCGAATCCGTCGCCACACATTCCGCTGTCATGCCCCGGCTTGCCGCCTTGGCTAAAGCTCCGGCCGGCCGAGTACCCTTGTGGCCCCGGCGTAGCCTTGGCGGAGACGGGACCGGGCCATCCAGTACGCCGCGACGTCTCGGTTCAATCACCGACGTCTCTGGATACTGGATTGCCCGCCTTCGCGGGCAATGACAGTGAGTCTGTGGAGATGGCACCGAATATGAGGCGAGCAGCTATCGCGCTTCGTGCACGCTTTTGCGGAAGCGCTGGATCAGGCGGAGAGTGCGGGAGGACCATCCCTCGCCGTTGCCGGCGATCAGCTCGCGGATGCGCCGCTTGACCGGGTCGACCAGCGCGGCGGCCTTGGCGCGCACCTTCAACACCAGTTCGTAGAGCCGCTCGAACCAGTGCATCTCCAACAGTTTGGGGCGCGTCACGTCGAACACGAAGGCGGTGACGCCGAGGCCGAGCATCTTCGCGAAGACGATGGTGAACACCGCGCTCGTCCAGTATTCGTGCGCGAGCAGCCACAGGCCGACCAGCTTGAGCGGAAACAGCGGGATGATCGGGACCGCAAACACGATCAGCGTCATGGCCGGCGATAGCGCATCGACGCGCTCCGTCAGCCATTGCTTGAAGCGCGCGAGCGGGATCGCCGCGACGACTTTTGCAACGATCGGCTCGAGATGGTCCCACAGCCAGGCTTCGATCAGGAAGACGATCGCAAGCAGGACCCAGACCGGTTGAAGAAGGCGGCGCAGCATGTGTTGTCCCGCCCGATTCGGCTCGGGCCTTGGACTACATATGGATGGCCCGCTTGCCGACCGCAAGCGCGGCTTCCTTGACCGCTTCCGAGCGGGTCGGGTGGGCGTGGCAGGTGCGGGCGAGATCCTCCGCACTGCCACCAAACTCCATGAGAACGCACGCTTCATGGATCATTTCGCCGGCTTCGCGGCCGATAATGTGCACGCCGAGCACGCGATCGGTCTTCGCATCTGCGAGAATCTTCACAAAGCCGTCAGTGGTCTGGTTGACCTTGGAGCGACCGTTGGCGGTAAAGGGAAACTTGCCGACGGTATAGGCGACGCCGGCCTGCTTCAGTTCCTCCTCGGTCTTGCCGACGGAGGATACTTCCGGCGTGGTATACACGACGCCCGGAATGACTTCGTAGTTCACGTGGCCGGCCTGGCCCGCAATGATCTCTGCAACCGCAACGCCTTCATCCTCGGCCTTGTGCGCGAGCATCGGGCCTGCAACCACGTCGCCGATGGCGTACACGCCCCTCAGGCTGGTGGCGAAGTGCGGATCGATCTGGACGCGGCCGCGTGCGTCGAGCGCGACACCGGCTTCCTTCAGGCCGAGCCCGTCAGTGTAGGGCGTGCGGCCGATGCAGACCAGAACGACATCGGCCTCGATGGTCTCGGCGGCACCGCCGGCGGCCGGCTCGATTTTCGCGAGCAATGCCTTGCTGTTGGCTTCGACGCCGGTGACCTTCGAACCCAGCTTGAATGCAAATCCCTGCTTTTCAAGGATCCGCTGGAATTGCCGTGCGACCTCGCCGTCCATGCCGGGCAGAATGCGATCGAGGAATTCGACCACCATGACTTCGGATCCGAGCCGGCGCCACACAGAGCCAAGTTCGAGCCCGATCACGCCCGCACCAATAACCAGCAATCTGCCGGGCACCTTGTCCAGCGACAGCGCGCCGGTCGAGGACACGATGCGCTTCTCGTCGATCTCGATGCCCTTGAGACGCGCGATGTCCGAGCCGGTGGCGATCACGATGTTTTTGGTCTCGACTGTCTGCGACTTGCCGTCGGCGGAGACTTCGACCTTGCCGGTCCCCAAAATCTTGCCGGTGCCCTGGAGCACGTCGATCTTGTTCTTCTTCATCAGGAACTCGACGCCCTTGACGTTGCCGTCGATGCCCTGCTGCTTGAAGTTCATCATCGCCGGCAAATCGAGCTTCGGCGCGGAAACGCTCACGCCCATTTTCGCGAAGGAATGGCCGGCTTCCTCGAACATCTCGGACGCGTGCAGCAGCGCCTTGGAGGGCATGCAGCCGACATTGAGGCAGGTGCCGCCGAGGGTAGCGTTCTTTTCGACCACGGCGACTTTCATGCCGAGCTGGGCTGCACGCACCGCGCAGACATATCCGCCCGGTCCGGTGCCGATGACGACGAGATCGTAGGTAGCCATGAGAGAAAGTCCCGTAGGTTTAGCGTGATGAGCGTGATGAGAATGTGTCAGCGCCCGCCGGACACATCGAGAATGGCGGAGGTGACGTAGGAGGCCTCGTCCGAGATCAGCCAGACGATGGCGTTGGCGATTTCCTCGGCGGTGCCGACGCGCTTCATCGGCACCAGATGGGCCAGGCGATGGGCGCGGTCGGGCTCGCCGCCGGCGGCGTGGATTTCGGTGTCGATCAGGCCGGGGCGGATCGCGGCGACGCGGATGCCTTCGCCTGCGACCTCATAGCCGAGGCCGACGGTGAAGGAATCGACCGCGCCCTTGGACGCGGCGTAATCGACGTAGGTGTTGGGTGCTCCGAGCTTTGCCGCGACGGATGACAGGTTGACGATGACACCGCCCTTGCCGCCGTGCCTGGTCGACATCCGCTTCACCGCCTCGCGCGCGCAGAGAATGGAGCCGGTGACGTTCACGGCCATCACGCGCTGGATGCGTTCGGCCGACATCTCGTCGACGCGCACGCCGCTCTTGCCGACGATGCCGCCATTGTTGACGAGCGCGCCGAGCGTGCCGAACTTGTCGGCTTGCTTGAACAGTTCGAGGATATCGCTTTCCTCCGCGACATCGCATTTCACGGCGATGGCACTGCCGTTACCAGCCTCGATCTGCGCGACCACCTCGTCCGCGGCAATCTTGTTGCTGGCATAGCCGACCACGACGCGGAAGCCGCGCGCGGCCGCCGCAAGCGCGGTCGCCCGCCCGATGCCGCGGCTGCCGCCGGTAATGACAACGACCTTATCCGTCATGCGCGCCTCCATGGTTCGACACGCGCCGCCGCGAATGGCGACGGCGCTCGCAGAGCAACGGGAATCAGAGATCGAGCACCAGGCGTGCCGGATCTTCCAGGCTCTCCTTGACGCGGACCAGGAAGGTCACGGCTTCCTTGCCGTCGATGACGCGGTGATCGTAGGACAGCGCCAGATACATCATCGGGCGGACCTCGATCTTGCCGCCGACGACCATCGGCCGCTCCTGGATCTTGTGCATGCCCAAAATGCCGGACTGCGGCGCGTTCAGGATCGGGGTCGACATCAGCGAGCCGTAGATGCCGCCATTGGTGATGGTGAAGGTGCCGCCCTGCATCTCGTCGATCTTGAGCTGGCCGTCGCGGGCACGGCGGCCGAAATCGGCGATGCTCTTCTCGATGTCGGAGATCGACTTGTGGTCGCAGTCGCGCACCACGGGCACGACGAGACCCTTGTCGGTGCCGACGGCGACGCCGACGTGGTAGTAGTTCTTGTAGATCAGGTCGGTGCCGTCGATCTCGGCGTTGACGGCGGGAATGTCCTTCAGCGCCTGCACGACGGCCTTAGTGAAGAAGCCCATGAAGCCGAGCTTGGCGCCATGCTTCTTCTCGAACGCATCCTTGTAATGGGCACGCAGCGCCATGACGTTGGTCATGTCGACCTCGTTGAAGGTCGTGAGCATGGCGGCGGTGTTTTGCACGTCCTTGAGGCGGCGCGCGATGGTCTGGCGCAGGCGGGTCATCTTGACGCGCTCTTCGCGGGCGGCGTCATCGGCCGGCGACGGCGCGCGCACCTGCACGGCGGCGGCGGGTTGGTTGACCGGGGTCGGCGCGGACGCCGCACGCTCGATCGCGGCGAGCATGTCGCCCTTGGTGACGCGGCCGTCCTTGCCGGAGCCCGGAACGGTCGAGGCATCGATGCCGGTCTCGGCCGACAGCTTGCGCACCGAGGGGGCGAGCGGCGCATCGGCCGGCGGCGCTTTCGCGGCCGAGGCTGCTGCAGGAGCGGCGGCAGCGGCCGCAGGAGCAGCAGCGGCGGGCTTCGCGGCAGCAGCGGCCGGCTTTGCAGCACCTGCGCCTTCCGTGATCTGACCGAGCAGCGCACCGACTGCAACGGTCGCGCCATCGGCGGCGATGATCTCGCTCAGCGTGCCGGCGGAGGGCGCCGGGACCTCGATGGTGACCTTGTCGGTCTCGAGCTCCACCAAGGGCTCGTCCACGGCGACGGGGTCGCCGGCCTTCTTGAACCAGCGGCCGATGGTGGCCTCGGTGACGGATTCGCCGAGCGTCGGCACACGAATTTCAGTCATGGTCTTTTCCTTAAGGAGATCGCCAATGCGGTCATAAGTGCGGATGTCATCGCCTGCGAAAAGCAAGCCAGCCAGCAAACCGGGCGTGCGTATGCTGCACGGACGACACGGCGTACTGGATGCCCCACCCCAGTACGCAGTCGCGCACGAGGCGGGGCATGACACAGTTCAAAAAGTTCAGCTCAGTGCTTCGTCCAGGAACGCCTTCAGCTGCGCCTGATGCTTGGACATCAGACCCGTGGCGGTCGCGGCCGAGGCGGCACGACCGACATAACGCGGACGCCGGCTCGCGCCGTTCACCTGGTTCAGCACCCATTCCAGATAGGGCTCGATGAAGTGCCAGGCTCCCATGTTGCGGGGCTCTTCCTGGCACCAGATCACTTCGGCCTTCTTGAAGCGAGACAGCTCGGCCACCAGCGCCTTCAGCGGCACCGGATAGAGCTGCTCGACGCGCATCAGATAGATGTCGTCGATTCCGCGTTTCTCGCGCTCCTCATAGAGGTCGTAATAGACCTTGCCGGAGCAGAGCACGATGCGGCGGATCTTGTCGTCAGGGACGAGCTTGATCGCCTCGTTCGGCAGCATCTGGGCGTCATCATAGAGGATGCGGTGGAAAGTCGTGCCCTTCGCCAGCTCCTCGAGACGCGACACCGCCCGCTTGTGGCGCAGCAGCGATTTCGGCGTCATCATGATCAGCGGCTTGCGGATCTCGCGGTGGAGCTGACGCCGCAGCACGTGGAAGTAGTTCGCCGGCGTGGTCGGATAGACCACCTGCATGTTGTCTTCGGCGCACATCTGCAAATAACGCTCGAGACGTGCCGAGGAGTGCTCCGGTCCCTGGCCCTCATAGCCATGCGGCAAGAGGCAGACGAGACCGGACATGCGCAGCCATTTGCGCTCGCCCGAGGAGATGAACTGGTCGAACACGACCTGCGCGCCGTTGGCGAAGTCGCCGAACTGGGCTTCCCACAGCGTCAGCGTGTTCGGCTCCGCGAGCGAATAGCCGTATTCGAAGCCGAGCACGGCCTCTTCAGACAGCAGCGAGTTGATGACCTCGTAATGGCCCTGCTCGGTGCCCAGATGGTTGAACGGCGTGTAGCGGCTCTCGTCTTCCTGGTCGATCAGGACGGAGTGACGCTGCGAGAACGTGCCGCGCTCGGAATCCTGTCCGGACAGGCGGACGTGATGGTGTTCGTGAAGCAGCGTGCAGAACGCCAGCGCCTCGCCGGTCGCCCAGTCGATGCCGACGCCGTTCTCGATCGCCCTGGCGCGATTTTCCAGAAAACGCTGAATGGTGCGGTGGACCCGGAAGCCGTCCGGCACCTTGGTGATCTTCCGGCCGATGTCTTTGAGGATTGGCAGGTCGACGCCGGTGACGCCGCGGCGCGCATCCTCTTCCTGGTCGGCGATCTTGAAGCCCGCCCATTTGCCGTCGAGCCAGTCGGCCTTGTTCGGCTTGTAGGACGTGCCGGCCTCGAACTCGGCATCGAGCCGGGCGCGCCAGTCGGCCTTGGCCTTGTCGACCTCGCCCTCGGTGATCACGCCTTCGCTGATCAGACGCCGCGAGTAGAGCTCCAGCGTCGAGGGATGGGCGGCAATCCTCTTGTACATCACCGGCTGGGTGAAGGCCGGCTCGTCGCCCTCGTTATGGCCATGCCTGCGGTAGCAGAACATGTCGATAACGACGGGCTTGTGGAATTTCTGCCGGAACTCGGTAGCAACCTTGGCCGCGAACACGACCGCTTCCGGATCGTCGCCGTTCACGTGGAAGATCGGCGCATCGATCATCTTCGCCACGTCTGACGGGTAGGGCGACGAGCGCGAGTAACGCGGATAGGTGGTGAAGCCGATCTGGTTGTTGACGATGAAGTGCACGGAGCCGCCGGTGCGGTAGCCCTTCAGGTCCGACAGACCGAAGCATTCGGCAACGACACCTTGGCCAGCGAACGCCGCGTCGCCGTGCATCAGCAGCGGCATGACGGAGATGCGCATATCCGGCGGATCGCCGTGCTGGTCCTGCTTGGCGCGGACCTTGCCGAGCACGACGGGATCGACGATCTCGAGATGCGAGGGGTTCGCCGTCAGCGACAGGTGGATGCGGTTGCCGTCGAACTCGCGGTCCGAGGAGGCGCCGAGGTGATACTTGACGTCCCCGGAGCCTTCGACTGCATCGGGATTGGCCGAGCCGCCCTTGAATTCGTGGAACAGTGCACGGTGCGGCTTGCCCATCACCTGGGTCAGCACGTTGAGGCGGCCGCGATGCGGCATGCCCAGCACGATCTCCTTCACGCCGAGATTGCCGCCACGCTTGATGATCTGCTCCAGCGCGGGAATCAGCGATTCACCGCCGTCGAGGCCGAAGCGCTTGGTGCCGGTGAACTTGGTGTCGCAGAATTTCTCGAAGCCTTCGGCTTCGATCAGTTTCATCAGGATGGCGCGGCGACCTTCGCGGGTGAACGAGATCTCCTTGTCCGGCCCCTCGATGCGCTCCTGGATCCAGGCCTTCTGCGCGGCATTGCTGATGTGCATGAACTCGACGCCGAGGGTCTGGCAGTAGGTGCGCTCGCAGATCGCGGTGATCTCGCGCAGCGTGCCGTATTCGAGACCGAGCACGTGATCGAGGAAGATCTTGCGGTCGAAATCGGCTTCGCTGAAGCCGTAGGTGCGCGGGTCGAGCTCTTCGCGATTGCGCGGGGCTTCGATGCCGAGCGGATCGAGCTTGGCATGGAAGTGGCCGCGCATGCGGTAGGAGCGGATCAGCATCAGGGCGCGGACGGAGTCGCGCGTGGCCTGGAGCAGGTCGGCGGAAGATAGGCCGCCCCCCTTGGCCTGCGCCTTGGCGGCGATCTTGTTGCCGACCGATTTCTCGACCTCGGCCCAGTTGCCGTCGAGAGCGGAGGTCAGCTCGTCTTGCGGGGTCAGCGGCCAGTTGGCGCGCTCCCAGGAAGGACCTTCGGCGTTCTTGCTGATGTCGCCGGGCTGGTCATTCAGGCTCTTGAAGAACTCCTGCCACTCGGGGTCGACCGAGGACGGATCCTTCTGGTAGCGGGCGTAGATTTCGTCGATGTAGGTGGCGTTGGTGCCCTGCAAAAAGGATGAGAGGGCAAAGGCTGCGTTCGCGTCCTGGCGAGACATACTGGAGTTCCTGGCGATTTCGGTTCGCGCATAACAAACGGCGCTGGCGCCGAGCTCCCGGCAGAGGCTCGGCGCGACAGGCACCCTTTACCCTATTTGCTGCGAAACTTCGCCCGGAAAAATACGAAGAAGTGAATTACCCCTTCAACTTTTCGGCAAGCGTATGACCAAGGCGTGCGGGCGACGGAGAGACCAGGATTCCGGCCGATTTCATCGCTTCGGTCTTGGAACCGGCGTCGCCCTTGCCGCCCGAGATGATCGCGCCGGCGTGGCCCATCCGGCGGCCGGGAGGTGCGGTGACACCGGCAATGAAGCCGACCATCGGCTTGTTGCGGCCGCGCTTGGCCTCGTCCTTGAGGAACTGGGCGGCGTCCTCCTCGGCGGAACCGCCGATCTCGCCGATCATGATGATCGACTCGGTCTTGGGATCGGCGAGCAGCATTTCCAGCACGTCGATGAACTCGGTTCCCTTAACCGGGTCGCCGCCGATGCCGACGGCAGTGGTCTGGCCGAGGCCCTCCTGGGAGGTCTGGAACACGGCTTCATAGGTCAAAGTGCCGGAGCGGGAGACGATGCCGACGCTGCCGGTCTTGAAGATGTTGGCCGGCATGATGCCGATCTTGCACTCGCCCGCGGTCATGACGCCCGGGCAGTTCGGCCCGATCAGGCGCGACTTGGAACCGATCAGCGAGCGCTTCACCCGCACCATGTCGACGACCGGAATGCCTTCGGTGATGCAGACGATCAGCGGAATCTCGGCATCGATGGCTTCGCAGATCGCGTCCGCCGCGCCCGGCGGGGGCACGTAGATCACCGACGCATCGGCGCCGGTCTTCTCACGCGCCTCGCGCACGGTATCGAACACCGGCAGGCCCAGATGCGTCGCGCCGCCTTTACCCGGCGAGGTGCCGCCGACCATCTTGGTGCCATAGGCAATCGCGGCCTCGGAATGGAAGGTGCCGTTCTTGCCGGTAAAGCCCTGGCAGATGACCTTGGTGTTCTTGTCGATCAGGATGGACATGAGGTCTGCTTTCGCGAACTAACGAGTGAGAGGTCAGTGGATGCGGCGGTAGACGCCGGTGAGCACGTCGGCCCAGCCTTCCGCGTCCGGCGAGAACTGGATCTTCAACGAATAGGAATTGTCGTCGATGATCTCGTAGACGTGGCGCGCATTGCCGCGGAGCGAGCCGCGCACCAGCGTCAGGGTCTTGCCGACCCAGCCGCCGGAGGCGGGCGAGGGCGGCGTGTAGCCGAGCGAGTCGTACCAGAACAATTTGTAGGTCCGATCGTCGCGGTCGTAGGTGAAGATGCCGTGAGTGGCGAAGACCTGCTTGCCGTCGCGCATCTGGACCGAGTCCTGGATCAGATAGAACCCGTTGAGCTCCAACCGCGCGACGACGTGAGAGGTGGCCGGTCCGCCCTCCGTCCAGCGCGACGGGAAGACCATCTCTTCACCATCCCATTCGCCGGCAAACGCGGCGAGGCGCGCGTGCTCGGGGAGCGGAGATGATGCGGCGAGATGGTCCTGGGCCATGACCTTAGCCTCCCTTGACGGCCTTCACGATCTTCTGCGCGGCGTCGTCGAGATTGTCGGCCGGCACCACATTCAGGCCGGATTCACGGATGATCTTCTTGCCGAGCTCGACATTGGTGCCTTCGAGGCGCACCACCAGCGGCACGCTGAGACCGACCTCGCGGACGGCGGCTGTGACGCCCTCGGCGATCACGTCGCACTTCATGATGCCGCCGAAGATGTTGACCAGAATGCCCTTCACGTTGGGGTCCGCGGTGATGATCTTGAAGGCGGCCGCGACCTTCTCCTTGCTGGCGCTGCCGCCGACGTCGAGGAAGTTGGCCGGCGACATGCCGTAGAGCTTGATGATGTCCATCGTCGCCATGGCGAGACCGGCGCCGTTGACCATGCAGCCGATGTTGCCGTCGAGGGTGACGTAGTTCAGGTCGTATTTCGACGCCTCGATTTCCTTGGCATCTTCCTCGGTCTCGTCGCGCAGGGCGAGCACCTCGGGATGACGGAACAGCGCGTTGTCGTCGAACGAGACCTTGGCGTCGAGCACGCGGAGCTGGCCCTGCTTGGTCACGACCAGCGGGTTGATCTCCAGCATCGACATGTCCTTGGCGACGAAGGCGGCGTAGAGCTGCGCGGTGAGCTTTTCGGCCTGCTTGGCGAGATCGCCTGATAGCTTCAGCGCCTTCGCCACCGTGCGGCCGTGATGGCCCATGACGCCGGTCGCGGGATCGACCGAGAAGGTGACGATCTTCTCAGGGCTGTTGTGCGCGACCTCCTCGATGTTGACGCCGCCCTCGGTCGACACCACGAAGGAGACGCGCGAGGTCTCGCGATCGACCAGGATCGAGAGGTAGAATTCCTTGTCGATGTCGGAGCCGTCCTCGATGTAGAGGCGGTTGACCTGCTTGCCGGCGGGACCGGTTTGCACGGTCACCAGCGTCGCGCCCAGCATCTGCTTGGCGAATTCGGAGACCTCGGCGGCCGACTTGGCGATGCGGACGCCGCCCTTGTCGCCGGCGCTGGCTTCCTTGAATTTGCCTTTACCGCGGCCGCCGGCATGGATCTGGCTCTTCACGACCCAGACCGGACCCGGCAGCGCCTTGGCGGCGGCTTCCGCGTCGGCCGGCTTGAGGACGGGCACGCCCTTGGAAATTGGCACGCCGAACTCATTCAGCAGCGCTTTGGCCTGGTACTCATGAATATTCATATGGTCGCTCCCTGAACCCGCGGGCGGTGACCTCAAGGGCCCACCTCAGTCTTGTGGCTGGCATACCATATACCACAGGAACTGCAACCCGGATTCTTTGACTTCGAGATCTCTGGACTGCCGAACCGGAAAGCCCGGCACGATGCGCGGGCCCCGGAAACGGAACCGCCGAAGACCGGTTTTCGGACTTCGGCGGGAATTGCTGGCGCTTAGCGGCCGAGAAGATCGGGGGCGATCTTCTTGCAGGCGTCGACGAGGCCCTGCACCGCGCCGACCGACTTGTCGAAGGCCTCGCGGTCCTTGCCGGCGAGTTCGATCTCGACCACACGCTCGACGCCCTTGGAGCCGATCACGACGGGCACGCCGACATACATATCCTTCACGCTGTACTCGCCGTTCAGGTAGGCGGCGCAGGGCAGCACACGCTTCTTGTCCTTCAGATAGCTCTCGGCCATGGCGATCGCGGACGCCGCCGGGGCGTAGAAGGCCGAGCCGGTCTTGAGCAGATTGACGATCTCGGCGCCGCCGTTGCGGGTGCGGTCGACGATCTCGTCGAGACGCGCCTGCGAGGTCCAGCCCATCTTGACGAGGTCGGGCAGCGGGATGCCGGCGACGGTGGAGTACTTCACCAGCGGCACCATGGTGTCGCCATGGCCGCCGAGCACGAAGGCGGTGACGTCCTCGACGGAGACGTTGAACTCATCGGCCAGGAAGTAGCGGAAGCGTGCCGAATCCAGCACGCCGGCCATGCCGACGACCTTCTTGTGCGGCAAGCCCGAGGCCTTCTGCAGTGCCCAGACCATCGCGTCGAGCGGGTTGGTGATGCAGATGACGAAGGCGTCGGGGGCGTACTTCTTGATGCCGGCGCCGACCTGCTCCATGACCTTGAGGTTAATGGAGAGGAGGTCGTCGCGGCTCATGCCGGGCTTGCGCGGCACGCCGGCGGTGACGATGCAGACCTTTGCGTTGTCGAGCGCCTCGTAGGAGTTCGCACCGGCATAATGCGCGTCAAAACCGTCGACCGGGGAGGACTGCGCAATGTCGAGCGCCTTGCCCTGCGGCACACCCTCGGCGATGTCGAACATCACGACGTCGCCCAGTTCTTTCAGGCCGATGAGGTGAGCCAGCGTTCCGCCGATCTGACCGGAGCCAATCAAAGCAATCTTGTCGCGCGCCATGTGAGCCTGTCCTTTAGACACGTAAGGAGGGAAAACTGAGACGGGTGGTTATCCCTTTCGCCTCCCCCGTTCAAGTCGGTGGACGCCCAATTGTCGAGCTTGCCGCGATTCCGGCCAGCAGCCTCTAAGCCGTCATTCCGGGGCGCCTGCGCCATTGCGCGGGCGAACCCGGATCTCGAAATTGTAGCGCGAGATTCCGGGTTCGCGCTGGCGCGCGCCCCGGAATGACCGGAGGATAGAAATAGGACTTAAGTCTCTACCAGACCCTTGGTCGAGCCGCTGGCGGTGGAATCTTTGCGGCCGTGAGGCAACGCCAGATAGGATTCCGAGCTCATCTCGATCAGGCGTGACGCGGTCCGGTTGAACTCGTTGGCCTCGTTGCCTTCGGTCGCAAGGTACAGCGCGATCGGGTTGGCATCGGCCGAGGCCATCAGCTTCACCGCATTGTCATAGAGCGTGTCGATCAGCGTGATGAAGCGCTTGGCGGCGTTGCGCTGAGAGACGTCCATCACTGGAATATGGTCGACCAGGATCGTGTGATAGTCCTGCGCGAGCCTGAGGTAGTCCGATGCCCCAAGCGGCTTCTCGCAGAGATCGGCGAACGAGAATCGCGCGATGCCATGGGCCGAGCATGGTACGTGCAGGATGCGTCCCTTGATTGAGATGTCGCGCGGCTTGCATCTGGCGCCGCCGCTCATCTTCGACCAGGCGCGGTCGAGCGCGGCATCCGCATCGGCATCTGCCGGTGTCAGCCACATCGGCACGCCCTGAAGCTTCTCCAGGCGGAAATCGGTGCGCGCGTCGAGCCGCGCAACGTCCATGTGATCGGTGATCTGCTTGATGAAGGGCAGGAACAGCGACCGGTTCAGGCCGCCCTTGTAGAGATCGTCGGGCGCGACGTTCGAGGTCGCGACCACGACGGTGCCGAGCTCGAACAATTTTGCGAACAGACGGCCGAGGATCATCGCGTCGGCGATGTCGGTGACGTGGAATTCGTCGAAGCAGAGCAGCCAGCTCTCCTCGAAGATCGCACTCGCGGTTAGCGCGATGACGTCGCCGTCGGCGATCTCGCCGCGCGCGATGCTCTGGCGATAATCGTAGATGCGCTCATGCGCCTCCGCCATGAACTCGTGGAAATGCGCGCGGCGCTTGTGCTCGACCGAGGAATGCTGAAAGAACAGGTCCATCAGCATGGTCTTGCCGCGGCCGACCTCGCCATGGATGTAGAGTCCGCGCGGCGCCTCGTCCTTGTCGCTGCTGAACAGGCGGCTGAGCAGACCCTGCTTGCGCGCGGGCTTGTAAGCCGCGAGCCGCTGGTCGAGCGCTGCATAGGCTTCGGCGATTTCGGCCTGCGCGGCATCAGGCTCGATCGCCCCGGAGGCGATCTGGGCTTGATAGGCTTCGCGGAATGAGGAACTGGGGGTCGAGAGCATGGCCCTTTCCGCCAGAGAAGGACGGAAATTGCAAGCCGTGAATTGGTGGACGGGGTATGCGGATTCGTGTCCCGGACGCGCTGGGCCGGGACCCACTGTTTCGTTCATCGCCAAATTTCGTTCAACGCGGAGCGCGGGGCCCCGGCTCTACGGCCGGGGCACAAGAGCGACCTACGCACACAGCTCGTAGGCGTCCTCGACGACATACGGGCCGCCGCCGGTGGAGGCGCGGGATGAGAAGAGAACAAAACGCTCCGCCATGAACGCCTTGCTCGGGAAGTAGCCGCGCAGCGAGAGATAGTCGGCAACGTCGCGATCGGAGGCGTCGTGCAGCCGGGCCAGCGTGACATGCGGGATGAACTTGCGGCCTTCAGGGTCGAGACCGATCCGCTGCATCATCCGTTCGAGCTCGGCCTGCAATTCCATCAGCGGCTTGCTCGGCGCGATCGTCGCAACGACTGCCCGCGGTTTGCGGCCGCCAAAACTCGTGAGGCCCTGCACCTTCACCTCGAACGGCTTGCGGTCGACGCGAAACAGCATCGAGGCGATCTCGTTGGCGGAGACACCGTCGATATCGCCGATGAAGCGCAAGGTGACGTGATAATTTTCGGGATCGATCCAGCGGGCGCCGGGAAGGCCGCCCCTCAAGTTGGAAAGCGACTGGCCGATCTCGGCCGGAATTTCCAGACCCGTGAACAAACGCGGCATCGTTTCGCACTCCCGATGCTTGGGTACAGCCCTCAAGGCAAGGACGGTATCCAAATTAGAGCCGGCGACGAATCACCGGTACCCTGATTCCTATCGCAGTTGTGTGACTCTGCGAAGCTTGGCCAACCTCACCCCGGTAAAACCCTGGGAATTACGGTTAGCATTGCCTGCTTTTCAACGCCGTTGCTCAGCGATCGTGCCAATGAATGCCTCCACCGTAGGCATGATCCTGTCGACGATGATGTCGACGCCGCCCGCGGTCGGATGGATGCCGTCGGCTTGGTTGAGCTTGGCGTCGGCGGCGACGGCGTCGAGAAAGAACGGATAGAGCGGCACGTCGAATTTCTTCGCCAGATCCGGATAAATCGAATTGAAGCGCGCGGCATAATCTGCGCCGTAATTCGGCGGCGCCAGCATGCCGCACAGCATCACCGCGATCTTGCGTCCCTTGAGCCGCTGGATGATGTCGCTGAGCGCGGCGCGCGTCAAATCGGGATCGATGCCCCGCAACGCGTCGTTGGCGCCGAGTTCGACGATGACGCCCTCGGTTCCTTCAGGCACCGACCAGTCCAGCCGATCGCGGCCGCCGGAGGAGGTGTCGCCGGACACCCCGGCATTGACCATGTCGACCGTTATGCCTTTGGCTTGCAAGGCTTTTTGGAGTTTCGTCGGGAATGCCTCCTGGGCCGGCAGGCCGAGACCAGCGCTCAAGGAATCGCCCAGCACGACGAGCTTGATCGGCTTCTGCCCCCCGGCCGAAGCCGTCGTGACGACCGTCATCAAAGCGAGCATCAACACGGCTATGTGCATGAACAATCCGTAACGCCTCTCGACCGCGCCAGCGGAGTTGCCATATGACCGGACCATGGACACTCGCATCGAAACCTCTTCGCTCGCCGGCACCGCGCCGGACACCATCGCCATCTCCAACGTCAATCTCTCATTGGGCACGGGTGCGGCACGCGTTCACATCCTCAAGGATATCAGCCTGCGTGTGGGCCGCAGCGAAACGATCGGCCTGATCGGCCCGTCAGGCTCGGGCAAATCCACGCTGCTGATGGTGATGGCGGGGCTGGAGCGTCCTGATAGCGGAGAGGTGGTGGTCAATGGTACGCCTTTCAATGCCCTCGACGAGGACGCGCTGGCCCGCTTCCGCGGCCGCCAGGTCGGCATCGTCTTCCAATCCTTCCATCTGATCCCGACCATGACGGCGCTGGAGAACGTTGCGGTGCCGCTCGAGCTCGCCGGCAATCCGGACGCCGCCAGGCGTGCGGCGCAGGAGCTGCAATCGGTCGGGCTCGGCGATCGATTGCATCATTATCCGACGCAGCTTTCCGGCGGCGAGCAGCAGCGCGTTGCGCTCGCGCGCGCGCTGGCGCCCGATCCCGCCATCCTCGTCGCCGACGAGCCGACCGGCAATCTGGATGAGGCCACCGGACAGCAGATCGTCGATCTCCTGTTCAGCAAGCATGCCGAGCGCGGCATGACGCTGGTGCTGGTCACGCACGATTCCTCGCTCGCGCACCGCTGCGATCGCGTGATCCGCCTGCGCTCCGGGCGCATCGACACCCAGACTGCGCCGGCATGAGCACGGCTGCCGAACCGTTGGCGAGGCCTAATGGCGTCGCGCTCTCGCTGCGCTACGCATTGCGCGAATTGCGCGGCGGCCTGCGCGGCTTCTACGTCTTCATCGCCTGCATCGCGCTCGGCGTGATGGCGATCGCCGGCGTCGGCTCGGTCTCGGCGAGCCTCTCCGACGGTCTTGCCCGCGAAGGCCGCACCCTGCTCGGCGGCGACGTTTCGTTCGTGCTGTTCCAGCGCGAGGCCAAGCCGGAAGAAGTCGCCTTCCTGCGCTCGCGCGGCACCGTGTCGACCGCCGCGACCTTGCGCGGCATGGCGCGCTCGACGGACGGCAAGCTGGCGCTGGTCGAGATGAAGGCGGTCGACGACAGCTATCCGATGCTCGGCCAGCTGAAACTTGCGCCGCCGCTGCCGATGTCCGAGCTGCTGGCGATGCGCGACGGCGCGTTCGGCGCTGCCGCCGATCCGACGCTGCTGGCGCGGCTGTCGCTCAAGACCGGCGACCGCGTCACCATCGGCTCGGCGACGTTCGAGATCCGCAGCACCGTCGAGGCCGAACCGGACAAGCTCGCCGGCGGCATCGGCTTCGGCCCGCGCTTCCTGATCAGCGAGGCGGGCCTGCACGCCACCGGCCTGATCCAGCCGGGCAGCCTGGTTCGCTGGGTCTACCGGGTGAAGCTGCCTGACGCCGCCAACAACGAACGCGCCACCGAGACTTTCATCACCGATGCGCGCAATGCCGCGCCGCAGGCCGGCTGGGAGATCCGCAGCCGCTCCAACGCCTCGCCGCAGCTCGAGCGCAACATCAATCGTTTCACCCAATTCCTAACGCTGGTCGGGCTCGCCGCGCTGCTGGTCGGCGGCGTCGGGGTTGCCAATGCCGTGAAGAGTCATATCGACCGGAAGCTCGAGGTGATCGCGGCCTTCAAAGCCGTCGGCGCCACGGGCCGCGACGTGTTCGGCATCTATCTCGCGCAGGTGATCCTGCTCGCTGCGATCGGCTCGGCGATCGGCCTTGCGCTCGGCGCCGCGATGCCCTTCGCCATCGTCGGCCTGTTCGGCAAGCTGTTGCCGCTGCCGGTCGTGCCGGCCGTGCATGCCGACGAGCTCGCGTTGTCCTTCATCTATGGCCTGCTCACCGCGCTGGCCTTCGGCCTCTGGCCGCTCGGCCGCGTCCACGACGTGCCCGTGGCCGCGCTGTTCCGCGACACCATCAGCTCCGAATGGCACCGGCCGCGCCTGGGCTACCTCGTGTTCATGGGCGTTGTGATCGTCCTGCTCGTTGCCGTCGTGATCGGTCTCTCATTCGACAAGCGCATCGCCGCGGTGTTCGTGGCGTCCTCCATCGTCGTGTTCGCCCTGCTGCGCGGCATCGCCGCCTTGCTGATGGCCATCGCTCGGCGGCTGCCGCGAACGCAGCTGCCGATGCTGCGGCTCGCCATCGCCAACATCCACCGGCCGGGCGCGCTGACGCCGTCCGTCGTGCTGTCGCTGGGGCTCGGGCTCGCCGTGCTTGTCACCATCACCCAGATCGACGGCAATTTGCGTCGGCAGTTTCTGGCCGCGCTCCCCGATCAGGCGCCATCGTTCTTCTTCATCGACATCCCGAGCGCGCAAGCCGAGCAGTTCGACGGTTATCTGCGCCAGATCGCTCCCGGCGCCAAGGTCGAGGACGTGCCGATGCTGCGCGGCCGCATCGTCGGCGCGCGCGGGTTGCGCGCCGAGGAGCTCAAGCCCTCCACCGATTCCGAATGGGTGCTGCAGAGCGACCGTGGCCTGACCTACACCGGCGAGCTGCCGAAGGGTTCCAAGGTGGTCGAGGGCGAATGGTGGAGCGCCGACTATTCCGGCCCGCCGCTGGTCTCGATGGAAAAGAAGATTGCTGACGGTCTCGGCCTCAAGCTTGGCGACGAGGTCGTGGTCAACGTGCTCGGCCGCGACATCCCGGCTAAAATCGGCAATCTGCGCACCATCGACTGGCAGGGCCTCGGTATCAACTTCGTCCTTGTGTTCTCGCCCAACGCCTTCAAGGGCGCGCCGCATACCCATATCGCAACGTTGACTGAAGCCGACGGCAATGCTGCGGGCGACGGCCAGATCATCAAGCAGGTGGCGGATGCCTATCCGATGGTGACCAGCGTGCGCGTGCGCGAGGTGATGGAGACGGTCGGCTCGGTGGTGACCAACCTGGCGCTGGCGATCCGCGGCGCCAGCGCCGTGACCCTGATCTCGGCGATCCTGGTGCTCGGCGGGGCGCTCGCCGCTGGTCATCGCCACCGGGTCTATGATGCGGTGATCCTGAAGACGCTGGGCGCGACGCGGCTGCGGCTGCTCGGCGCCTATGCACTCGAATACCTCCTGATCGGGCTCGCCACCGCCTTGTTCGGCGTGATCGCCGGCAGCATCGCGGCCTGGATGATCGTGACGCGGCTGATGACGCTGAGTTTCGTCTGGCAGGCCGGCAGCGCGGCCGGCGTGGTCGCGGCCGCGCTCGTCGTCACGGTCGGGCTCGGGCTCGCCGGCACGTTGCTGGCATTGAACAAAAAGCCCGCGACGGTGTTGCGGAATTTGTGACAAAAGGTAGCGGCTGACCGCGCGGGAGCGGAATCGCACGATTCCTGCGGTTAACCACGTCCTCCCGTCAGGATTGTGGCCGAGGGCGACATTCGGCCGCGCGTGGACGGTTGCGGTGAATGTGTTAGTTTCCCACATATCGAGTGGGTTCGGAGCCCCGATTGTGAGCCAGAATTTAGTCGGCTGGCATCGGTATCCGAGATAGAACTGACGAACCGGCGGCATGGCGACCCTCGTGCCGGACCGGACCAACCAACGGGAATTCGACCATGTCGGACCTAGACCGTAACTACGCTTCTCCTTTCGGCAGGGCCGCCGGGCGTGTTGACGCCGCGACGGTCGATGCCGGCCTGCGCGCCTATATGCTGCGCATCTACAATTACATGAGCATTGGCCTGGCCATCACGGGCCTGGCGGCGCTCGGCGTCTACATGGCCGCCGTGACGGATGTCCCGACGCCGGAAGCCGTCCGCGTCGGCAAGCTGTTCCTGACGCCGTTCGGCTACGCGATGTTCGTGAGCCCCCTGAAGTGGCTGTTCATGCTGGCGCCGCTCGCGATGGTGTTCGTGATCTCGGCGGGCATCAACCGTCTGGCACCCTCGACTGCCCAGATCCTGTTCTGGGTTTTCTCGGCGCTGATGGGCATCTCGCTGTCGTCGATCTTCCTGGTGTTCACGCACACCTCGATCGTGCGGGTGTTCTTCATCACCGCAGCCACCTTCGGTGCGCTGAGCCTCTACGGCTACACCACCAAGCGTGACCTGACTGGCATGGGCTCGTTCCTGTTCATGGGCCTGATCGGCATCGTCATCGCGAGCCTGGTCAACCTGTTCCTGGCGAGCTCGATGCTGCAGTTCATCGTGTCGGTGGTCGGCGTGCTGGTGTTTGCGGGCCTCACCGCCTGGGATACCCAGCGGCTGAAGAACGACTACATCTACGGCTACGCCTCGGCCGGCGGTGACATCGCAGAGCGTGCGGCCATCACCGGCGCGCTATCGCTGTACCTGAACTTCATCAACCTGTTCACGCTGCTGTTGCAGCTCCTCGGCCAGCGCGATTAAGCGATAGGCTGAGAGAACGACATCAGCCCCGGCCGAAAGGCCGGGGTTTTTGTTTGGGGCAGATGTCGTCACATACCCGGTGTCGTCGCCCGCCACCGGGTCTCGCCTTTGGCGGGCCCGATGACGGGCTCCGGCGGGCGATCCAGTATCCAGAGACGTTCGTGATAAGCCGAGGAGCCGCGGCGTACTGGATGCCCCGCCCCCGTGCGCAATTGCGCACTAGGCGGGGCATGACAGCGGAGAAGATCGAGGCTGCTGCGCCTGCAATGACGGCTGGGAAGCAGCCCTGCCCTCTTCCAGCGGCCGCGGGAAGGCTCTAATCTTGCCGCCATGTCCGCACCCGAAATCAGGCCCGCGCTCGAGGCCGATCTTCCCGCCATCACCGCCATTTACCAGCAGGCCGTCCGCGAGGGCACCGCGACGTTCGAGTTGGAGCCGCCCGATGTTGCCGAGATGACGCGCCGCTATCGCGCACTGATCGACGGCGGCTATCCCTATTTCGTGGCGATCCTTGATCGTCGCGTCGCCGGCTATGCCTATGCCGGTGCCTACCGGCCGCGGCCGGCCTACCGCTTCACGGTGGAGAATTCGATCTATCTCGATCCCTCGTTCCACCGCCGCGGTGTCGGCTCTCTGCTGCTGGAGCGGCTGATCACCGAATGCGAGGCGCGCGGCTTTCGGCAGATGATCGCGGTGATCGGCGATTCCGCCAATGCCGGCTCGATCGGCGTTCACGCCAAGAGCGGCTTCAAGATGATCGGCACGCATCCCAATGTCGGGCTGAAATTCGGCCGCTGGCTCGATACGGTGATGATGCAGCGCGCCCTCGGCGAGGGTGCAAGCACGGTGCCGGGGAAGTAGGCGCGTTGCGCCCACCCGACGCCGCCTACACCACCGCCAGCTTGCGATCGATCACCAGCAGCACGCGCTCGAGCTCGTGACCGCGGCGCAGGATCAGGCCGGTCGCCGAGATCACGCTGTACATGCCCTGCTTGCGCGCGAGCCGCGGGTCCTTCTCGATGCGATAGATCGGCACTTCCGAGGCGCGGCGATAGACCGAGAACACGGCGCGGTCCTTCAGGAAGTCGATGGCGTAGTCGCGCCACTCGCCGTCGGCGACCATGCGGCCATAGAGATTGAGAATCCGGTGCAGTTCGAGGCGGTTGAACGTCACCCGGTTCGGCAGCGGCGTCGCAGCGGCGGGGCGCGTCGCCGCGCGCTGCTCGCTCGGAGCGGCATCCTCCGACATCAGACTCATGGGAAGCGCCTCCTGATCGCGCGACATGACCCCGCATCCCCGAAGACCGTCCCGGGAACTGCGCTCATGACAATTGCATGATCGCGCCAACCGTACCGCGCCGCAAGGGGCTCCCTTGCTCAACCAATGGAATCGGTTGCGGATCCGAACACACGCAGCGGTGGAACTCTGTCGCGGCAAACCGTCACGGCATCGTTAGCAGGAATCATAGTATCGCCGCTTTTCCGCCTAGCGACTGCCGCCCTGCATTGCGAAAAGACTTACGTGCGTTGACCCGGTCCTTCGGTTCCGGATTCCTCAGCCCCCAGCCCCCCGGGGTCGACAGGATCGGGTCTGTACGCACGGCAAGGAGGGCCAACGCAAGTTGGTCCTTTTTTGTTTGGATCGGGATGTTCCTGGTCCTGCGAACTTGTCTCTGATTCGCACTCTATGATCCGCACAAAAGCTGTCTCTCCTCATCCTGAAGGCCGCGCTCTTGCGCGGCGTCTCGAAGGATGGAGGCCCATTGCATCAGCGGGGGGCCTTTCATGGTTCGAGACGCGCGCAAGGGCGCGCTCCTCACCATGAGGATTGAAAGCAGAGTACGACGCCAAGAAATCAGTGCAGCGACGTGTACGCCGCGCCCAGCATCGGGCCCGGCTTCTCTCGGCTGCCATCCTGGACATAGACCACCGCGCCGTCGACGCCATCGCGCGTGAGATTCTCGATCGGCACCGTCCAGCTTTCCGGACGGCCGGTCCAGTCGCCGACCTTCAGCAGGTTGCGTACGACGTTGTGATAGGTGACCTGCTGTCCGCGATTTTCGCCGCGGGTGATCGTGATGGGCACCGACTTGGCGATCGAGCAGATCCAGACCTCGCCATGCGAGACCGTGGGCTCGTTGCTCCCGGCCACCGAGACGTTGATCTGCTTGCCCGCAAGCGACATCGTCACCGGCACGCTCATCACTCCCGTGCCCTTGTCGGTCTTACCGATTGCATTCTCGATGCCGGTCCGATCGCTGCCGATGACATGGGTCGAGCCATTGACGACGACCTGCGGCGTGTAGACCTCACGGTCGCCGCGCACGCGCGAGTAGGCACGCTGCCGTGCAGAGAAGCGTGAATCCGCCAGCGTGTCCTTCCAGCCGAGATAGTCCCAATAGTCGATCGGCATGCTCAACGCGATGACCGAGGGATCTTTGGACAGATCGCCGATGATCTTGTCGGCGGGCGGACAGGACGAGCAACCCTGCGAGGTAAACAATTCGACAACGGCGCGGGGATCAGCCTCGGCGGGGCGGATGACGGCGACGATCGCACAGATGCCGAGAGCACCCGACCAGAGGGCACTGGACCAACGTGAAACCGGATGAGAAGCCGTCATTGTTGTCATGTCGAACGCCGCACACCATTGCTTGTGAGAGGGAATCTTATCGCCTGATGGTCACCGTAGTCTTACGGGGCGCGGCACATTCGTCCTTCCAGGCAACCGTCCAGGAGGAGGTTTTCCACCGGCCGGGCCCATCCGAAACGTGCCGCAAACGCGCGAAGGCGGCCTTTTGATAGGCCGCCTTCGTTCAGGCTTCTACTCACTTCGCAGTGAGCCATCGTTCACAAATCCGCGCTTAGGCCGCGAGCTTGCGCAGCACGTAGTGCAGAATGCCGCCGTTGCGGTAGTAGTCGAGCTCGTCCAGCGTATCGATGCGGCAAAGCAGCGAAACGCGCTGCAATGAACCGTCGCCGGAGACGATCTCGGCGGTCAGCTTCTGGCGCGGCTTGAGGTCGCCGACGAGGCCGCGCAGCGTGACCTTCTCGTCGCCCTTGAGACCCAGCGACTGCCACGAGGTGCCCTCCTCGAAGGTCAGCGGCAGCACGCCCATGCCGACCAAGTTCGAGCGGTGGATGCGCTCGAAGCTCTGGCAAATCACCGCGCGAACGCCGAGCAGGCGCGTGCCCTTTGCGGCCCAGTCGCGCGAGGAGCCGTTGCCATATTCGGCGCCGGCGAACACCACCAGCGGCACCTTCTCTTCCTGGTACTTCATCGCGGCGTCGTAGATCGACATCTGCTCGCCGTCGGGCCAGTGCTTGGTCAGACCGCCTTCCGGAATGTTGCCGTCGGCGCCCTTCAGCATGAAGTTCTTGATGCGAATGTTGGCGAAGGTGCCGCGCATCATGACTTCGTGGTTGCCGCGGCGCGTGCCGTACTGGTTGAAGTCGGCAGGGCGCACCTGGTGCTCGCTGAGATATTTGCCCGCGGGCGAGGTGAGCTTGATCGAGCCGGCCGGCGAGATGTGGTCGGTGGTGATCTTGTGGCCGAACATGGCGAGGATGCGCGCCTCGACGATGTCGGTGACCGGCTCCGGCTCCTTCTTCATGCCGTCGAAGTATGGCGGGTTCTGCACGTAGGTCGAGCTCATGTTCCAGCGATAGGTCTCGCTCTCGACCGTCTTGATCTTGCGCCAGTTGGTGTCGCCCTTGAACACGTCGGCATACTTCTTCTTGAAGATCGACGCGGTCACGAACCTCTTCATGAAGGCGTTGATTTCTTTCGTCGTCGGCCAGATGTCCTTCAGGTACACCGCCTTGCCGTCCTTGCCTTCGCCGAGCGGCTCGGTGGCGAGGTTCTTGGTCACGCTGCCCGCGAGCGCGTAGGCGACGACCAGCGGCGGCGAGGCCAGATAGTTCGCCTGCACGTCCGGCGAGACGCGGCCCTCGAAATTGCGGTTGCCGGAGAGCACGGCGGCCGCGACGATGCCGTTGTCGTTGATCGACTTCGAGATCTCCTCCGGCAGCGGACCGGAATTGCCGATGCAGGTGGTGCAGCCGAAGCCGACCAGGTTGAAGCCGACCTTGTCGAGGTCGGCCTGAAGGCCGGAATTGGCGAGATATTCCGCGACTACCTGGCTGCCCGGGGCAAGCGAGGTCTTCACCCACGGCTTCGCCTTGAGGCCCTTCGCTGCCGCATTGCGTGCGAGCAGGCCGGCCCCGATCAGGACGCTCGGATTCGAGGTGTTGGTGCACGAGGTGATCGCGGCGATCACGACGTCGCCATGGCCGAGATCGAAATTCTTGCCTTCGACGGGGAAGCGCTTCGCAGGCTCCTCGGCCTTCTTGTACTCGCTGCTGAGCGCGAGCGAAAAGCCTTCCGCGACCGTGGGCAGCGCAATGCGGCCTTCGGGGCGCTTCGGGCCGGCCAGCGACGGCACGACGTCGCCGAGGTCGAGCGTCAGCGTTTCCGTGAACAGCGGGTCGGGCGATTTGGCGGTGCGGAAGAGCCCTTGCGCCTTCGCATAGGCCTGCACCAGCGCAACGCGCGCCGAGGCCCGGCCGGAGGTCTTGAGATAGTCGAGCGCGGCGGCGTCGACCGGGAAGAAGCCGCAGGTCGCGCCATACTCAGGGGCCATGTTGGCGATGGTCGCCTTGTCGGCGACGGAGAGATGGTCGAGACCGGGGCCGAAGAACTCGACGAACTTGCCGACGACGCCGAGCTTGCGCAGCATCTGCGTCACGGTCAGCACAAGGTCGGTCGCGGTGACGCCCTCCTTCAGCGCGCCCTTCAGCTTGAAGCCGACGACGTTGGGCAGCAGCATCGACAGCGGCTGGCCGAGCATGCAGGCTTCCGCCTCGATGCCGCCGACGCCCCAGCCGAGCACGGCCAGGCCGTTGACCATGGTGGTGTGGGAATCGGTGCCGACCAGCGAGTCGGGATAAGCGACCTCGAAGGTGCCGGTCTTCTTGCCGACCGTCATCTTTTCCTTCTTGGTCCAGACCGTCTGGGCCAGATATTCCAGATTGACCTGGTGGCAGATGCCGGTGCCGGGCGGCACGACGGAGAAGTTCGAGAACGCCTTCTGGCCCCACTTCAGGAACTCATAGCGCTCCTGATTCTGCTTGTATTCCTCGGTGACGTTCTTGCCGAAAGCCTTGTTGTCGCCGAAGAAGTTCACGATCACGGAATGGTCGATGACGAGATCGACGGGGACCAGCGGATTGATCTTCTCCGGCTCGCCGCCGAGCTTCTGCATCGCGTTGCGCATCGCGGCGAGGTCGACCACCGCGGGCACGCCGGTGAAGTCCTGCATCAGGACGCGCGCCGGGCGGAATGCGATCTCATGCTCCAGCGACTTCTTGCGCAGCCATTTCGAGACGGCGACGATGTCTTCTTTCTTGACCGAGCGGCCGTCCTCGTTGCGCAGCAGGTTCTCGAGCAGGACCTTCATCGAATAGGGAAGTTTCGAAATTCCCTTCAGACCATTCTTCTCGGCCGTGGGCAGGCTGTAATAGACATAGGTCTTGGCGCCGACCTTGAGGGTCTTTTTGCATTTGAAGCTGTCGAGCGAGGTCATGTAGGAATCCCAATTGCTAGTTATACCCGGCAGGGTATTTTAACACCGTCAGCGTATCAGGCTGGGCCGCTTGCAGGGGCAGGTTGAGTTGCTGCATCAAGTAGTTCCGGGCTTATAGAAGCTTTCTAACCGCGCCGCCACAGCCACAATCGTGCCGCAGCAATTCGCGAGCCAAAAATTCCCATGCGCTACCCCAAGATTTCCTGAGGCCCGGCTTTGAGCGGGTTGAAACGAAGCGAGATGCGGCTTTCCGGCAGCGGACTCAGATGCGTGCGGGGCGGACGCGAGGTGTTCGCCAGCCTCGATTTTGCGGCCGCCTCGGGCGAAGCCCTGGCGGTCGTCGGCCGCAACGGATCGGGCAAGACTTCGCTGCTGCGGCTGATCGCCGGCCTGCTCATTCCGGCCGGCGGGACGATCGCGCTGGACGGGGGCGATGGCGAGCTGACGCTGCCGGAGCAGTGCCATTATCTCGGCGATCGCGATGCACTGAAGCCGGCGCTGAGTGTGACGGAAAATCTGGCATTCTGGGCTGATTTTCTCGGCGGCGAGCGCTGCGATGCCGCCGAGAGCCTCACCAAGGTCGGCCTCGACCACGCCACCCACCTGCCGGCCGCCTTCCTCTCCGCGGGCCAGCGCCGCCGGTTGTCATTGGCCCGGCTGCTGACGGTGCGCCGCCCGGTCTGGCTGCTGGACGAGCCGACCACGGCGCTGGATGCCGGCGGTCAGAACATGTTTTCCGGATTGATGCGAGAGCACTTGGCAAGCGGCGGCCTCATCATCGCCGCCACCCACGCCCCGCTGGGGATCGACTCGCGCGAGCTGCGGATCGGGGGTATGGCGTGATCGGACCCGACCCTCAGCTTTCCGAGCGGCTGGGCACGGCTCTCTCCATTCCCTCCCCCCTTGTGGGGGAGGGTCCGGGAGGGGGGTGCCACACGGCGCGGCCTTTCGGTTCTAGCGTTGAAGTGGCGAGCGCTCTGTTGCCCGCAGTTCGCTTCCGACGAGCATCCCGCCCGGGGCTACCCCTCTCCCTAGCCCTCCCCCAC
>NZ_JADPKE010000027.1:0-73520 GCF_023073795.1 Bradyrhizobium sp. 159 | reverse complement strand
CATCGGCCGCTCCTTCCAACTCAGGAGCCACCTTCAGAATCGATTTCTGCCCAATTCGCAATGCCTTACAGAGAACGCTCACATGCGATTCCCCTGCCCTGGAGGGGGAGGGTCGATCGCGCGTAGCGCGAGCGGGGTGGGGTGATCTTTCCTCTTGGGTAGTGCCCGTGTGGAGAGATCATCCCACCCCGCTCCGCATTCCGCTTCGCTCCATGCGAAGCGACCCTCCCCTCCAAGGGGAGGGTAAGAGGGCGCCGCACGCGGTTATTGCTCTCTTCGCGGAAAATAGCCCTCCGGCCAGATATGTATACAGCTTCACTGGCAAAGGTATTATAGTAGATTAGTTTTAGCTTGAACGTTTCTGGTCGACTGCTATTGTATACATAACGTATTCATGAGCCGTGGGAGTGAGACCGATGACAAAGCCCTTCCCGATGAACGCCTGGTACGCTGCCGCATGGGATGCCGAGGTGAAGCCGGCGCTGTTGCCGCGCACGATCTGCGGCAAGCATGTCGTGATGTACCGTAAGGCCGACGGCTCGGTGGCCGCGCTGGAGGATGCCTGCTGGCATCGCCTGGTGCCGCTGTCCAAGGGACGGCTCGAAGGCGACACCGTCATCTGCGGCTATCACGGCCTGAAGTACAACGCGCAAGGGCGCTGCACCTTCATGCCCTCGCAGGAGACCATCAATCCGTCCGCCTGTGTCCGGGCCTATCCGGTGGTCGAGCGTCACCGCTACATCTGGCTCTGGATGGGTGATCCCGCGCTGGCCGATCCCGCGCTCGTTCCGGACATGCACTGGAATCACGATCCGGCCTGGGCTGGCGACGGCAAGACCATCCACGTCAAATGCGACTACCGCCTCGTGCTCGACAATCTCATGGATCTCACCCACGAGACTTTTGTGCACGGCTCTTCCATCGGTAACGATGCGGTGGCTGAGGCGCCGTTCGACGTCACCCATGGCGAGAAGACGGTGACCGTGACGCGCTGGATGCGCGGCATCGAGCCGCCGCCGTTCTGGGCCAAGCAACTCGGCAAGCCCGGTCTCGTCGACCGCTGGCAGATCATCCGCTTCGAAGCCCCGTGCACCATCGCCATCGACGTCGGCGTGGCGCCGACCGGCACCGGCGCGCCGGAAGGCGACCGCTCACAGGGCGTCAACGGTTTCGTGCTCAATACCATCACGCCGGAAACCGAGAAGACCTGCCATTATTTCTGGGCGTTCGTGCGCAACTATCGCATCAGTGAGCAGCGCATCACCACCGAGATCCGCGAGGGCGTCTCCGGCATCTTTCACGAGGACGAGCTGATCCTCGAAGCGCAGCAGCGCGCGATGGACGAGAACCCGGATCGTATCTTCTACAATCTCAACATCGATGCGGGCGCGATGTGGACGCGCAAGCTGATCGATCGCATGGTGGCGAAGGAAAACGCGCCGCAGCATCTCCAGGCCGCGGAATAGCCGACATGGCCGAACGTGAGGTCGACCGCTCAGTCTCGCAGACCGTGAAGGCGCAGCTCGCGCTGCGCGACCAGATCCTGTCGGGCGTGTTGCGTCCGGGCGAACGCATCTCCGAGCTCCAGGCGGTGGAGACCACCGGCGCCTCGCGCACGCCGGTGCGCATGGCGCTGGTGCGACTGGAGGAGGAGGGCCTCTTGGAGGCGATCCCCTCCGGCGGCTTCATGGTGAAGGCGTTCTCGGAGCGCGACATCTCCGACTCCATCGAGCTGCGCGGCACGCTGGAAGGCCTCGCCGCACGTTTCGCCGCCGAGCGCGGCGTCTCCGCGCGCGAGCTCGAGCCGCTGAAGGAGTGCCTCGCCGCGATCGACGAATTGCTGCGCCAGGTGCCGATCTCGGTCGATTCCTTCTCGTCCTATGTCACGCTGAATGCGCGCTTTCATGCGCTGCTCACGGAATTGTCGCGCAGCCCGCCGTTGATTCGGCAGATCGACCGCGCCTCCGCGCTGCCGTTCGCCTCGCCCAGCGGCTTCGTGATGGCGCAATCGGCGCTGCCCGAGGCGCAGCAGATCCTCATCATCGGGCAAGAGCATCATCGCGTCGTGATTGACGCGATCGAGAATCGCGAAGGCGCGCGCGCCGAGGCCGTCATGCGCGAGCATGCGCGGCTCGCGGTGCGCAACCTGCGGCTCGCGCTGCGCAACCGGACCCATCTCGACCTCTTGCCGGCGCTCGCGCTGATCAAGACCGCAACCGATTGAGGGCACAGCCATGCGCTTCATCGAAACCTGGATACCGGCAACGCTCGTCTCGACTCGCGATCTCGCACCGAGCATCCGGGAATTCCTGATCCGGCCGGATCAGTTCGATGGCGCCGCCTACCCGGTCGGCAGCCACATCAATGTCAACGTCACCATCGACGGCCTGCCGGAGACGCGGTCCTATTCGCTGGTCGGCGAAGCCACCTCGGCTGGTTTCAAGATCGCGGTGCGCCGCGCTGATGATTCCCGCGGCGGCTCGCGCTATATGTGGTCATTGCAGCCAGGCGCGCGGCTCGACATCACCCAGCCCGCCTCGCTGCTTGCGGTGGATTGGACGCGGGAAAACTATTGCCTGATCGCCGGTGGCATCGGCATCACGCCGATCTTTGGCGCCGCGCAGGCGCTGGCCCGCCGCGGCGCTGACCTCACGCTGCACTACGCCGTGCGCGCGCGCGGCGAAGCGGCCTATCTCGATGATCTCGCCGCGCTGCTCGGCGATCGCCTGGTCGTTCATGCCAGCGACGAAGGCAACCGGCTCGATCTCGACGCCCTGTTCGCGTCGGCGCCCAAGGCCGCGCTCGCGCTGTTCTGCGGCCCGATGCGCATGCTCGATGCCGCGCGCCATGCCTGGATCGGCGCCGGCCATCCGCTTCCGGATCTCCGCTACGAGACCTTTGGCTCCAGCGGCACGCTGCCGACCGAGACGTTCCGGGTGCGTCTGAAGGACTCAAATGTCGAGCTCGAAATCCCGCGCGAACGCTCGATGCTGGACGTGCTCAACGCCAGCGGCCACGACGTGATGTATGATTGCAAGCGCGGCGAATGCGGCTTGTGCGCCATCGACGTGGTCGCGGTCGACGGCGAGATCGACCATCGCGACGTCTTCTTCAGCGACCAGCAGAAGCAAAGCAACCAGAAGATCTGTGCCTGCGTCTCCCGCGCGAGGGGCACGATCACCGTGGATACACTGCTGCGGGCGGACGCGATTTGAAATAGCGTCCAGCGAGATCTGTTTTGGCGGAATGGACGGAGCCACGGACTCCACCTCTCCCGCGTGCGGGAGAGGTCGCGCCGAAGGCGCGGGTGAGGGTTCTCTCCTCTGGGGAATTCCCTCTGTGGAGACACCCTCTCCCCAACCCTCCCCCGCAAGCGGGGGAGGGAGCGCACCTCTTTCGTAGCGGCACCGATCTTAAGCCGATCGAGTCCTACGCCGCAAAGGTCGCCCGATGTTTCTTGCTGTCCAGCAGCGCCAGCACGGCATCGGCCGCCACCGGCCGGCTGATCAGATAGCCCTGCACCTCGTCGCAGCTGATCTGGCGCAGATATTCGAGTTGGTCGGAGGTCTCGACGCCTTCAGCGACGACACCGATGCGCAGGTCCCGCGCGAGCGAGACCACCGACTTCACGATTGCAGCGCAGTCCGGCTGCACCAGCATGTCGCGGATGAAGGACTGGTCGATCTTGATACGGCTGAACGGCAGCTTGCGTAAATAGGTGAGCGAGGAGAAGCCCGTCCCGAAATCATCGAGCGCCACGGTGACGCCGAGTTCCAGCAGCGCATTCAGGACCGATGCGGCCGAGCCGTATTTCGACAGCAGCATCGATTCCGTGATCTCGATCTCGAGCCGCCTGGGAGAGACCTTCGCGTCGGCAAGCGCCTGCACGATGGTCTGGAGGATGCCGGTGTTGTGAAATTGTGCCGCGGAGAAGTTCACGGCGACCCTGATCTGTTCGGGCCATTGCGCCACCGTCGTGCAGGCGCGGCGAATGACCCATTCGCCGATCTCGTGGATCAGCCCGGTCTCCTCCGCGATCGGTATGAATTCGCTCGGCGGCACCAGTCCGCGTACCGGATGCTGCCAGCGCAGCAGCGCCTCGAAGCCGGTGATGCGGTTGTCGCCCAGACCGAGGAACGGCTGGAACACCAGGAACAGCTCGTCCCTCGCGATTGCGCCCGCGAGGTCGGATTGCAGCGCCTTGCGGTCGCGGGACACCTTGTCGTCGCTGGTCTCGAAGAAGCAGACCATGCCGGCTCCCGCCTTCTTGGCGCGATAAAGCGCGGCGTCGGCATTCTTCATGAGGTCGAACGGCGTGTTGCCGTCGCGCGGCGCCAGCACGATGCCGACGCTGGTCGCGCCGACGATCTGGCGGCCCTCGATCTGGAACGATTCGGTGAAGGCCGCGACGAAGCGCTCGGCGATCTCGAGCACATCTTCCGGCCGCGCCACATTGTTCATGACCAGCGCGAATTCGTCGCCGCCGATGCGCGCGACATGCTCGGCCGCGCGCGTGCAACGCTGCAGCCGGCTTGCAACCTGGACCAGGAATTCGTCGCCGGCGGGTTGGCCAAACTGGTCGTTGACCTCCTTGAAGCGATCGAGGTCGAGCAGCAGCACCGCGAATTCCTCACCTGATAACGCCAGCCGTTTGAGCGCGGCATCGAGCGTTTCGTTGAAGGCGACGCGGTTAGGCAAATGGGTGAGGGGATCCTGCCGCACCGTGCGCTCCGCCTCGAGCTGCTGCATCACGCGACGCGCGAACGAGAACGAATTGACGAACACGCCGCGGAGCAGCACGCTTCCGTAGACCACGACGAGGAATGCGATCAGCAGGAAGGCGAGATCGCCTTTTCGGCCCAGGCAGATGGCGATTCCGAGGAAGATGGGCGCCGTGAAAGCGATGGCCGCGATCGGGATCGTCGCGAAGGCCAGCGCGCCGCCCGCCAGCATGCCCGAGCACAGGCAGGTGATGACGAGCTGGCCGCCGGTCGAAGCGTCGGAGAAGAACGCGACTGGGACGATGCCCCAGGCGGTGCCAAGGATGAAGGCGTTGCGCACCAGCCGGTGCATGGCACGGCGCGAGACGAATTGCGGCTTGGTGATGCGGCGCGTGGCCTGGGATTGCAGGCCGAATGCGATCGCAGCGGCGGCTACGGCGACCGCCCAGATTAGGGCCGGCATCCGGTCCGGCGACTGCCACAGCGCGATGGCCAGCACGATGGCGTTGCAGGCATTGGCCAGCATGATGCCGACGGAATAGCCCAGCACCAGCGACATCTGTTCGGCCCGAATATGACCGGCGACGGCCTCGTCGGTTGCAGGACCGCCTAACGCCGACAGATCGCCGGCGAACAGCCGTGCGAAATAGCTGGTCGTTTGAGTCCGCATTCGAGAGCCTGGCAGCATCGGCCGTTGGTCCGGCTAGAAGCTGAGAATTCGCTACAAACCTTTGACGAACTATGAATTATGCTCGGCTGCGACCGCCGCCGTGACCACTTCTGCGTGTTCGAAACGAGGGTATCGATAACAAATCGATACAAATGCGCGATGGTAGGGGATGATGTTCGCCCCTAACTCCGCTGTCATGCCCCGGCCTGGGCATCCAGTACGCCGCGGCCTATCGATTGACTATTGGCGTCTCGGCGTACTGGATCGCCCGGTCAAGCCGGGCGATGACACCGGTGTCCGCAATCATCGCCCCAACTGCTTCGGGTCGTAATAGAACCTCTCCTCGATCAGCTGATCGCCCCGCCAGGTCTGCCAGGCGACCTCGTCGAACGTCCGGGTGATCCCTTCGGCGTTGGTGAAGCTGAAGCACCAGCGAGTCGCGACATGGTCGCCCTCGATCAGGCTCGGCCCAATGCGCACGGCCTTGACCTCCTTCGAGGCCGCCAGCACGCCGTGCTCCTTGGCGATGAGCTTATCGCGGCCAACGGTCGGAGCAGCGTTGTTCTCGTAGGTGACGGCATCAGGCGCGCAGAACTGTTCAATGGCGCCGATGAAGTCTCCTGCTTCCAGCCGCTGCGCAAACGCTTCGACAATGTCACGACTCGGCAATGGCACACCTCACGAGTAAAACCGACTGATAGTCGGTAAATACCGACCGGTGGTCGAAAAGTCAACTGGCCGCCTGTGCCGAACTCGACTAAAGCGAGAGTGAGTTGAACCGGTGCGAGCCGAGAACTCACCTCTCCCGAAGGAAGAGGTATTCTGAACCCAGACGAGACACATGGCGAAACAGGCGGAGCGGCGGGCGGCGACCACGGAAGCGATCCTGACGGCGGCGCGCCGTCTATTCGGGACACAAGGCTTCGCCGCCACCACCATGGACGAGATTGCGGAGGGGGCCCGCGTCGCCAAGGGCGCTGTCTATCATCACTTCAAGACCAAGGAGGCGGTGTTCGAAGCCGTGTTCGACCAGGTCTCGCGCGACCTCGTTGTCGAGATCGACAGCGCCGCGCGCGCCGAGAAGGACGTGCTCGCCGCTATGGTTGCCGGTACCCAGCATTACTTTGCGGCGACGGCAAAGGGCCCCACCGGCCAGATCATCCTGCGCGACGGGCCAGCCGTGCTCGGCTGGGAACGTTGGCGCGAGATCGACGCCAAGCACTTCGGTGGCAAGCTGCCGCGCACCCTTGCGGCGGCAATGGAGACCGGCCTGATCGCGCGACAGCCGGTCGAGCCGCTGGCGCGGCTGCTGCTCGGCGCAGTCACGGAGGCCGCGGTCGCCTGCGCCGGGCGCGCTGATATCGCAAGGGCGGGCGCGGAATATGCCCGTGCGTTCAGGTCGCTGGTCGAGGCGCTGCGCCTGCATATGATTGTGCTAAGTGACGAAGCTGGAAACGCCAACACCAACAAAAAGAACAGTAGCGCATGAACGCAAATTCCTCCCACGCGCGCCGTCCGATCCCGAATTCGACTACATCATCGTCGGTGCCGGCTCAGCCGGCTGCGTGCTCGCCAACCGGCTCTCGGCGAACGGCGAGCACCGCGTGCTGCTGCTCGAAGCCGGGCCGAAGGATTCCAACATCTGGATCCACGTGCCGCTCGGCTACGGCAAGCTGTTTAAGGAAAAATCCGTCAACTGGATGTACCAGACCGAGCCGGAGCCCGAGCTGAAGGGGCGCCAGGTCTTCCAGCCGCGCGGCAAGACGCTGGGCGGCTCCAGTTCGATCAACGGCCTGCTCTATGTCCGCGGTCAGCACGAGGACTACGACCGCTGGCGCCAGCTCGGCAACACCGGCTGGGGTTATGACGACGTGCTGCCCTACTTCAAGAAGGCCGAGAACCAGTCGCGCGGTGCCGACCAATATCACGGCAGCGGCGGCCCGCTGCCAGTGTCCGACATGATCGTGACCGATCCGCTGTCGAAGGCGTTCATCGACGCCGCGGTCGAGACCGGTCTGCCCTACAATCCGGATTTTAATGGCGCCACGCAGGAAGGCGTCGGCCTATTCCAGACCACGACGCGCAATGGCCGCCGCGCTTCCACGGCGGTGGCCTATCTCGGCCCCGCCAAGTCGCGCAGCAATCTCAAGATCGAGACCTCCGCACACGCTCAGCGCGTCCTGTTCGAAGGGCGGCGGGCGGTCGGCGTCGAATACCGGCAAGGCGCGGCCTTGCGCCGTGCGCGGGCCCGCAAGGAAATCGTGCTGTCGAGCGGGGCCTACAACTCGCCGCAACTGCTTCAGCTCTCCGGCGTCGGCCCGGCCGATCTCCTCCGCACGCATGGTATCGACGTCGTGCTAGAGGCGCCGGGTGTCGGCCACGATCTTCAGGACCACATGCAGGTCCGCATCGTGATGCGCTGCTCGCAGAAGATCACGCTCAACGACACCATCAATCATCCGCTGCGCCGCACGATGGCGGGCGCACGTTACGCGCTGTTCCGCAAGGGCTGGCTGACGATCGCGGCCGGCACAGCGGGCGCGTTCTTCAAGACCAGCCCGCGGCTCGCTTCGCCCGACATCCAGGTGCACTTCCTGCCGTTCTCGACCGACAAGATGGGCGAGAAGCTGCACGATTTCTCCGGCTTCACCGCCTCCGTATGCCAGCTTCGGCCCGAAAGCCGCGGGACCTTGCGCATCAAAAGTGCCGACCCGACCGTGCCGCCGGAGATCCGCATCAACTACATGTCGACCGAGACCGATCGCACCACCAACGTCGAAGGCCTGAAGATCCTGCGCAAGATCCTGAGCGCGCCGGCGCTGAAGCCGTTCGTCGCCGGCGAGGTCGATCCCGGCACGAAAGTATCCACGGATGCGGAGCTGCTCGATTTCTGCCGCGAGCGCGGCAGCACCATCTACCATCCGACCTCGACCTGTCGTATGGGCAACGACGCGCTCGCGGTGGTCGACCAACGGCTGAAGGTGAGGGGGCTTGACGCCCTCCGCGTCGTCGACGGCTCGGTCATGCCGGACCTCGTGTCGGGGAACACCAAGGCGCCCATCATCATGATCGCCGAAAAGGCCTCCGACATGATATTGGAGGATGCGCGCTAACCCGCGCGCTTCGAGAGGACAAAGACTTGGCTACGCGATTCAAGATCGGCACCCGCAAGAGCGCGATGGCGCTGGCACAGACGGAAGAGATTGTGCGCTGCCTGACTGCCGCCGTGCCCAATCTCGACGTCGAGATCGTCAAATTCGACACGACGGGCGATCTCGACCAGACCAGCAAGCTCCTGCCTCACGGCGGCAAGGGCGGCGCCTTCGTGGCGCAGATCCGCGCCGCCGTGCTCTCGGGCGAGTTGCAGGCGGCGATGCACTCGCTTAAGGACATGCCGGGCAACGAGGACACGCCCGGCCTCGTGATCGGCGCCACGCTGTCGCGCGATCCGCCCAGTGACGCGCTGGTGCTGCGTTATGGCGTGACGCTGGAGACGTTTCGGCAAACGCGCGGCCGAGGCTTCAAGATCGGCACCAATGCCGTACGGCGCGCAGCCTATGCGCGTCGGCTCTTTCCGGAGGCAGAGATCATTCATTTTCGCGGTGCGGCCGACACGCGTGTGCGCAAGCTCGACAATAAGACGAAGCAGCGTCTGCCCGATGGTGGCGAGGTGGGTCCCGCGGATGCCCTGATCATGGCGCGCTCCGGCCTTGATCGCGTCGGCCTTTCCCATCGCATCGCCTACGAATTCACGCCGGCGGAGATGCTGCCCGCCGCAGGCCAGGGCATCGTCGCCGTTGAATGCGCGGCGCAAGATTGGCAGACGCGGCAAATCCTTGCATCGATCGACGATCCCGCCGCGCACGCCTGTGCCAACGCGGAGCGCGAAGTGCTATGGGTGCTCAACGGCCACTGCAATTCGCCGGTGGCGAGCTTTTCGACTAGCGCCGGCGATCGGATGTCGCTGACGGCGTCCGTGCTCGACGTCTCCGGCAACACCATCATCGAGGCCTCGCGTTCAGGCCCCGCCAACCGCCCGCGCGAACTCGGTCGTGCGGTGGGTCTGGATCTGCTGGCCAAGGGTGCCGCCGAGATCATCGAGCGCAGCCGGCCGCGCTAGCCTGCCTGTGAGATCATAACGGGCGATGATGTCATCGTGCACCTGTTTTGCCCGACGTGTCAAACGCGCCGGGTGAGTCATGCCGGCTTAGATTTTTCAATGACTTGTCTACTGTGCATGGGGTTGTTTTGGCGCTTTTTGTTTTGCCGCTCCCCACCTGCGAAATAAATCAGCCCCGCACGCGCTTCAGCATCTGCTCGACATGGGCGATCGGCGTTTCCGGCTGGATGCCGTGCCCGAGATTGAAGATCAGCCGCCCTTGCCCAAAATTCGCCAGCACGTCGTCGGCGGCGCGGTCGAGCGCGGTACCCCCAGTGATCAACACCAGCGGGTCGAGATTGCCCTGCACGGCGACCTTGCTCTGCACGCGCTCGCGGATGAAGGCCGGCTCCGCGGTCCAGTCAATGCTCACCGCGTTCACGCTGGTTGCCTCGACATAGGCCGGCACCTGCGCGCCGGCACCGCGCGGGAAGCCGATGATCTTCGCATCCGGCACCTTGGCGCGCACGCCTTCGACGATGCGCCGCGTCGGTTCGATCGACCAGCGCGCGAACTCTGCGGGCGGCAGCACGCCGGCCCAGGTGTCGAAGATCTGCAAGGCGTCGGCGCCGGCGGCGAGCTGCGCTAGCAGATATTCGATCGAATTGTCGACCAGCACGTCGATGATCTCTGCAAACGCCTCCGGATGCCGGTAGGCCATCAGGCGCGCTGGTGCCTGGTCGGGCGTCCCCTGGCCGGCGACCATGTAGGTCGCTACAGTCCATGGCGCGCCGCAGAAGCCGATCAGAGCGACCTCGGGAGCGAGCGCGCCGCGCACGATCCGTAGCGCCTCAAACACGGGTGCGAGCTTGGAGAAGTCGGCGCGCGCGGCCAGCGTCGCAACCTTCGCCGGGTCATCCAGCGGTTCGAGCCGCGGGCCTTCGCCGACCTCGAAACGCACGGAGCGCCCGAGTGCATAGGGGATCACCAGAATGTCCGAGAAGATGATCGCGGCATCGAAGCCGAATCGCCGGATCGGTTGCAGCGTCACCTCGGCAGCGAGCTCCGGATTGAAGCAGAGATCGAGGAAGCCGCCCGCCTTGGCGCGCACCTCGCGATATTCCGGCAAGTAGCGGCCGGCCTGCCGCATCATCCACATGGGGGGGATGGCCTGGCGCTGGCCGGAGAGCACGTCAATGAAGGGCTTTGGCGCAGACTGGGGCACGAATGGTCCTGAAGAGAGTTATGGCTCCTGATACACTGCCGCGGCCCCCAGCGGAACAGGGGAACCAGCGCAATTGGGCCGCGTTGACAGCCAATGGAGGAGATCATGGCTGAGAGATTCAACCCTGCGCCGCACGACAAGCATGCCGATGACTTGCGCGAGGCGCTCGCCGCCGATCGCAACGCCAAGCTCGACGGCGGTCTGAAGGATACGTTTCCGGCCTCCGATCCCGTCAGCGTCGCGCAACCGACACCCTCGAAGGCGGATGCGGATGCCGAGCACCCCACGCTCTGGGAGAAAGTCAAGGCCATCTTCAGCTAGCGGGCGGGAGTCGTTCCCGAGAGGCGCGGTAATGTTCTGTTAGCAATGCGCTGATGCTTGCGTCCGTACGACTACGGGAAACCGGGCATATCGCCGCACATTACCGCGGTTATTTCAGAGTTCACTGACAGAAGCGGCAGAGTTTCCGAAAAGATCGGAGAATTCTGCCGCATGAGTGCTGCGACCCAAAGAGCCGGATGGAGCCGTCTGCCGCTGCGGGCGGCGGCGTTTGTCGTGCTGACCTGCGCGACCATTCTCGGGGTCAGCGGCTGGCGCGAATGGGCCGCGCGCGATGCGGTGCTCAAGGGGGCCGAGACCGAAATGGCGAACGTTGCCCGTTCGCTGACACAGCATGCAGAGGACAGCCTCGATCTGCTGGATTCGGGCGTCGTCGGCGTCGTCAGCCGGCTCGAGATGGACGGCGCCGGCCCGGCCGCGATCGCGAAGCTGCGCACCCTGCTGGAAGCGCGCAAGAGGGCCGTTGAGCGCATTCACAGCCTCGCCATTATCGACGATCAGGGCAATTGGCTGACCTTGCCCGGCACGATCGGCTCGACCTTCAACGACGACGCGTTCTTCCGTCATCATCAGCTCTCTGCGAAACGAGAGGCCCATGTCGGCCGTCCCGTGAAGAGCCTGCTGGACGGCGAATGGGTCGTCACTCTGTCGCGTCGCTTCAACAAGCCGGACGGCAGCTTCGGCGGCGTGGTGCTCGCGACCATCAGCTCGAAATATCTTTCGCATTTCTACGAGCAGTTCGAGATCGGCCGCAACAGTTCGGTGGCGCTGACGCATGGGGACGGCCTGATCGTCGCGCGCAACCCGAGTAACGACAAATTCGTGGGCCGCAACGTCGGCGACACACCGCTGTTCCGCGACGCCAGCCTGCAGCAGCCGGGCGGCGCCTATCATTTCAAGTCGCCGCTGGACGGCGCCCAGCGCGTCAGCTTCTTCAAGCGCAGCAGCCGTTACCCCTTGGTCCTGCTCGCCACCGTCGATAAGGACGAACTGCTGGCGCCCTGGCGCGCAGCCGCGATCTCCCGCATGCTGTACGTGGTCGCCCTGGTGATGCTGATCGCGGTCATCGGTGCCGTGCTGGTGCGGCAGCTGCAACGGGGCCAGCGCATGGCCGCGGCCCTGATCGAGAAGGAGGCTCACTTCCGCCTGCTCGCGGAAGGCTCCAGCGACATGGTGACCCGCATCGGGCTCGACGAGCGGCTGCGCTATGTCTCGCCCTCGTCGGTGCGCCTCGTCGGCTGGCGCGCCAATCAACTGATCGGCACGCCCGCGCTCGCGGGCGTCAATCCGGAGGATCGGCCGCAGGTTCAGGCGATCGTCGACGCCATGAAGCGTGGCGAGAAGGAGGAGGCGCGCCTCGTCTATCGCAACTCGCACCGGGAGAACGGCGAAGTCTGGCTCGAATCGACCATGCGGGTGACACGCAAGGCCAACGGCAACATCGACGGCGTGGTGGCGATCTCGCGCGACATCACCGAACACAAGAAGCTGGAGACAAGGCTTGAGACGCTCGCGATCGAGGACAGCCTCACCGGCCTTGCCAACCGCCGCCGCTTCGACGAACGTCTGAAGGACGAGTGGGCGCGCGCCTATCGCGACCGCTCCAGCCTCGCCTTGCTGATGGTCGACGTCGACCACTTCAAGGCCTACAACGACGAATACGGCCATCCTGCCGGCGATGCCTGCCTCCGCCGGGTGGCGCAGGTCATCGCGGCCGAGATGCAGCGTCCCGGCGATCTGGCGGCGCGCTATGGCGGCGAGGAGTTCGCCATCCTGCTGCCGAACACCGATGCCGAGGGCTGCGCCCGGATCGGCGACCGGATTCGACGGGCGATCCGCGAGGCGGGCCTCGTCCACACCAGCAACCGTGCCACCGGTTGCGTTACCGCTTCGCTCGGAGGCGCCGCCTGCCGGCCGGTGCTGGATCGCACGGCGGGCGTTGCCTCGCTCGTCGAGGCGGCCGATCAGGCGCTCTACGCCGCGAAAGAAGCCGGGCGCAACCGGTTGATGATGTCGGGCGAGGTGGCCAGCCTGATGCTCAAGGCGTCCGGTCAGTAGCTCATCGTTTCAATAATGCGGCGGGCGCTCGTTGGCAGGCCCCGGCGCATTCGCCTCGGCATCCTGGAGCCGTTCACTGAGCTGCGCGATCTGCCGCATCAGCGCATCGATCTGCTTCCACTGTGCGGTGATAGTCTGGTTCAGCGTTTCGATGGTGTCGTCCTGATAGCTGAGGCGCATCTCCAATGTGTCGATGCGCTCGCTCAGCGTCTTGATTTCATTCGTCACGGCCCTGCCCCTTGTCGAGTTCGCGCAAAGCATGGCCGAGCGCGACGCGCTCGTCGAACACGAAACACTCGCCGCGCCAGCGGCTCTGCGTCTCCGGCACCTCTTCCAGATATCTCAGGATGCCGCCCTTGAGGTGATAGACCTCGGCAAAGCCGCGCGCGAGCAGATGCGCGCTGGCCTTCTCGCAGCGAATGCCGCCGGTGCAGAACATCGCGATCCTGCGGTGCTTGGCCGGATCGAGCTGATCGGCGGCAAAGTCCTTGAACTGGCCAAAGCACTTGATGCCGGGATCGACCGCGCCCTCGAACGTGCCCATCGCCACCTCGAAGGCGTTGCGGGTATCGAGCAGCAGCGTGTCGGGTGCCGCGATCAACGCATTCCATTCGGCGGCGTCGACATACGTGCCGACCTTCTTGATCGGATCGGCGTCCGCATCGCCGAGCGTGACGATCTCCTTTTTCAGCCGCACCTTGAGCCGGCGGAACGGCATCGCCGCCGCGGTCGAGAATTTGAGCTCGAGATTGTCCAGCCTGCCGCCGAACATGTCGCCGTGCGCGAGCTCGTGAGCGAAAGCGTCGATTGCCTCCGGCGCGCCGGCGACAGTGCCGTTGACCCCCTCCTGGGCCAGCAGCACGCTGCCCTTCAGGGCCAGGCCAGCACAGAATCCACGCAACGGCTCGCGCAGCTCCCGGTGATCCGGGAGGGCGGCGAATTGGTAGAAGGCAGCGACCTTGTAAGTCATGGCGGCTCGTTTAGCAGGCGGCGGCCGTCCGGAAAACCCGCCATGGCTGAAAGCCGCGATCCGTCCATATACGCCCAGCGGATGGCAGCCATTTCATTGGTATGCCAGCATTGCTCCGGCGGGCCGGAATATGCCATGTAGGCCGGGTTTTTCCGAGATGGCGCTCCGTCGCGCCGGACGTCCAAGAAAGCAAGAATTCGCATGAGAAACTTCCATTTCCCCGGCAGGTCCACGGTCCACGCCACCAACGCGATGGTGGCGACCTCGCATCCGCTGGCCTCGCTCGCCGCGATCGAGGTGCTGCGCGAGGGCGGCACGGCGGTGGACGCTGCGGTCGCCGGCTCGGCCGTGCTTGGCGTGATCGAGCCGCAATCGACCGGCATCGGCGGCGACTGCTTTGCGCTGATCCAACCGCGGGGCGAGGGCAAGATCATCGCCTATAACGGCTCCGGCCGTGCGCCGAAAGCGGCGAACGCCGACTGGTATCTCGAGCGCAAAATCACTTCCGTGCCGCTGACCTCGGCGCATGCGGTGTCGATTCCCGGCGTGGTCGACGCCTTCGCCACCGTGTTGCGCGATCACGGCAAGTTCGGTTTCGACCGGCTGCTCCAGCCAGCGATCAAGGCGGCCGAAGAAGGTTATGTCGTCGCGCCGCGCATCGCCTTCGACTGGAAGAACCAATTCGAGAAGCTGAAGGGTGGCACCAACACCGTGCGTTACCTGTTGCCGGGCGGAAAGCCGCCGGTGGCCGGCGACCTCATCCGCCAGCCGGAGCTCGGCAAGACGCTACGCGCGATCGCCAGGGATGGTCGCGACGCCTTCTATAAGGGCCCGATCGCGGAAGACATGGTCGAGACCCTCAGGGGCATCGGCGGCCTGCACACGCTCGACGATTTCGCCGCTCATACGACGGAAGTGACCACGCCGATCGGCACCATGTACAAGGGCTATGACGTCTGGCAGTGCCCGCCGAACGGACCCGGCCTAACCATGCTGCTGATGCTCAACATCCTGTCGCGGTTTGACCTGAAGAAATATGCACCGCTCAGCGTCGAGCGTTTCCATCTCGAGGCGGAAGCCGCGCGCATCGCCTACATGCATCGCGAGCTGCATGTCGCCGATCCCGACCACATGCAGATCGAAGTCGCCAAGATCCTTGCCAAGGAATTCTGCGACGAGCACATCGCCAAGATCCGCATGGACGGCATGCTCGACCTGCCCAACGTTGCACCGCCGATGAATCCCTCGACCATCTACATCACGGTGGTGGACAAGGACCGCAACGTCTGCTCGTTCATCAACTCGATCGCGCATTCCTTCGGCTCGGCGATCGTCTCGAACAAGACCGGCGTATTGTTCCAGAACCGTGCCGGCGGCTTCCGCATCCAACCGGGCCATCCCAACTGCATCGCGGGCGGCAAACGGCCGCTGCACACGATCATGCCGAGCCTGCTCACCAAGGGCGGCCGCTCCGTGATGCCGTTCGCGGTGATGGGCGGACAATATCAGCCGGTCGGCCAGACTCATGTGCTGACCAACATCCTCGACTATGGCTGCGACGTGCAGGAGGCGATCGACATGCCGCGCGGCCTGCACTACGAGGGCCAATATCAGCTCGAGGACAGCGTGCCAGCCGCGATCGTCGAAGGCCTGAAGAAGCTCGGCCACAAGACCACCAGCGTGGTCGGTCCGCTCGGCGGCGCCCAGGCAATCTGGATCGATTGGGACAAGGGCACGCTCACCGGCGGTTCCGATCCACGCAAGGACGGTTGCGCGCTGGGCTATTGAGGCGCCCCCGCGGTTCCCCCGCAAGATCAGGAAAAGTTGACGAAGGGCGGCGCGGCATTTGCTGCGTCGCCCTTTCTCGTTCGGAACGGAGCTCATGGCTTCAGGTTAAGGGGCGATGAGCGGTGCAGGCGTGTGCTGCTTGGTTCGAAGCAGTGGAGGCCGTCCATGTCCGATAAATCAAGTTCCAAAGCATCCGCATTCGATCGGCGCGCCTTTATGGTGGGCGCTGCCGGCAGTGCGCTTGTTCCGATCACGGCGCGCGCAGCCGCGGGGGATACGAGCGCGTCAGTCGCACAAGATCCGGCGCTTCCTGTCGAGGTCACCATCCACGTCAACGGCAAGGACAAGCGCCTGAGCATCGATCCCCGCACCACGGTGCTCGACGCGCTGCGCGAACACCTCAAGCTCACCGGCAGCAAGAAGGGCTGCGATCACGGCCAGTGCGGTGCCTGCACGGTGCTGATCGACGACCGGCGCGTGGTGTCGTGCCTGACGCTTGCGCTCGCCGCCGAGGGGCAGGAGATCACGACGATCGAAGGGCTTGCCACCGACGACCGTCTGCATCCGATGCAGCAGGCCTTCATCGACAACGACGCATTCCAGTGCGGCTATTGCACGCCCGGCCAGATCATGTCCGCTGTGGCCTGCGTCAAGGAGGGCCATGCAAACAGCGAGGCGGATATACGCGAGTATATGAGCGGCAATATCTGTCGCTGTGCCGCTTATCCCAATATCGTCGCCGCCGTGAAGCAGGCCGCGCCCGAGATCATGAAAGGCTAGGCGCATGCGACCGTTTTCGTATCAGAGGGCAACAGACCCTGACATGGCCGTGCAGGCGCTCAGCGCCGCCGCGGCCGCGAACAATCCGCTGACCCAGGCCGCTGCGCAGCCGCTCGCCGGCGGCACCACGCTGATCGACCTGATGAAGCTGGATGTGATGCGGCCGGCCGCGATCGTCGACATCAATCCGCTTGCGCACGGCTGGTCGGCGATCGAGCCAAATGACGACAATTTGCGGCTCGGCGCGCTCGCAAAGATGTCCGACGTCGCCGCGCATGACGGCATCCAGCGCAACTACCCGGTGATCGCCAATTCGCTGAAGCTCGCCGCCAGCGCCCAGCTGCGCAACATGGCGACGCTCGGCGGTAACGTGATGCAGCGGACGCGTTGCAGCTATTTCCGCGATGTCTCCTACGAGAATTGCAACAAGCGCCATCCCGGCTCCGGTTGCGCCGCGATGGACGGCGTCAATCGCATGCATGCCGTGCTCGGAATCTCCGACCAGTGCATCGCGACCTATCCGGGCGATTTCGCCCAGGCGCTGATCGCGCTCGACGCCACGATCGAGATCACGGGCAAGGCCGGCACGCGCAGCATGCCGTTCGCCCAGCTTCACAAGGCGCCGGGCAGCACGCCAGACATCGAAACCACGCTTCAGCCCGGCGAGCTGATCTCGGCCTTTGCGGTGTCCGGACGCTGGCCGCGATCGGTGTATCTGAAGGCGCGCGACCGCCAATCCTACGAGTTCGCGCTGTCTTCGGCTGCGGTCGCGCTCGACGTGCAGGACGGCACGATCAAGGATGCGCGCGTCGCGCTTGGCGGTGTCGCAACCGTGCCCTGGCGAGCGCGCGAGGCAGAGGCGCTGCTCAAGGGACAAAAATTCGACGAAGCCCTCGCACAACGCGCCGCCGATGCTGCGTTCGCAGACGCCAAGGGGCGGCGGCACAACAGCTTCAAGATCGCGCTCGGCAAGCGCGTGGTGGCACGCGCGCTCCAGCAGGCCGTAACGATGGAGATCTGATCATGACTGCTGCTGCTCCCGAGCCGAAGACGAACATGGGCCAGCCCGTGCCGCGCTATGACGCCGTCGTGAAGGTGACGGGACGCGCCACCTATGCGTCGGACATGCCGCTCGCCGATCCCGCCTACGCGTTTCTCGTCACCAGCGCCATCGCCAAGGGGCGAATCGATCGCTTCGACCTCGATGACGCCAGGCGCGTCCGCGGCGTGATCGACATCGTCACGCACGAGAATGGGCCGAAGCTGAAGGAGTCGAAGCTCTTCAGCAATGGCGGCTATGCGGGCACGACGATCCAGCCGCTGAAATCGGCCGACATTGCCCATGACGGCCAGATCATCGCGGTGGTCATTGCCGAAAGCTACGAGGCGGCGCGCGAGGCCGCCAACCGCGTCAAAGTCAGCTACACAGCCGCCGCGCCGAGCGCGACCTTCGACTCGCCCGGAACGACCATCGCGGCCGCGAAGGGACAGAATGCCCAATTCAAGGAAGACCCGAAGGTCGGCAACTTCGCAAAGGCGTTCGAAGAGGCCGAGGTCAAGCTGACCGCGTCCTACGACACCCCGACGCAGCATCACAATCCGATGGAGCTGTTCTCGACGAGCTGCGCCTGGATGGGCGACGAACTCGTCATCTACGAGCCGAGCCAATTCGTCTACGGCCTGAAATATGGCGTCGCCGAACAGCTCGGCATCGACGCCGACAAGGTCCGCGTGGTCAATCCCTATGTCGGCGGCGGCTTCGGCTCGCGCGGCTCGATGACGCCGCGCACCGCCATCATCGCCGCCATTGCGAAGCGCCTGAACCGGCCGATCAAGCTGGTCCCGACCCGCGACCAGGGCTTTACCATCACCACCTATCGCGCCGAGACCCGCCACGAGATCAAGCTGGGGGCGAGCCGTGATGGCAAGCTGCTGGCCTTAAAGCATGAGGGCGCCGAAATCTCTTCGCGCCCCGACGCCTATTGCGTCGGCGGCACCAAGACCACGACGCGGCTTTATGCCTGCCCGAATGTCGACAGCCTCGTCTCGATCGTGCGCGCGGACCGCAACACGCCCGGCTTCATGCGTTCTCCACCGGAGGTGCCGTATCTGTTTGCGCTGGAGAGCGCGATGGACGAGCTTGCGGTGAAATTGAACATGGATCCGGTCGAGCTCCGCCGTATCAATGGTACCACCGTTGAGCCGATTGGCGGCAAGCCCTACACGTCGCGCTCGCTGATGGCCTGTTTCGACGAGGCCGCCAAGGCGTTCGGCTGGGCGCAACGCTCGCCGCAGCCGAAATCGATGTCGGATGGCGACTGGCTGATCGGCTATGGCTGTGCCGCCACCTGCTATCCGACCCAGATGGGCCCGGCGGCCGCGCGCGTGCGCCTCCAGCGCGACGGCCGCACCCGGGTCGAGATCGCCGGCCACGAGATCGGGACCGGCGCCTACACTGTGATCGCCCAGACCGCCGCCGAGCGGCTCGGCGTGCCGCTCGAGAAGGTTGCGGTCTTCATCGGCGACAGCGATCTGCCGCCGGCGCCTGTTGCCGGGGGCTCGAATTCGACGGCCAGCACCTGCTCCGTGGTGATGACGGTCTGTGATCAGATCCGCCAGCGCCTGTTCAAGGCGGCGATGCCGAGCCAGAGCCTGACGGACAAGGCCAAGGAGACCGTGGGCATCGGCCAGACACCGGCCACACAGGCGGCGAAAGGTGACCGCCCGCTCGACCTCGAGAAGGCCTTCGACGCGCTCGGTGTCGGCGTCGTCGAGGAGTATGGCGAGTGGAAGCCGGATGCCGCGCCGCTGGATTCCTTCCGCGCCATGCACAGCGGGCAGGTGCGGCTCGTCGGCGGCCACGCCATGAAAGACCAGATCGCCTATGCGTTCGGTGCGGAGTTCGTCGAGGTCCGCGTCAACCGCTTCACGCACGAGATCCGCTGTCCTCGTCTGGTTGGTGCGTTCGCGGCAGGCCGCATCATGAATCCGCGCACCGCGCGCAGCCAGCTGATGGGCGGGCTGATCTGGGGCATGTCGTCGGCGCTGCTGGAGGCCACCGAGATCGACGAGCGCAACGCGCGCTACGTCAACGACAACTTCGCCGACTACCTCGTGCCCGTGAATGCGGACGTGCCCGGCGTTGAGGTCATCCTGCTCTCCGAGCAGGACGATCACATCAACCCGGCAGGCGTGAAGGGTCTCGGTGAGCTCGCCAATGTCGGCACCAATGCGGCGATCTGCAACGCGATCTATCACGCCACGGGCCAGCGCATCCGCAAGCTCCCGGTCCGGCTGGAAAATATCGAGGTGTAGGGGTGGAAACCTCACCGGCGTTGCGCTAGACACCTCCCGCCTCAAACGGAAGGTGCCTCATGCAGCGTTTCCAACGCGCGCTCCTCGCCCTGATGTCGGCGCTCGCGATCACCGTGATTGCCAGCGTGTCGCATTTCGTTTCCACCACGGCCTCGGCCCAGACCGCAGGAAAGACCATGACCACAGCTTCAGGCTTGCAGATCATCGACAGCGTCGCCGGCACTGGCGCTTCGCCCAAGGCGGGCCAGATCTGCGTGATGCACTATACCGGCTGGCTCTACGAGAACGGCCAGAAGGGCAAGAAATTCGACTCGTCCGTCGACCGCAACGAGCCGTTCGAATTCCCGATCGGCAAGGGCCGCGTCATTGCCGGCTGGGACGAGGGCGTCGCTTCGATGAAAGTCGGCGGCAAGCGCACGCTCATCATCCCGCCGCAACTCGGCTACGGCGCCCGCGGTGCCGGCGGCGTGATCCCGCCGAACGCGACGTTGATGTTCGACGTGGAATTGCTCGCGGTAAAGTGACGGCGCAGCCGTCATTCCGGGATGGTCCGAAGGAGCAGACCCGGAATCTCGAGATCTCGGGTTCGATGCTGCGGATCGCCCGGGATGGCTAAACAATGTAAACAAAAAGACCGGCCTTTCGGCCGGTCTTTTCGTTTTCAGGGATGCGCGCGCTACTCCGCGGCGCGCTTTGCCGCAGCGGCGGCACGATCCATTGCCTCCTTCGCGGCGTCCTTGGCATCGCCCATGGCCTGCTGGCCCTTGCCCTTCACTTCCTGGACTGCGCCTTCGCCCTTCATGCGATCGGAGCCAGTGGCTTCGCCGATGCCTTGCTTGGTCTTGCCGATTGCCTCGTTGGCATTGCCCTTGATCTTGTCGGTCGTGCTACCCATGAAACTCTCCTTCGGGTTTGCTCGCGACGACAACGTCTCATGACTATGAGGGTTCCGAATTTGCTGTGGCTCGCGGGCGTGGCTTTGGGTTAGTTTGCCGCGCAAGGAACCAACAGAAAGCAGTCCCATGACCGGCCATGACCACACGCATTCGCACCATGCACAGGATCACGAGGATCGCTGGAAACATGACGGCGTACGCGTCATCCCGGGCAACCAGCTCGATACGAATGTGCCATCGACCGCAGGCATGGACCGCGCGGCCGCGATCAATTTCGCGCGGGTTGGCGCCCAGAAATTGTGGGCGGGCACGGTGAGCATCAAGCCCGACGCCAAGACCGGCGCGCATCACCACGGCCATCTCGAAAGCGTCATCTATGTGGTGAAGGGCAAGGCCCGGATGCGCTGGGGCGAGCGTCTGCAATTCACCGCGGAGGCAGGCCCTGGCGATTTCATTTTCGTCCCGCCTTACGTCCCGCATCAGGAGATCAACGCCAGTCCCGACGAGGTGCTGGAATGCGTGCTGGTGCGCAGCGACGGCGAGGCGGTCGCAATCAATCTCGATATCGAGCCGGTCGAGAAGCCCGAAACCGTGCTGTGGATCGACCCCGTTCACCGCGATCCCAACGAGAAGAAGTAGGGCGCCCGAGGAGGAGCGAGGTTCGGAGCGACGGAACCTTGCAGGAGAAGGTCAAAAAATATTAGGAAGCCATGTCGGATGGCCGCCGGCTGGTCCGTCCTTGGGCGGAACCCCGCCAAGGAGCTTCCGATGCCCAAGATGATCTTCGTCAATCTGCCGGTGACCGACCTCAGGCGCGCCACTGCCTTCTACGAGGCGATCGGCGCGGTCAAGAATCCGCAATTCTGCGATGAGACAGCGAGCTGCATGGTCTTTTCCGAGACCATTTTCGCCATGCTGCTGACCCACGACAAATTCCGTCAGTTCACGCCGAAGCCGATCGCGGATGCCAGGACCTCGAACCAGGTCCTGTTCTGCCTATCCGCGGAGAGCCGCAGCGAGGTCGACGATATCGTCGGCAAGGCTGAGGCTGCGGGCGGGGTGGCCGATCCCGGTCCGAAGGACGAATACAGCTTCATGTACGGCCGCAGTTTCGAGGATCCTGATGGCCATATGTGGGGCGTGAACTGGATGGATCTCGCCGCGGCCCCCTTGCAGCCCGACATGGCGACTGCCTGATCCAAGCCCGCCAAGATCGAACAGGAGCATTCAAATGTCGAAGGTCACGCCCTGCCTGTGGTTCAACGGCGACGCTGAAGAAGCCGCCAATTTCTACGTCTCCCTGCTGCCCGATTCCAAGATCGTGCACGTCCAGCGCAACGTCTCCGATGGCCCCTCCGGCAAGCAGGGTTCGGTGCTCGTCATCGAGTTCACGCTCGGCGGACAGCGCTTGGTCGCGCTGAATGGCGGAATGAAAATGGAGTACACCCACGCGCTGTCGCTGATGATCGATTGCGATGACCAGGCCCAGGTCGACAGCGTCTGGAGCGCGGTCCTGGCGCATGGGGGCAAGGAAGAGCGGTGCGGCTGGGTCAGGGATCGCTGGGGCGTGGCTTGGCAGGTGGTGCCGAAAGTGATGTTCGAATTCCTGTCGAGCCCCGACAAGGCGGCGGCCGCCCGCGCCATGCAGGCCATGATGAAGATGGTGAAGCTCGATGTCGATGTTCTCCGTCGAGCGTTCGAGGGCAAGTCGGCGGCGTGAGGGCCGGACGGATGCCGTAGGGTGGGCAAAGGCGCATTCGCGCCGTGCCCACCAGCGTTCTCAAGGCGAGAGAAAAGCGGTGGGCGCACTTCGCTTCGCCCACCCTAGAGGCTGTGCCTCAATAACTAATCCGCAGCCCCACGCCGCCGTGGATGGTATTGCCGACCGGTTGCGGGCCCAGCGTGCCGTTGGCGAACAGATCCACGATCCAGCCCTTTTGCACGCGGAAGCCGAGGCGGCCGCCATATTCGAACCAGCCCTGGTTGCCCATGGTCGGAACCACCACGCCGTTGCCGGTCACGGTCGCCACGATGCCGCTGTGGCTCGCAAAGGACTGGACCCAGCCGCCGTTAATGTTGGCCTCAATGTTGCTGCCGTAGAGATGGGTCCACTGGCCGCCGATCTTGACCAGGCTGTTGCGGTCGGTGCCGGTCGCAATCGCGGCGTCGAACGGATTGAAAGCCACTGCGCCGTCGGTGTAGCCCGATACCCGCTGCCAGAGCTGCCAGACCTCGATGGAGGCCGCGACCTCGTCGCGCGGCGACAGGCGGCTCATCCAGCCGGCACGGCCATAGACGGCGTAGTTCGAGGCGTTGGTTGAGCTGGTCACGCTCACAGGCCCGAGGCTGGTGTCGTAGCTGCGTGTGTAGCGCGCCTTCTCCCAGGGCGTCAGGATCGTACCGACGTCGAAGAACGGGCGCGACGAGCCCCAGTCGGTGAAGTCATAACGTAGCGCGAAGGCACCGATCGGTGCGCTCGTGATCTTGTAGCCGCCTTCGTTGTAGTGCGTGTAGGCGATGCCGGCGAGCAGCGACAGATTGTTGGTCAGCTCCTTGCGGCCATGGATGCCGGCGGAGAACGAGCCGGCCGAGCCGAACGCGCTGATGCAGTCGCTGCAATTGACCTGCTCGTTGACGCCGAGCAGCACCGTGCCGAGCACACGGTTGGTGATCATCTGGTTGAAGCGCTGATTGGCGAGGCCACGAATCGAATTGCCGCTGGAATCCGCGCCGGTCGGTGTCGGGCTCGGAGCCGGATACGGGCTCGGAGCGGGCGCAGGATCGGGGCTCGGCGAGGGCGACGGATAGGGGCTCGGCGAGGGGGAGGGCGATGGTGATGGAGAATATGTGGGCGTTGGGGACGGTGAATAGGTCGGGTAAGGCGTCGGCTCACCGCATTCGGATCCGCACGCCGCCTGGGCTACAGCCGGTCGAATATCGAGCGCGACAAACGCAAGCGCAGCCAAGGTGGCCAGCGCGCCGGCGCGGACGAAGCGCTTGAAGCGGAGTTTCGCCATTGTCACCGCCCGCACAGCACGCCGTCGTCTTGGACGGCAGGTGTGATGGTCGGCGAGGCGGCGGCATATTGGTCGACCGCGCAAAGCCCGGCATTCGCGGCGCAGTTGGCGGCAAACGTCCAGGGCGGGGTGTTGGACTTGGTGATGCCGGCCTTGCCGCCGGTGGAGGTGATGATGGCGGTGTCGCCGGGCTGGGTGAGCTGCACGCACTGGGAGCTCTTCGTGCAGACGCTGGCCGCGCCGTCCTGAAGCACGACGACGGATCGGCCACGCTGCGAGAGGATGTCGAGCGTGGTGCCGCGTACGCCGATGGTTGCGAGCGGGGTCGTGATCTTGTAGGCGGTCTTGTCGGAGTGTCCGGTGACGAAGCGGAATGCGCCGGTGGTCATGCGGATCGCGACGTCGCGATAGCTGTGCTCGTCGTTGAAGACGGTGCGGTCGAGCTTCAGCGTCGCGCTCGGGCCCAGTGACAGATTGGTGCTGTCGGCCATGACGAAGCGCGCCGCGCTGTCGGCGCCGGTGCGCACGGTCTCGTCGCGCAGCATGCTGTCGCCGACATTGATGGGCGTGGTGCTCGCGGCCACGCGCACCACTTCGTTCTGGATCACGACGGCCTCGCCGACGCGCGTCTGCGCCTGAGCGCCAGGGCCAGCGCACAATGCGGTCGACAACAGAGAGGGGAAAAGCCAGAAACGCAAACTCATTTCGCAACCGATCGATGTGTCCCTGATCGTACCGGATCGCGCGCGCTTAAGATGTGGCGGAATTATCACAAGCGGCGTGGACCTGCGTTATGCTTAGTGACAGTTGCGGCAGAATGCGTTCAATGAAAACTGCGATCTCTTTTTTGTCCGCGGTGACGCCAATTTGCCACGCAAAACATCTCCACAGCCGACGCTCGAATTGTCCGCGGTTCCAACGGTGTCGCGGAGCGCAGTGATCGCTGTCGCGATTTTCCTGGTTGCTCATCTGGCGCTGCTGATCGGTCTTTCGACGCCGGAGAAGTTCGTCTTCGACGAAGTGCATTATGTGCCGGCGGCGCGGCAGATGCTGACGCCTGCGGCGTCGCAGCCGATGCTCAATCCGATGCACCCGCCGCTGGGGAAGGAGCTGATCGCCGCATCGATCGCAGCCTTCGGCGACAACGCGTTTGGCTGGCGCTATCCGGCGACCTTGTTCGGCGCGCTCGCGGTGGTCGCGATCTATCTGTGCGGCCTCGCGCTGTTCTCCGCGCAAGGGCCGGCGATGGCAGCCGCGCTGATCACTGGCAGCAACCAGATGCTCTACGTGCAGGCGCGCATCGCCATGCTCGACATCTTTGCGCTCGGCTTCGGCCTGCTCGCGACCGCCGCCTTCATGCATGGTTTTCGAAGAGAGCGGCCGCATGCGCTGTTCGCACTGGCGGGCGGCCTGTTCGGCTGTGCTGCGGCCTGCAAATGGAGCGGCCTGTTTCCACTGGCCGTCTGCGTTATGATCGTTGCGGTGATTCGCCTGATGCAGAGCTGGCACACGCTGTTCGCCGACGCCAAGCCGAGCGACTGGTATCGGCCCGATCTCTGGCCCGGCTTTCGGGTACAGCATGCCGCGCTATGCTTCGCCCTTCTGCCCGCGTTGACGTATCTTGCCGCTTTCGTTCCGCTGTACGGATTGTCGTTGCCGGATTTGGTCGAGGCGCAGCGGCGAATTTTCGCCGACAACACCACGACGGCGATCGCCGGCCACACCTATATGAGCGCGTGGCCATCCTGGCCGTTGCTCGCCCGCCCGGTCTGGTTCCTGTTCGACAAGACCGCGGAGGACAACGTCGCCGCGATCGTCTTCCTCGGCAATCCACTGGTGTTGTGGCCGGCGCTGCTCGCGCTCGCGGTCGTGCTGCGCGATTTCATCGTGGCGCGGCGCTGGGATGCGTTCCTGATCGCGGCGTTCTATTTCGGCCCTTGGCTCGCCTGGGCGCTGCTGCCACGCACGCTGGGCTTCATTTACTACTATCTGCCGGCCGCGACCGCGGCGTCGCTTGCGCTGGTCTATGTTCTGCGCCGGGACGGATTGCCGCGCTGGCTGCTGTGGGCCTATGTCGGCATCGCCGCCGCCGGCTTTGCAGTCCTGCTGCCGATCTCCGCGGCCTTTGTCGGCAGCTCAATGCGAACCTTCGGCCGATTGATGCTGTTCCAGAGCTGGATATAACATCGCCGCCTGCCGAGTTACAGCAGGCGGCGCGTTTCGTCACACGTAACTAGGAGATCATTTCGACGCGGTCTTGGTGTCCATGTTCACGACCTGGACGCGGCGGTTGACCGGGTCGGCGCCGTTGGCGGCATCCTTCAGCTTGGTCTCGCCGTAACCGACAGTGACGAGATCAGCGGCGTTCAGGCCGTAGTTCTGCACCAGGTACTTCTTGATGGTGTCGGCGCGCCGCTCGGAGAGCCCTTGATTGTACTCTTCGCCACCGGTCGTGTCGGTGTGGCCTGCGACCACAAAGGTTGAACCCTTGAGCGCCGGATCGGACAGCGCTTTGCCGAGCGCCTGCACCGATGCCACCGAGGTCTTGGCGATCTCGGCCGAGTTGTAGTCGAACTGGATCTCCAGATCGATCTTCGGCTTGGCGGCCGCGAGCTCGGCGATCTGCTCGCGCTCGCCGGTCGAGAGCGACCGGGTCGAGCGGTTGCGCACGGTGTTGAGGAACGTCGATTCCTTGGCCTGCGCGGTGGTATCGGCCGGTGGCCCAACGGACAGGCCGCGGGTCACCGGCTTCGGCTTCAATGCATCCAGGATCTGGCCCGCGGAGACGTTGTTGTCGCCGGCCAGCGCAAGGTTTGCCGTCATCAGGGCCGCCGAGAGAGTAATCGCCTTCAATCCAAAAAATTTATCGAAACGGGTCATTGTCGTATCCTCGCTGTTCCGCCTGATGGCGATTTGATGCTGCGAGCATAGGGAAGGTTCAAAGGCCCTGATGTGATCCTTGTCACATTCGAAATCACGAGCCGGAGGTCACAGTGTTCGTTCCGGCTTGCTCCGAACGAGCTCTCTGGCCGTTCCCGGCCATCCGCGTTTCGCCGATCGTCGCAAAGGCGTCGCCCCAAGGCCCGCCCACGAACAAGAATTCGTCCATATGCGCGCCTAGCAGGCTTTGATCATCCAACAATTCGTCCGCGAGGGAGGCGAGTTCCGTCCAGTGCCGAGGCCAAGTGACTACCAGCGTGACTACCAGTTCTATCGCAGCGGCCCGCCGGATCGGACAGTGTCCCTGAGCTCAATGCCAATCTATATCGGCGCGGCGATGATCGCGGTGGCGATCCTGCTGTCGACATTGATCACGGGGCTGACCTCCCGCTATGTCGGCCTGGAAGCGCCGACCGACGAGAACATGTGGCTGGTCGATCGTCTCACTGGCAGCGTCTATCGCTGCCAGTCGGAGGGGCGCGGCAAGGCGTCCTGCGAGCCGGACACTGCTACAGGCAGCCTCGGGGAGCGCCCAAAAGCCGCACGCTAAGGGGGGCTATCGCTGCGGCGCAGCAACGAAAATGTCTTCTCCCTGAAAACTTGTCGCTGAAGAATGGCTCTTGCGTTGGCCGGCACGACGCCGGTTTTGTTCTACGGAGGAGACATTCGATGAAGATGTTGCTTTCGGCTGTTGTGCTCGCGGTGTTCGCGGCCTCGCCGGCTTCTGCGGCAAAGATGCAACCCTGTACAGGGGAGGCTATCGGCAAATCGATGACCGCGATGGGAACCGTCGATTCGCCCGCCAAACAGGCGATGGCCAAGGAAATGGCTGCGGCCAACACCGAGATGAGCAAAGGCAATATGCGCGGCGCCTGCATGCATTACATGAAGGCGCAGAAGATGGGCGCGAAATAGTTTGAGCAGTTCGCTGACAAATCGCGCTGTCAGCAGATGGCAGCGCGGTTTTCTTTGCCTGTCTTGTTTGCCTCAGCGCGAATCCCGCTACATTGCATCCTGCAATGTCCCGCGCTCCCAAGCCTCTCCCTCTCTCGACGACACAGGCCCGGCAGATCTGGCTGCATGCCCAGCGGCTGGACGAGCGTACCCCGTTCGGCGAAGGCGCGCAGGCCGTCGCGCACGCGGTCGCTCATCTCGGCTATGTGCAGATCGACACCATCAACGTGATCGAGCGCTGCCACCACCACATCCTGTTCAGCCGCATCCCGTCCTACCGCCGCGCTGATCTTCGCCATGCCCAGAGCGTCGACCGAAGTGTGTTCGAATACTGGACGCATGCGCTGTCCTACGTGCCGGCGAGCGACTTCCGCTTCTTCCTGCCGGCGATGCGCGAGCACCGGCGCGAAGGGCACAAATGGTTCGACTCGGTGAAGCCGGCCGACACGCGCAAGGTGATGCGGCTGCTGCGCGCCGGTCCGCTCACGATCCGCGACATCGAGGACGACGTGCTCGTCGAGAAGGAACATTTGTGGCAGAGCCGCAAGCCGTCGAAGCGGGCCTTGCAACTTGCCTTCTATACCGGGGCTGTGACCATCAGCGAGCGCCAGGGCATGCTCAAGACCTATGAGCTGACGACGCGCCATTTTGGCTGGGACAAGCTGCCGAAGCCGGCCTCGCCCAAGGAGATCACGGCCTATCTGCTCGACCGCGCGCTGCGCTCACAGGGTGTGGTCAGTCTGGATTCGGTCTGCCATCTCGATGCGCCGCGCAAGAAGGCGGTGGCGGGGCTGATCGCCTCGCGCGTGCGCCGCGGCGAGCTCGTGCCTGTCGCGATCGACGGCGCGGGCAAGCAGGAGCATTGGGCGGTGCCTGCGGTGCTCGAGTCCACCGGCGCGGCGGCGTCGCCCGATCTCGTCCATATCCTGTCGCCGTTCGATCCGCTGATCATCCAGCGCAAGCGCACCAATCTCATCTTCGGCTACAACCATCTGTTCGAAGCCTATGTGCCGAAGGCCAAGCGCAAGCTCGGCTATTTCGCGCTGCCCGTGCTGGTCGGCGACGAGATCGTCGCCGCGCTTGATCTCAAGACGGACCGGCAGGCCAAGAAGCTCTTGATGCAGAAATGGACCTGGGTTGGCGAGGGCAAGAAGACTGCAGGCCGCAAGGAGTTCAAGCGCAAGATCGAGGACGAGCTCGACCGGTTCGAGCGGTTTCAGCTTGCGGAGTGAGCCTCACCTCATCTGGACAATGACTTTCCCCTTGGCCTTGCCCTTCGCAAGATAGCCAAGGGCGTCCTTTGCCCGCGCGAACGGAAATACCTTGTCGATCACCGGCCGAATGTGGCCCGCCGTGAGAATGTCCGAGATCTGCGAGAGCTGCCCCCCGTCCGGATGCACAAACAGGAATGAATATTCGACGCCGCGTTTTCCAGCGCCGCGAATGATCTTGCGGCTCAGCAGGCCGAACACCATGAAGAAGTTCATGCCTCGGGCACGGGCGAATGCAGCGCCGGGAGCGGCGGCGCGCGCGCCATCAAAAAGCTCGTGGGAGACGAGCGGACCGTGACGGCTGAGCCGCATCAAGCCGGAGGTCCTTTCGAATCCCGGCATCGACCAGGCCGGCGGGCGCAAACCTGCGTAGAAGTCGCAGGCGGTTCGCGAGCTTGCCGGCTGTGTATCGAATTTTCGGATGCGTCGCGTTTGCCGCCTTCAATACGGTGTCGGCGACCACATCCGGCGATTCGGCGGTTGCCATGACCTCGTTCACCCGCCTGCTCACGGCCGCGCGTGCTTCGCGATACTCGTCGAGCTTGACGTCCGGCTCGATGAAGTTCGCGTCGAACGGTGTCTTCGTGTAGGCGGGTTCGATGGTGGAGACCCTGATACCCCGCGTGCGCAGCTCGTGGTCAAGCGATTCCGAATAGCCTTCCACGGCGTGCTTGGTCGCCGCATAGAGCGCTCCATACGGCATCGGCAGAAAGCCAAGGACGGAGCTGATGTTGATGATGCGGCCGCTGCCCTGACGGCGCATCTGCGGCAGGACGGCGCGCGTCACCCGGATCAGCCCAAAGAAGTTCGTCTCGAAAATCGAGCGGGCCTGCTCGATCGAGCTCTCCTCCGCGCCGGCGGGGGCAACGCCGAATCCGGCGTTGTTCACGAGTAGATCGATGCGACCCTCGCGCCCGATCACCTCGCTGACGGCCGCTGTGACGGATTCGTCGCTGGTCACGTCGAGGGCCAGCATCTCGAAAGGCCGCTTGCCTGCCTGAACTCCGCGTCGGCTGGTGCCGTAAACTCTATAACCGGCTGTTGCGAGCCGCTGCGCGGTGGCTTCGCCGATGCCCGACGAGGCGCCTGTCACGAGAGCAATCTTTACCTTGGCCATGACTTTCTCCTGGTGATCGGCGCTGCGCCCGTCAGATTTTGATGACGATCGTAATGTTTGAATTAGATGACGATCGTAATTATAATTGTCAAGACCTCCGATTCGGGATTTCTGACATGCGTGTTTCCAAGGAGAAGGCGGCCGACAACCGCGAGCGAATTCTAACGGCGGCCTCACGCCTGATCCGGGAGCGCGGGATCTCCGGCGTCAGCGTCGACGCGCTGACCGAAGCCGCCGGCATGACGCATGGCGGCCTTTACAGCCAATTTGGCTCCAAGGAGCGGCTTATCGAAGAGGCGGTCGTCGAAGCGATCGTCTCCAAAGGACGCGAACTCCGTGAAACCACCACGGTCGGCGATTATGTTTCCGAATATCTCTCGGTGGCGCACCGGGATGAACCGGGAAGCGGCTGCCCCTTTGCTGCCCTGTGCTCTGAAATGCACCGCCAGAGCCAAGGCGCGCGAGAGCGATTTACCGCCGGCGTGAGGGGCATGATCGGATGGCTCAGCGCCCGCATGGGAGCGGGGGCCGGCCAACGCAAGCGCGATGGGGACGCGATCGTGACTCTGGCCTCTCTGGTCGGAGCGGTTGTACTCGCCCGCGCTGTGAGCGATTCCAAATTGTCAGACGAGATTCTCCGCGCCACCAGGAAGAGGCTGGCTGGCTAGCCTTTGCCTAGGCTGCGCGTTTCCGCAAGCCGATCCAGCCAGACGCCGAACACAATGCCGATCACGTAAGCCGCCAAATTCCATAACGAGAAGATGCGCCCGAGCAGCAGCGCGCCCGCGGTGGTCAGGCGGAACGCGTCAAGCCAAGGGGTATGCACCAGGCGGGAGAATTCCACGACGACCGCGATCACGACCGCGATAGCTGCCATCAGCATCCGCGTCAGCCGTGGCAGCAAAAGACCGACCAGCAGAAACACCATCGTCGCCCACAACAGCGAGCCGCCGTACTTCACGGCGAAGGCGGGCAGGCCGAGCGGAAAGCCGTACCAGCGCAGAGACGGCCCGCAGACGATCACCGCAAACGCGAGGCCGGCGCGGATCAGCGATGTCCGCAGCAGCGCAACGCGTTTATCCGGCTGCGCTCCGTGCATTGCTCGCTCCATTGACTCTTTGCCCGCGATGCTCAAAACCGCCTCTTAGCTACAAAAGCAACAACACGGGGGAAGCCATGAGCCAGACCACGACCTATGCCGGTTCCGTCGGCGCAGCCAAGTCGGAAATCGAGACCTCGACCATCCGCACTATCTCGTGGCGCCTGATTCCGTTCCTGGTGCTGGCCTACTTCTTCTCCTATCTCGATCGCGTCAATCTCGGTTTCGCCGCGCTGACCATGAATGCGGAGCTGAAGTTCACGCCGCTGATCTTCTCCTGGGGCGCCGGCATCTTCTTCATCGGCTACTTCATCTTCGAGGTGCCGAGCAACCTCGCGCTGGAAAAATTCGGTGCCAGCCGCTGGATCGCCCGCATCATGGTGACCTGGGGCATCATCTCTGCGCTGATGGCGGCGGTCAGCGGCGTCACGAGCTTCTATGTCCTGCGCTTCCTGCTCGGCGTCGCCGAGGCCGGCTTCTTCCCGGGTATCATCCTCTATCTCACCTATTGGTATCCGGCCGAATATCGCGCCCGCTTTCTCGCGGCCTTCGCCATCGCCGTTCCGGTCTCGACCGTGATCGGCGCGCCGGTCTCGGGCCTCCTGCTCGGGCTCGACGGCCTGATGGGGCTGAAGGGCTGGCAATGGCTGTTCATCATTGAAGGCATTCCTTCCGTGCTGCTCGGCATCGTCACCTGGTTTTATCTCACCGACAGGCCGGAGAAGGCGAATTGGCTCTCGGCCGAGCAGAAAGCCTGGCTCAAGGCCAAGCTCGATTCTGAGATCGCAATCAAGCAGGCGGTGAAGCATCCCTCGCTCGGCCAGGCGTTGTCGTCGCCGAAGGTGATCGCGCTCAGCCTGATCTATTTCGGCTTCGTCGGCGCGCTCTATGGCATGCAGTTCTGGCTGCCGCAGATCGTCAAGGCGTTCGGCCTCACCAACGCGCAGACCGGCTTCGTCACCGCGATTCCCTATCTGTTCGGCACCATCGCGATGGTGCTGTGGGCGCGGCATTCGGATGCGACACGCGAGCGCGTGATGCATGTCGGCGCGCCGCTGCTGCTCACCGCCGTTGCGCTCGGCATCTCCTCTTATCTCACCGATCCAGCCCTCACGATGGTTGTGCTGACGGTGGCGGCCATTGGGGTGTTCTGCTGCTTTGGCGTGTTCTGGACCTTGCCGACCGCCTGGCTGTCCGGCACCGCGGCGGCCGGCGCGATCGCCCTGATCAACTCGGTCGGCAACCTCGCCGGCTTCGGCGGGCCCTATCTGATCGGCTGGGTCAAGGAAGCCACTGGCCAAACCTCAAGCGGCCTGCTCGTGCTCGCCGTCTTGCCGCTGATCGCCGGCCTCCTGGTCTTCGTCGGCGGCCATGACAGCAAGCACGAGTTCGCCGAATAGGAGCGGTGAGGGAGCCTCTGCGGTGTGGGCAAAGACGTGCTCTTCGCACGCCGTGCCGATCTCCCCGCTTTTGTGACTGTCGTGGTGGCACGCGTCGGCCTTCGCTCTTCGAGCTACGGCGGACATCTCGCATTGTCCGCCCTACCATCGCACCTTCCTCACAATGGGATCAATCCTTACCACCCCTTCACGATCACGGATTCCTGATGACTGACGATTATTGACTTTTGTCAGTGATTAATCGACATTCTTCTCATTCGAGATGCAGGAGTGTCCTTCGATGTTCGTCCGGTCGGTTTTGTCCAGCTATTCCAGGCTGTTGGCAGGTGTGTCGCTGGCCCTGATGGCCGCCGCACTGGCTGGGTGCAATGACACCGTCGCCGAAAAGGCCGAGCCGCCGCGGCCGGTTCTGGTCGCAACGGCCCATTATGACGCCGAGACGCCGGAGCGGAGCTTCGTCGGGACCATTCGGCCGCGGATCGAGAGCGATCTCGGTTTTCGCGTCGCCGGCAAGGTCGCAAAGCGCCTGGTCGAGGTCGGCCAGACCGTCGAAATCGGACAGCCGCTGGCGACCCTCGACGAGGTCGATCTGAAGCTCCAGGCCGAGCAGGCCGTTGCCGAGCTGAGCGCCGCGACCGGCGTGCTGGCCCAGGCCGCCGCTGCCGAGCAGCGCGCCAAGGACCTGAAGGCCAAGGGCTGGACCACCGACGCCCAGCTCGACCAGAGTCGCGCCGCCGCCGACGAGGCCCGTGCGCGCCTGAATCGGGCCGAGCGCTCGGTCGAACTGACCAAGAATTCCCTTTCCTACGCGACGCTCAACGCCGACGCCCGTGGCGTCGTCACCGCAACGCTGATCGAGCCCGGCCAGGTGGTCGCCGCGGGCCAGGCCTCGATCCGTGTCGCCCGCTTTGCCGAAAAGGAAGCGGTCGTCGCCATCCCTGAGACGCTGGTCGGACGCGCCAAATCGGGCGCCGCCAGCGTCACTCTTTGGTCCGAGCCGAACAAGAAGCACACGGCCAAGCTGCGCGAGATCGCGCCGGCGGCCGATCCGGCCACCCGCACCTATCTGGCAAAATTCTCGCTGCCCGAGGCCGACGACAAGGTCGCGCTCGGCATGACCGCGACGCTGACGCTGTCGGACGCCGCCACCGAGCGCGTCGCCCGGCTGCCGCTGTCGGCGTTGTTCAACGAAGGCGGCAAGCCGTCCTTCTACGTCGTCGACGACAACGGCGCGATTACGCTGAGGCCGGTGACGGTGAAGTCCTACGAGAGCAACGACGTCGTCATCACCGGTGGTGTCGAAGAGGGCGCCAAGATCGTCGCCCTTGGCGTGCAGAAGCTCGATCCGAGCCAGAGGGTGCGGATTGTGTCGTCGCTGTCCTTCTAACGAACGTTTACGAGTTCCTCATTGCGAGGTGAGTTTCGGCCCGAGCGCAAATGCAAGGGCTGAAGCGGCGAAGCGATCCAGAACCTGCCCAGCCCCCTGGATTGCTTCGCTGCCTCGCGATGAGGCCTTCAATAGAGCGGCTGTCGTTTTTGCAACTGGATCGTCTTTCGGAGAGTGCGATGAAGCGCTTCAACCTTTCGGCCTGGGCCGTCAGCCATCCGACGCTGGTGCTCTTCCTGATGATCGTGCTCGGCGTCGCCGGCTTCTTCTCCTATGAGAAGCTCGGCCGTGCCGAGGATCCGTTCTTCACGGTGAAGGTGGTCAACGTCTCCGTGATGTGGCCGGGAGCGACCGCGCAGGAGATGCAGACCCAGGTCGCCGATCCCATCGAGAAGAAGATCCAGGAGCTGCCCTATTTCGAGAAGGTGCAGACCTATTCCAAGCCCGCCTTCACCGCGCTCCAGGTGACGTTCCGCGACAGCACCCCGCCGAAGGACGTGCCCTATCTCTTCTACCTCCTGCGCAAGAAGCTGGTCGACGTGCAGGGTCAGCTGCCGTCCGGCATCCTCGGGCCCGTCGTCAACGACGAATTCTCCGACGTCGATTCCATCCTCTACATGATGACCGGCGACGGCGCCGACTATGCTCAGCTCAAGAAGGTCTCGGAAGGATTCCGTCAGCGCCTCCTGAAGGTGCCCGGCGTGACCAAGGTCGACGTCTACGGCAATCAGGACGAACGCATCTTCGTCGAGTTCAGCCACGCCAAGCTCGCCACCCTCGGCATCACGCCGCAGGCGCTATTCGATTCGCTCGCCAAGCAGAACAACGTGACGCCGGCCGGCACAGTCGAGACCTCGTCGCAGCGCGTGCCGCTGCGCGTCACCGGCGCGCTCGACGGCGCCAAGGCCGTGGCCGAGACGCCGGTCGAGAGCAACGGCCGCGTCTTCCGTCTCGGCGACATCGCCACCGTCACCCATGGCTATGTCGATCCGCCGAGCTTCGTCGTCCGCCAGGAAGGCAAGCCCGCGATCGGCATCGGCGTCGTCACCGCCAAGGGCGCCAACATCCTCGACCTCGGCAAGGAGGTCGAGAAGGCGACCAGCGAATTCATGAAGGCCGTGCCGCAGGGCATCGACGTCAGGCTGATTGCCGACCAGCCCAAGGTGGTCGAGCACGCCGTCGGCGAGTTCGTGCACTCCTTCATGGAGGCGCTCGTCATCGTGCTGTTCGTCTCATTTTTGGCACTGGGCTGGCGCACCGGCATCGTGGTCGCGCTGTCCGTGCCGCTGGTGCTCGGCATCGTCTTCATTGTCATGAACACGATGTCGCTCGACCTGCACCGCATCACGCTCGGTGCGCTGATCATCGCGCTCGGTCTGCTCGTCGACGACGCCATCATCGCAGTCGAAATGATGGTGGTGAAGATGGAGCAGGGCTGGGATCGCATGCGCGCGGCGTCCTTTGCCTGGGAATCAACTGCGTTTCCGATGCTCACGGGAACGCTGGTCACGGCCGCTGGCTTCCTCCCCATCGGCTTTGCCAATTCCGCGGTCGGCGAATATGCCGGCAGCATCTTCTGGATCGTGGCGATCGCGCTGGTCGCCTCCTGGTTCGTGGCGGTGATCTTCACGCCCTATATCGGCGCCATGCTGCTGCCGGAGACGAAGGTCCACCACAATCACGATCCGCACGCGGTCTACGAGACCCGCATGTACCGCGGCCTGCGCGCCATCGTGCAATGGTGCGTCAACCACCGCATCACCGTGGTGGTCGCGACCGTCGGAATCTTCGTCGCCTCGGTCGTCGGATTCGGCCATGTCCAGCAGCAGTTCTTCCCGCTGTCGGAGCGCCCTGAGCTGTTCCTCCAGCTCCGCCTGCCGGAGGGCACCGCCTTCAGCGTCACTGAGAAGGCGGTGAAGAAGGCCGAGACCCTGCTGAAGGACGACAAGGACATCGAGACCTATACCGCCTATGTCGGCCAGGGTTCGCCGCGCTTCTGGCTCGGCCTCAATCCGCAGCTGCCGAACGAGGCCTTTGCCGAGGTTGTCATCGTCGCCAAGGGCGTCGAGGCGCGCGAACGCGTCAAAGCCAAGATCGAAAACGCGGCTGCCGAGGGCTTCCTGTCCGAGGCGCGCGTGCGCGTCGACCGCTTCAATTTCGGTCCGCCGGTCGGTTTCCCGGTCCAGTTCCGCGTGATCGGCCCCGACGCCAACAAGGTGCGCGAGATCGCCTACCAGGTCCGCGACGTCATGCGGCAGAACAAGAGCGTCAAGGACGTCCAGCTCGACTGGAACGAGCAGTCGCCTTACCTCAAGCTCGTCGTCGACCAGGACCGTGCCCGCGCCATGGGCCTGACCCCGCAGGACGTCTCGCAGGCGCTGGCGATGCTGATCTCGGGCGCGCAGGTCACGACCGTGCGTGATGGCATCGAGAAGGTCGGCGTGGTCGCCCGCGCGGTGCCGTCCGAACGCCTCGACCTCGGCGGCGTCGGCGACCTGACCATTACCTCGCGCAACGGCGTTGCCGTGCCGCTGCAGCAGATCGCCAAGATCGAATATGCCCACGAGGAGCCGATCTTGTGGCGGCGCAACCGCGACATGGCGATCACCGTGCGCTCCGACGTGGTCGACGGCGTGCAGGCGCCCGACGTCACCAACCAGATCACGCCGAAGCTGAAGGCGATCAAGGACCACCTCGAGCCGGCCTACCGGATCGAGCCGGGCGGCGCCTTCGAGGAATCCGCCAAGGGCAACGCCTCGATCTTCATTCTCTTCCCGCTGATGGTGATGGTGATGCTGACGCTCTTGATGTTCCAGCTTCAGAGCTTCTCGCGCCTGATCCTGGTGTTCCTGACGGCGCCACTCGGCATCGTCGGCGCCTCCCTCGGGCTCAACGTCGCCAATGCCCCGTTCGGCTTCGTGGCGCTGCTCGGCCTGATCGCGCTTGCCGGCATGATCATGCGCAACACCGTCATCCTCGTCGACCAGATCGAGACCGACGTCTCGCACGGCCTGACCCGGCGCGAGGCGATTGTCGAGGCCACCGTCCGCCGCGCCCGACCGGTGGTGCTGACGGCGCTCGCCGCGATTCTCGCCATGATCCCGCTGTCGCGCTCGGCCTTCTGGGGCCCGATGGCGATCACCATCATGGGCGGCTTGTTCGTCGCGACCTTCCTCACGCTCTTGTACCTGCCGGGCCTCTATGCGCTTTGGTTCAGGAAGAGCCTGGATGAGGCTGGTACTCCCGAGCAGCCTGCCGCGCCGCAGCATGGGAGCGGTGAGCCACGCGCAATTCCGCTTGCTGAAGCGGCTGAATAAGTGAGATGAAGTGCTGACTGACGAGTCCTGACAGATGACACTGATTACGGAACATATCGAAGGCGACACCCGGGATCGTATCCTCGAGGTGGCCGAGCGGCTGTTCCGCCAGATCGGTTACCAGAAGACCACGGTCGGAGACATCGCCAAAGAACTGCGGATGAGCCCCGCCAATGTCTATCGCTTCTTCGAATCGAAGAAGGCGATCCATCAGGCGGTGGCCCGCTCGCTGATGGGCGAGGTTGAGCTGGAGGCGCAGCGGATCGTGGCGCGGCCCGGTCCGGTGCTGGAGCGCTTCCGCGAGCTGCTCACCACCATCCATCGCATGAACACCGAGCGCTATGTCGGCGACAATAAGCTGCATGAGATGGTCGAAATCGCCATGCAGGAGGACTGGGACGTCTGCGTCACCCACATGGAATGTATCGCCGGAATGATCGGCCAGATGATCGGGCAGGGCGTCGCCACCGGCGAGTTCGAGGCACCGGACCTGCAATTGGCCGCGCTCTGCTCCTGCACCGCAATGATGCGCTTCTTCCATCCCCAGATGATCGCCCAGTGCGCCACCAAGCCGGGCCCGACCATCGACCAGATGATCGATTTCGTCATCGCGGGATTGTCGCCGCGGCACTGACGGGGCGGTGGCTTTCCTCCTATAAGCAGCTTCGCGCCACCCTAACGGAGGGATGGCGGCAAGGACGGACCAACACACTCCGTCTTGCGGCATTGCTTCGTTCCGCTCGCAAGACGGGAAGGAAACAGAGCGTGACCGCGAAAGACCCCTACTTCTACGAGCCCTCCAAAGGCCACGGCCTCAAGCACGATCCCTTCAACGCTATTATCGCGCCGCGGCCGATCGGCTGGATCTCCTCGCGCGACGCCAGGGGCCACGTCAACCTCGCACCCTACAGCTTCTTCAATGCGTTCTGTTATGTGCCGCCAATCATCGGCTTCTCCTCCACGAATTGGAAGGACACGGTCGAGAACATCCAGCAGACCGGCGAATTCGTCTGGAATCTCGCCACGATGGATCTGGCGAAGCACATGAACGCAACCGCCGCGCATGTCGCGCCCGAGGTCGACGAGTTCGAGGTCGCGGGTCTGACCGCCGTCCCCGGCAACCTAGTCAACGTGCCGCGCGTCGGCGAGAGCCCGGTCGCCTTCGAATGCAAGGTCTCCGACATCGTTCGTCTCAAGGGCGCCAACGGCAAGGAGGCTGACGCCTGGCTGACGCTCGGCGAGGTCGTCGCCGTCCACATCGACAAGGCCATGATCAAGGACGGCGTCTACCAGACCGCCGCCGCCCGCCCTATCGTCCGCGCGGGGCGCCGCGGCGACTATTTCGAGATCAAGCCGGAAAACATGTTCGAGATGGTCCGGCCGGATTAGGCCGGGCTGCTGCTCTACACAGGCCATTCCGCGGCGTCGCCAGACGCGAATCAATTCGTCCACCAACGCTGCCGCACGACCGCGCTTGCACGTCGCCCCGGAATGACTCTGGCGAGACGTTCAGCCCATCTCCCACCCCGGAACCGGCACCGCGCCCAGGCCGTTATGGCCCTGGGCGGCCGCTCGGCCGCGTCAATTTCGCAGGCGAAGCGTTCGCCTCGGCCAGCCAGTTTCCGCTAAAATGCCCGATAACCGCGCCGATGCATGAGGTCAGCCATGAGCTTCCGCCGCGACACTCTGACAAAGCCGATCTTCACTCTCGCGCGCGGCGTGCTGCCGGCGATGTCCGATACCGAGCGCGAGGCGCTGGAGGCCGGTGACGTCTGGTGGGACGCCGATCTCTTCACCGGCAATCCCGATTGGTCGAAGCTGCTGAAGGTCCCGCAGGCAACGCTGACCGCGGAGGAGCAGGCCTTCCTCAATGGCCCCGTCGACGAGCTCTGCGCCATGCTCGACGAGTGGAAGATCTTCTGGGAATGGCGCGACCTGCCGCAGGACGTCTGGCACTTCGTCAAGCGCGAAAAGTTCTTCGGCATGATCATTCCGAAGGAATTCGGTGGGCTCGGCTTTTCGCCGTATGCGCATTCCGAAGTCGTGCGAAAAATCTCGACCCGTTCGATCGCGACCGCCGTCACGGTGATGGTGCCGAACTCGCTCGGCCCCGGCGAGCTCTTGATGCGCTTCGGCACCAGGGAGCAGCAGCAGCGCTGGCTGCCGCGCCTCGCCGATGGTCGCGACATTCCCTGCTTCGGCCTCACCAGCCCGGAGGCCGGCTCCGATGCCGCCTCGATGGTCGACACCGGCATCATCTGCAAGGGGGAGTTCGAGGACCGCGAGGTGATCGGCCTTCGTCTCAACTGGCACAAGCGCTACATCACGCTCGGCCCCGTCGCGACGTTGCTCGGTCTCGCCTTCAAGGCCTATGATCCCGATCACCTCGTCGGCGATCAGGAAGAGCTCGGAATCACGGTGGCGCTGATCCCGACTAATCTGCCCGGCGTCGAGATCGGTCACCGCCATCTGCCGTCGATGCAAGTGTTCCAGAATGGCCCGAACCGGGGCCGCGACGTCTTCATCCCGCTCGATTACGTCATCGGCGGCGAAGCTCGGCTGGGGCAGGGCTGGAAGATGCTGATGACCGCGCTCGCCGCCGGGCGCGGCATCTCGCTGCCGTCGCTGTCGGCCGCCGGCGCCGCCTTTGCGGCGCGCAGCACCGGTGCCTATGCTCGCATCCGCGAGCAGTTCGGCATCTCCATTTCCAAGTTCGAGGGCGTCGAGGAGCCGCTCGCGCGCATCGTCGCGACCGCCTATCAGCTCGATGCGGCGCGGCGGCTGACCTGCGCGGCGCTCAATGCCGGCATTCATCCTGCCGTCATCTCCGGCATCATGAAGCTGCATGCGACCGAACGCATGCGCACTGCGATCGACGACGCCATGGACATCCACGGCGGCAAGGCCGTGATCGATGGTCCGCAGAACTATCTCGGCAATCTGCATCGCGCCGTGCCGGTCGCATCACGGTCGAGGGCGCCAACATTCTCACGCGCAATCTCATCGTGTTCGGGCAGGGTGCTATCCGCGCGCATCCCTATCTGCTCGGCGAGATGAATGCGCTCGCCGACACCGACCGCGAGCGCGGCCTCGCCGCGTTCGACAAGGCTTTCTGGAAGCACGTCGGCCACAGCTTCCGCACATTGCTTCGCGCCTTTGGCCGAAGCTGGACGTTCGGCGCCTTCGCACCGGCGCCTGATGCGGGCGATGCCACGCCGTTCTATCGCCAGCTCTCGCGCTACTCTGCCGCCTTCGCGCTCTGCGCCGATCTGGCGCTGCTGACGCTCGGCGGCGCGCTCAAGCGCAAGGAGATGCTGTCGGCGCGGTTCGGCGACATTTTGTCCGAGCTGTATCTGCTCTCGGCCGCGCTGAAGCGCTGGCAGGACGAGGGCCGTCAGAAGGAGGATTTCGCCGCGCTGGAATGGTGCATGGCGACGGGCTTCCGGACCATCGAGAACCGGCTCGCGGAAATTCTGGCCAATCTGCCGAACCGCTTCGTCGCAGCCTTCCTCAAGCTCGTGGTCCAGCCGTTCGGCGCACGCGTGCTCGGCCCGTCGGACCGCGTCGCCCATCAATGCGCAAGCCTCGTCCTGGAGCCGTCGGCGGCGCGCGAGCGTCTCACGCCCGATCTCGCCTTTGTCGATGATGACGGCGGCTTTGCCCGGCTCGAGCGCGCGTTCAAGCTGGTTGCAGAAACCGATGCGATCGCCAGGCGCGTGCGCGCCGCGCCCGTCCGCGACTGGAAGGACGCGGTCGCCAAGGGTGTGATCACGCAAGCCGAGGGCGAGCAGCTCGCCGCGGCCCGCGAAGCCGTCAACGAAGTGATCGAGGTCGATGACTTTGCGCCTGAGGCGCTGTCACCGATTTACAAGAAATCCGGCGACGTGCATCAGTTCTTCCAGGAACTCGGTGAACAGAGGGCGGCGAGCTGATGGCACGACCGGTTTTCATCATCGACGGCAGCCGGACGCCGTTTCTGAAGGCGCGCTCGGGCCCCGGCCCGTTCACGCCGGTGGATCTCGCTGTGCAATGCGGCCGGCCGCTGCTGGCGCGCCAGCCGTTCGCCCCGACTGACTTCGACCAGGTCATCCTCGGCTGCGTCAACGTGATCGCGGACGAGATGAACCCGGCCCGTGTCGCCGCGCTGCGGCTCGGCATGGGCGAGGACATGGTTGCCTTCACGGTACAGATCAATTGCGGCTCCGGCATGCAGTCGATCGACACTGCCTATCGCTACATCCGCGAAGGCCATGCCGACATGATCCTGGCCGGTGGAACCGAGGCGCTGAGCCACGCGCCGCTGGTCTGGCCGAATTCCGGCGTGCGCTGGTTCGCCGGGCTCGCCACCGCCAAGGGCGTTGCCGCGAAGCTCGCCGCAGCCTTCAAGCTGCGCCCAAGCTATCTCAAGCCGGTCATCGGCCTCGAGCGCGGACTGACCGATCCCGTCACCGATTTGAACATGGGCCAGACCGCCGAGGTCGTCGGTCATCTCTTTGGCATCACGCGCGCGCAGTCTGATGCCTACGCGGCCGAGAGCCATCGCCGCCTTGCGCATGCGCAGGCCGAAGGTTTTCTGAAGGGCGAGGTTGAGACCGCGTTCTCCCGGGATGGCAAGTTCTTCGACCATGACGACGGCGTACGCCCGGACTCGACGGCCGAGACGCTTGCAAAGCTCCGGCCGGTGTTCGAGCGCCCATGGGGACAGGTGACCGCCGGCAATTCCTCGCAGATCACCGATGGCGCCTCCTGGGTGATCCTGGCCTCCGACGCCGCGGTCGCCAAGCACAAGCTAACCCCTAAAGCTGTCATCGTCGACAGCAATTGGGCCGCGCTCGATCCTAGCATCATGGGGCTCGGCCCGGTGATCTCGGCGACGCCGCTGCTCCAGCGCAACGGCCTCAGCATCAACGACGTCGAGACCTTGGAATTGAACGAGGCTTTCGCCACGCAGGTGCTCGGCTGTCTCGCCGCCTGGAACGACGATAAATTCTGTCGCGAGATTTTGGGCCTCGACGGCGCAGCCGGCGAGATCGCCCGCGAAAGACTAAACGTCGACGGTGGCGCGATCTCGCTCGGTCATCCCGTCGGCACCTCCGGCAACCGGATCGTGCTGCATCTCGTCAACGCCATGAAGCGGCTTGGCACGCGGCGCGGCGTTGCCACCGAATGCATCGGCGGCGGGCTCGGCGGCGCCATGCTGATCGAGGCGCTGTGACCATGGATTCCAAGATCATGACCGCGCTTGGCGACCGCGTGCTGGAGCTCGGGCCCAAGCCTGGGACAGACAGTCCCTACAAGCACTTCAAGCTGACGCGCGATGCCGATGGTGTCGCCTGGCTGCTGTTCGACCGCGCCGAGGCGAGCGCCAACACGCTGTCCTCGGATGTGATGGAGGAGTTCGATGCCGTGCTTGCGGCGATCGAGACCGAGCGTCCCGCCGGCCTCGTGATCCGCTCGGCAAAGCCGTCCGGCTTCATTGCCGGCGCCGACGTCAACGAATTTCGCGGCGCGTCCGATCCTGAGATGGTGGAGACACGCATCCGGTCCGCGCATGCCGTAGTCGATCACCTGGAAGCGTTGAGGTTGCCGACGGTGGCGGTCATCCACGGCTTCTGCCTCGGCGGCGGGCTCGAGGTCGCGCTCGCCTGCCAGGCGCGCATCGCCATCGAGGGGGCGCGCTTCGGCTTCCCGGAGGTGATGCTCGGCCTTCATCCAGGCCTCGGCGGCACCGCGCGCTTCACCGCGCTGGTCAATCCGATCCAGTCGATGGCCCTGATGCTGACCGGCCGCACCATCGATGCGCGCCGCGCCAGATCGCTCGGCCTTGTCGACACCGTCACGCAGGAGCGCCACGTCCACAATGCCGTGAAGGATGCGCTGTTCGGACGTCTGAAGCGGGCGCGGCCGGGCTTGCTGGTTCGCGCGGCGAATGTCGGCCTCGTGCGCGGGCTGCTCGCCAAACGCATGCGCTCGCAGGCGGCGAAGGCGGCATCTCGTGAGCACTATCCGGCGCCCTACACGCTGATCGATCTCTGGGAGACCCATGGCGGCAGCAAGGCCGCGATGCTGAAAGCCGAACAGGCCTCGTTCGCCAAGCTGATGGTGACGCCGACCGCGCAGAACCTGATCCGGGTCTTCTTCCTGCGCGAGCAGATGAAGAAGGCGGCGGGCAGCGGCAATGCCGTCAAGCATGTCCATGTCATCGGCGCCGGCGCCATGGGCGGTGACATCGCGGCCTGGTGCGCGGGACAGGGGATGCGCGTCTCGCTGGCCGACGTGAAGCCGGAGCCGATCGCCGGCGCGGTGAAGCGCGCGGCCGAACTCTACGGCAAGATCATTCGCAAGCCGACCGACGTGCACGACGCACTCGATCGCCTCATTCCTGACATGGACGGAGAGGGCGCATGCAACGCCGATCTCATCATCGAGGCCGTGCCGGAGAAGCTCGAGCTGAAGCAGAAGGTCTATGCCGGCCTCGAGCCGCGGATGAAGCCCGGCGCGATTCTTGCGACCAACACGTCGAGCATTCCGCTACAGGACCTGCGAACGACGCTGGCGCGGCCGGATCGGCTGGTCGGCCTGCATTTCTTCAATCCGGTGTCGCGGCTGCAACTGGTCGAGGTCGTCAGCCATGACGGCAACGACCCGCAAGTGCTGAAAGAGGCGCTCGCCTTCGTCGGGGCGATTGACCGCCTGCCGCTGCCCGTGAAGAGCTCGCCCGGCTTCCTCGTCAATCGCGCGCTGACGCCCTACATGCTGGAAGCCATGGTGATGCTGGACGAGAAGATCGACCAGCGCCTGATCGACGCCGCGGCCGAGCAGTTCGGCATGCCGATGGGACCGATCGAGCTGGCCGACCAGGTCGGGCTCGACATCTGTCTCGATGTCGGCGACATGCTGCGCACCAAGTTCGGCGATCTGCTGCCGCCGACGCCGGCCTGGCTGCGCGAGAAGGTGGCCAAGGGCGAGCTCGGCCGCAAGACCGGCAAGGGCTTTTATGTCTGGAAGGACGGCAAGGCGGAGAAGGCACAGCTTCCCGAGACCGGTCCGCGCGTCACCGACCAGATGATCGACCGCCTGGTGTTGCCGATGTCCAACGTCTGCGTCGCTGCCCTGCGCGAAGGCGTTGTCGACGACGCCGACGCGGTCGACGGCGCCATGATCTTCGGCACCGGCTATGCACCCTTCCGTGGCGATCCGTTGAACTATGCGCGCACGCGCGGTGTGGAAAATGTCTTGTCCAGCTTGCGCGCACTGGCCGAGCGATTCGGCGAGCGCTTTGCGCCCCATCCGGGCTGGAACAGTTTCAAGTGAGAGAGATATGAGTGAACACGCCACCACCGGGCCGCGCGGGGATCTCTGCATCCGTACTCTGGCGATGCCCGCCGACACCAACGCGAATGGCGACATCTTCGGTGGCTGGCTGCTCAGCCAGATGGATGTGGGCGGCGGCGTGTTCGCCTCGAAAGTCGCGAAGTCGCGCACGGTGACCGTCGCGATCGAAGCGATGAATTTTCGCAAAGCGGTCTATGTCGGTGATCTCGTATCCGTCTACGCCAATCTCGTACGGGTGGGCCGCACCTCGCTCACCGTGCATCTGGAAGCCTGGGCGCTGCGGCGCGGCGAGGAGCATCCGTTCCTCGTCACCGACGGCAATTTTACCTACGTCTCGATCGACGAGCACGGCCGCCCGCAGGCGGTTCGCGCGACCGACACGACAATCGCGACGTAATCGCGCGCGACGCTCTGCCTCATCTCACGAACACGTGGCAAACGCGGCGCGACTAAGTCATCGCGTCGCGTCTTCGCCAAGAACCAGTCATAAAACGGATGAGGTCCCAGCGTACTCAATTGCGTGTCGATTCGGGGTGGAAACGGCCTCAAATGCCCGGGGAACCTTTGGGCAGGAATGCCGTTATTTGCCCGCACTGAGGAATCCACGGGCCATGCCGGACAGCTACATCATCGAAGTCAATTCGCAGACCGCAGGTATCGTCGTTCGTTCTCAGGGAGGCTACTGTTTCTTCGCCTCATCCGACCGCTTCAACCGCCTCGAAGGTCAACTCTTCCGCAATGCGCGCGAAGCCGAGCGCGCCGCGCGCAAGCTTGTGAACGGCGAGTTGAAGGAGGCGGCGTAAGCGCCTGGAGCTGGTAATTTTGACGCGCGAAGCGTGGTCGGAAATTTTTACCGCCCACACCGCTGCTCCTCCTTTCTCCTTGCGGGAGAAGGTGGTGCGAAGCGCCGGATCAGGATCGGCTCCGCAAACGCAGAAGTGGGAGGTTCGTTTCGTGAATGGAGACCCCTCTCCCGTCTCGCCGCTTCGCCGCGAGCCACCCTCTCCCGCAAGGGAGAGGGTTGGAACGTCATCACAACTTTGTCGCCGCCCGCGACAGCAGCTTCCACTCGTCGCCCTGCTTCTGCCAGTTCATCAGGATGTGGAGGTTGGTCGATACTTTCTTCCCATCGGCCGCCATCTCCTGTTCGCCGAGCCAGTGGAAGCGCACGATCGCGGCGGGACCGACGACCTTGATGGTCGGGTCCTTGTATTCGATCGAGAGGAATTTCGACTTGCCGTCGGTCGCATTGGTGATGAAGGTCGCCTTGTCCTCGACCTTGCCGCTGGAATGGCTGTAGCTGAGCTCCTCCGCGCAGAGTGCGCCGAGCGCCTTAGGATCCGCTGCGATCTGGGCGAGGCGGAAGGCCTCCACCTTCTTCGCCACGGCCTCTTCGTCCGCTGAAGCGGCCAGTGCCGGTGCCGCGAGAGCAAGCGCAGAGACGGCGAGAGTCGATAGAGCCAAATCGCGTCGGTTGATCATCATCGTTTCCTCCTTTTTGATCTTGCCACGAGTGTTGCAGCCGCGCGCGACTTTGTCGAGTGCCGCATTGTCGTGATGTGGACGCGTCATTGCGCAATCGAGACCGTATTGATACGTCTTTCGCATTGATGCGCCACGCACTTGGGAAGTACGGAAATGATCGAGGCCAAAAGGCAAGCGATGGGCAGGGCGTTACTGTTCGACATTGACGGGACGCTGGCCGATACGGATCCGCTTCATCGCGAAGCCTTTCACCGCGTGTTCGCCCCGCGCGGCCATGTGGTGGACGATGAGCGCTTCAAGCGCGAGCTTCAGGGCTTTTCCAATGTGTCGATCGGGGAGCGATTTCTGCCGGACGAATCGCCGGAACGGCGCCTCGCAATCCTCGGCGAGAAGGAGGCGATCTTTCGTGATCTGGTGGCCGGGCAGATCGTGCCGATACCGGGGCTGATGGCGCTGCTCGACCGTGCGGATGCCGCCGGCATTCCCATGGTGGCCGTGACCAACGCGCCGCGCCTCAACGCCGAGCTGCTGCTCTCGGGCCTCGGCATCACCGAGCGGTTCAAGGCAATCGTGATCGGCGACGAGCTGCCGCACGGCAAGCCGCATCCGCTGCCCTATCAGGAAGGACTGCGTTTCGTCGGCGCCAGCGCAGAGGCGTCGATCGCGTTCGAGGACTCACGCTCCGGCGTGCAATCGGCCGCGGCGGCCGGCATCCCGACCATCGGCATGCGCACCACCCTCAGCCATGCAGACCTTGTTGCCGCGGGCGCGGTCGCGTCCGCGCGCGCCTACGACGATCCGGAGCTGCTCGCGCGCCTAGCCGCCGCGATGGCGTGTTGAGGCAGTCCGTTAACCGTGATCGTCTCCCGCATTGACCGAACGCGCGAACCGCCGCACCATGCATCGTTCTGATTTGAGGCTCTTGCCGTGACCGGACTGACCCATCGCCAAGCCGAAATCCTCAACCTCGCGCGGGCCTCAGGCCGCGTCATGGTCGAGGAACTCGCGCGCCGGTTCGAGGTGTCGGCGCAGACCATCCGCAAGGATCTCAACGATCTCTGCGAGCGGAGATCGCTGACCCGCATCCATGGCGGCGCCATCATCGCCTCGGGCGTTGAAAATCTCGCCTACGAGGCGCGCCGCTTCGTCGCCGCCGACGAGAAGAAGGCGATCGGCGCTGCTGCCGCCTCGCTGATCCCGAACGGCTGCTCGCTCTTCATCAACATCGGCACCACGACGGAGGAGGTCGCGAGCGCGCTGACCTCGCACGAGGATCTGCTCGTCATCACCAACAATCTCAACGTCGCCATGCTGCTCTACCGCCATCCCCGCATCGAGGTGGTGGTCGCCGGCGGCACGGTGCGGCGCGCCGACGGCGCGGTGGTCGGCTCGACCGCGACGCAGCTGATCGGCCAGTTCAAGGTCGATTACGCCATCATCGGGGCGTCCGCGATCGATGAAGAGGGCGCCCTGCTCGACTTCGACTATCGCGAGGTGCAGGTGGCGCAGGCGATCATCGCCAATGCTCGAAGCGTCATGCTGGTCGCCGATTCCACAAAGCTCCGCCGCAGCGCGCCGGTGCGGATCGCCCACATCAGTCAAATCCAGACCTTCGTCACCGACCAGGAACTGCCCGAGCGCCTCGCCACCATCTGCCACAGCAAGGGCATCGAGGTGGTCGAAGCGATGCCGAAGGAGGCGAGGGAGATCGATGAGACACAGGCCGATGCGCAGGATGCCGCGCCTGAAGCGGTGCCAGTGGTGCGGTTGCGCTAAGATTTAGGTGCGCTCCACGGGTTCAGCAGCGTCACGCCCGTAGGTTCGAAATCTTCCACATTGCGCGTAACAACCGTTAAGCCGTGAACAAGTGCGGTCGCACCAATAAGGGCGTCGTGCCCCTAATTTGTCCGTTCTCCTGTCGATTCCCCGCTCCATCGTCGTTGAAGGAGTTCCTCTTTCACTTCCCCTCGCTTCTCTTTCATCTTGCTTTCGTTTCAGGGTGTGATCTAATCAAAAGCGAAAGTTGCCGCTTCGATGAACGGGCGGTTGCCGGGGGATGCGTCTGTTGGAGCGTATTTTCGACCTCGCCATCATCGGAGGCGGTGTGAATGGCTGCGGCATCGCGCGCGACGCGGTGGGCCGCGGCAACACGGTTTTCCTGTGCGAAATGAACGATTTGGCGAGCGGGACGTCGTCCTGGTCGACCAAGCTGGTGCATGGCGGGCTGCGCTATCTCGAATATTACGAGTTTCGCCTGGTCCGAGAAGCCTTGATCGAACGCGAGATCCTCTGGGGCATCGCGCCCCACATCATCCGCCCGCTGAGATTCGTCCTGCCGCATCACGCCGGCCTGCGCCCGGCCTGGCTGCTGCGCCTCGGCCTTTTCCTTTATGACCACATCGGCGGCCGTCACCTGCTGCCCGCGACCCGCTCGGTCGATCTCCGGCGTGACGAGGTCGGCCGCCCGCTAATCCCGAACCGCTACAGCCGCGCGTTCGAATATTCGGACTGCTTCGTCGACGACGCCCGTCTCGTCGTGCTCAACGCGCGCGACGCCGCCGACAAGGGCGCCGAGATCCGCACCCGCACCCGCGCCACCGAGATTCGCCAGTCCGACGGCGTCTGGACCGTCGGCATGGTCAACACGCTGACCGGCGAGCGCTCGTCGATCCAGGCGCGCGCGCTGGTCAATGCCGGCGGTCCCTGGGTCGAGGACGTGCTCGGCCGCGGCGCCGGCCTCAATGCGAAGGCCAAGGTGCGTCTGGTGCAGGGCTCGCACATCGTGGTGAAGAAGCTCTACGACCACGACCGCGCCTACATGTTCCAGAACGCCGACGGCCGCATCATCTTCGTGATTCCGTACCAGGACGATTTCACGCTGATCGGCACCACCGACCGCGACTATGATGGCGATCCCGCTAAGGTGAAGGCGACAGCCGAGGAGATTCAATATCTCTGCACGGCGGCGAGCGAATACCTGGCAAAGCCGGTGACGCCCGACGACGTGGTCTGGACCTATTCCGGCGTACGCCCGCTCTATGACGACGGCGCCAGCGAGGCCAAGGCCGCGACCCGCGACTACGTGTTCGAGCTCGATACGCCCGGCGGCGTGCCGCTGCTGTCGATCTATGGCGGCAAGATCACGACCTACCGCCGACTCGCCGAAGAGGCGCTGGAACGGCTGGCGCCCTATCTTCGCAGCGCGAAAGCGCGCGAGGGTTGGACCGGCAAATGGCCGCTGCCCGGCGGCGACATGAACGTATCCGACATCGACGGCCTGATCGCCGAGCTCCAGCGCGGCTATCCCTTCCTCAGCCATGAGCATGCGCGGCGCCTCGCCCGCGCCTATGGCACCCGTGCCATCAAGCTGCTCGGCGATGCGAAATCGACCGCCGATCTCGGCCGGTCCTTTGGTGCGACGCTGACCGAGCGCGAGGTCCGCTATCTCATGGCGAATGAATGGGCGGTCACCGCCGAGGACGTCGTCTGGCGCCGGTCCAAGCTCGGCCTGCGACTATCTGCCGACGAGATCGCCGCGCTTGACGACTGGATCAGGGCCCACGCCGTGCCGCAAACTCCCCTGCTGGAAGCAGGAGGACGCTCATGACAGTGACGCTCGACCACGTGACCCGGACTGTCGAGGGCGTCCCGCACATCCGCGACGTCTCGCTGACGCTCGAGAGCGGTACCCTCAACGTACTGCTCGGCCCGACGTTATCGGGCAAGACCTCGATCATGCGGCTGCTCGCCGGCCTCGACAAGCCGACCACGGGCAGGGTGCTGGTGGGCGGCAAGGACGTCACCGGCGCCGACGTGCGCCAACGTTCGGTCGCGATGGTCTATCAGCAATTCATCAATTACCCCTCGCTCACGGTCTATGAGAACATCGCCTCGCCCCTGCGCGTGCAGGGCAAGCCGCGCGATGAGATCAAGGCGCGTGTCGCGGAGGCTGCAAAGCTGCTCCGCCTCGAGCCGTTCCTGAAGCGAACTCCGCTCCAACTCTCGGGCGGCCAGCAGCAGCGTACCGCGATTGCGCGCGCGCTGGTCAAGGGCGCCGATCTCGTGCTGCTCGACGAGCCGCTCGCCAATCTCGACTACAAACTCCGCGAGGAGCTGCGCGCCGAGCTGCCGCGCATCTTCGAGGCCTCCGGCGCGATCTTCGTCTACGCCACCACCGAGCCGACCGAGGCGCTGCTGTTAGGTGGCAGCACCGTGTGCATGTGGGAGGGCCAGGCGCTCCAGATGGGCGAGACATCCAACGTCTACCGCCGCCCGCAGACGCTGCGCGTCGCGCAGGTGTTTTCGGATCCGCCGCTCAATCTCGTCGGTATCGAGAAGAGAAATGGCTTCGTGCAATATGCCGGCGGCACGGCCTCGCCGGCCTCGGGGCTCTATGCTGGCCTTGCTGACGGCGCCTATCGCGTCGGCTTCCGCGCGCATCAGCTCGGGCTTGCCAATGGCGAGGCCGACCGCCACGCCTTCCACGCCACGGTGACGGTGACCGAGATCACCGGTTCGGAGAGTTTCGTGCATCTGACCCGCGAGGGTTCGAACTGGGTGGCGGTCCTGCACGGCGTGCACGAGTTCGAGCCGGGCCAGACCCTGGACGCCGTGCTCGATCCCAATGATGTCTTCGTGTTCGATGCGGCCGACCGTCTGGTCGCCGCACCTGGCATAGCGTTTTCAAGCGAAGTGCGTAGCGGTTCGCGTGAAGAAAACGTATCAAACAGAAAAAGCTCCTGAGGGAGATGCGCCATGGCCCGCATTGACCTCCTCGATCTCGCGCACTCCTATGGCGGCAATGATGCGCCGCCGGAAAGCTTTGCGCTGAAGCCTGTGACCATGACCTGGCGGCAGGGCGGCGCCTATGCACTGCTCGGGCCGTCCGGCTGCGGCAAGACCACGCTGCTCAACGTCATCTCCGGCATCATCACGCCCTCGCGCGGAAAGATCATGTTCGACGGGGTGGACATCACACCATTGTCAACCCAGAAGCGCAACATCGCCCAGGTGTTCCAGTTTCCGGTGATCTACGACACCATGACGGTGGGGCAGAACCTGGCGTTTCCGCTGAAGAACCGCGGCGTGCCGAAGGCCGAGATCGACAGGCGCGTCGCGGAGATCGGCCGCCTGCTCGATCTCGAACCCTATCTGAACCGCAAGGCGACGCGGCTCACGGCCGACGCCAAGCAGAAGATCTCGCTCGGCCGCGGTCTGGTCCGCTCCGACGTCGCCGCGGTGCTGTTCGACGAGCCGCTGACCGTGATCGATCCCGAGCTGAAATGGCAGCTCCGCTCCAAGCTGAAGGCGCTGCATCGCGAGCTCGACCTCACGATGATTTACGTCACCCATGACCAGACCGAGGCGCTGACCTTCGCCGACACCGTCGTCGTCATGCATGACGGCCGCGTGGTGCAGAGTGGCACGCCGGCCGAACTGTTCGACAAGCCTGCCCATACGTTCGTCGGCTACTTCATCGGCTCGCCTGGCATGAACATCCTGCCGGCGGAGGTGAGGGGACGCGAGGCGCGGATCGGTGGGCACGTCATCGCGCTCAACCGCAGCTACGACAATTTGCCTTCGGGCGCCAAGATCGAGATCGGTGTCCGCCCCGAATTCGTCGAGGTCGTCCCGCCCGCGCCCGGTCTGTTCACCGCGAAGATCGAGCGCATCGACGATCTCGGCCGCATCCGTTTCGCGCGGGCGCGGCTCGGCGACGCAAAGCTCGCCGCGCGCGCCCCCGGCGGATTCACCAGCCCGGACGGCAACGCGGGGCTGAAATTCGATCCGTCGCATGTCCACGTCTATGCCGACAGCCTTCTGGTGGAGGGAGCCGCCTGATGGACAAGATCGTCAACCAAAAAGCCTGGTTCCTGGTGCTGCCGGTGTTCCTGGTGGTCGCCTTCTCGGCGGTGCTGCCGCTGATGACGGTGGTGAACTATTCGATGCAGGACACCTTCGGCAACAACCAGTTCTTCTGGAACGGTGTCGGCTGGTTCAAGGAGCTGCTCGATCCCTCGACCGATCTCAGCGGCCGCTTTCTCGCTTCGCTCGGCCGCAATCTGTTTTTCTCGCTGGTGATCCTCGCCATCGAGGTGCCGCTTGGCATCGTCGTCGCGCTGTCGATGCCGCGCGAGGGCTGGACGGTTGCGGCCTGCCTCGTCATCCTCGCGCTGCCGCTGCTGATTCCGTGGAACGTGGTCGGCACGATCTGGCAGATCTTCGGCCGCCCCGACATCGGCCTGCTCGGCTATGCTCTCAACGCCGCGGGCTTCGACTACAATTACGTCTCCAACGACATCGACGCCTGGGTCACGGTCATCGTGATGGATGTTTGGCACTGGACCAGCCTCGTTGCGCTGCTCTGTTACGCCGGTCTGAAGTCGATTCCCGAAGCCTATTACCAGGCCGCCCAGATCGACGGCGCCTCGCGCTGGGCCGTTTTCAAGGCGATCCAGCTGCCGAAGATGAACCGCGTGCTCTTGATCGCGGTGCTGCTGCGCTTCATGGACAGCTTCATGATCTATACCGAGCCCTTCGTCGTCACCGGCGGCGGGCCGGGCAACTCGACGACCTTCGTGTCGATCGAGCTGGTCAAGATCGCGCTCGGCCAGTTTGACCTCGGAAAGGCCGCCGCGCTGTCGCTGGTCTACAATCTGATCATCCTGATCGTCTGCTGGATCTTCTATACCGTCATGACCAATGCCGGCGTCGAACGCAAAGTCCAGGCAGAGAGCGAGCCGGCGATTGAGTCCAAGCCGTCGGCCCGGCCCAAGCCCGTGCCCGCGCTTAAGCCAAAGGAAGGAGTGGCCTGATGCATCCGATCCCCGGCCGCCGCCTCATCATGGGGCTGTTCCTGATCTTTCTGCTGCTGCCGATCTACTGGCTCGTCAACATGAGCTTCAAGACCAACAGCGAGATCGTCTCGACAATGACGCTGTGGCCGCATACCCCGACGCTCCAGCACTACAAGCGCATCTTCACCGACGAGAGCTGGTACTCCGGCTACATCAACTCGCTGGAATACGTCGTCCTCAACACCGTCATCTCGATCGCGGTGGCGCTGCCGGCGGCCTACGCCTTCTCGCGCTACCGCTTCCTCGGCGACAAGCACCTGTTCTTCTGGCTGTTGTCGAACCGCATGGCGCCGGCCGCGGTTTATGCGCTGCCGTTCTTCAACCTCTATTCGGCGATCGGCCTGTTCGATACGCCCTGGGCGGTCGCGCTCGCGCACTGCATCTTCAACGTTCCGCTGGCGGTGTGGATCCTGGAAGGCTTCGTCTCCGGCGTGCCGCGCGAGATCGACGAGACCGCCTTCCTCGACGGCTATTCCTTCCCACGCTTCTTCATCAAGATCCTGGTGCCGCTGATTGCGAGCGGCATCGGCGTCGCCGCCTTCTTCTGCTTCATGTTCTCATGGGTCGAGCTCTTGCTCGCGCGCACGCTGACCTCGGTGCAGACCAAGCCCATCGCCGCCATCATGACGCGCACGGTGTCGGCCGCCGGCATGGATTGGGGCCTGCTGGCCGCCGCCGGCGTGCTCACCATCATTCCGGGCGCGCTCGTGATCTGGTTCGTCCGCAACTATATCGCGCGCGGTTTCGCGCTTGGCCGGGTCTAGGGAGGCTCATATGGAATCCATTGCATGGATGGCCTGGACGTTGCCGACCGCGATCTTCTTCGCAGCGCTCGCCTGCACGCTGGCAGTGATGACGTGGCTTGCCGCGGTCTATCCCGAGGCCGAGCGCGTCGGCGTGCTCAGCATTCCGACCACGCGCGGCGACCGCCTGTTCATCTCGCTGATCGCGGCCGCCGTCATTCACCTCGTGTGGATCGGCCTCGTCGGCACCGATGCGATCGCCACGCTGCCGGTCGGCGAGGAAGGTTTTGAGATTTCGAGCCTGTGGCTCGCAAGCGGAATTTCGCTGGTCATGGCCGCGCTTATTTTTCGCACGGTCTGAAGCTGGCGAAGGGACGGCCAGATCCGGGACCAACCCGGGCCTGTATAAAAGTTTGTCGCTGCAACGGAGGAATAACATGCGGCAGTTTAGGAGAAGGAAAGGTCCATTGACCAGGAATAGCTTTATGACCATGTCCAGCGTCGCCGCGATTATTGCGGTGTCGTTCGCCGTCTCGGCGCCAGTTCGCGCCGCCGACGACGCCGTAATCCAGAAGTGGATGGCGGAATTCCAGCCCTCGACGCTGTCGAAGGAAGACCAGAAGAAGGAGCTGGAGTGGTTTGCCAAGGCCGCCGAGCCCTTCAAGAACATGGAGATCAACGTCGTCTCCGAGACCATCACGACACACGAATATGAAGCGCAGACGCTGGCCAAGGCGTTCTCCGAGATCACCGGCATCAAGCTCAAGCACGACCTCATCCAGGAGGGTGACGTCGTCGAGAAGCTCCAGACCCAGATGCAGTCCGGCAAGAACGTCTATGACGGCTGGATCAACGATAGCGACCTGATCGGCACGCATTTCCGTTACGGCCAGACCATCGTGCTGTCGGACTACATGGCCGGCGAGGGCAAGGACGTCACCGATCCCATGCTCGACGTCAATGACTTCATCGGCAAGTCATTCACCACCGGGCCGGACGGCAAGCTCTATCAGCTTCCCGACCAGCAGTTCGCCAACCTCTACTGGTTCCGCTACGACTGGTTCACCAACCCCGACTACAAGGCCAAGTTCAAGGCCAAGTATGGCTACGAGCTCGGCGTGCCCGTGAACTGGTCCGCCTATGAGGACATCGCCGAGTTCTTCACCAACGACATCAAGGAGATCAACGGCGTCAAGGTCTACGGCCATATGGACTATGGCAAGAAGGACCCCTCGCTCGGATGGCGCTTCACCGACGCCTGGCTGTCGATGGCCGGCAACGGTGACAAGGGCATTCCGAACGGCCTGCCGGTCGACGAATGGGGCATCCGCATGGAAGGCTGCCGTCCGGTCGGCTCGTCGGTGGAACGTGGTGGCGACACCAACGGTCCAGCCGCGGTCTACTCGATCACCAAGTATCTCGAGTGGCTGAAGAAGTACGCGCCGCCGCAGGCGCAGGGCATGACGTTCTCCGAAGCTGGCCCGGTGCCGGCGCAGGGCAATATCGCCCAGCAGATCTTCTGGTACACCGCCTTCACCGCCGACATGGTGAAGCCGGGTCTACCGGTCGTGAATGCGGACGGTACGCCGAAGTGGCGCATGGCTCCCTCGCCGCACGGTTCCTACTGGAAGGAAGGCATGAAGCTCGGCTACCAGGACGCCGGCTCCGCGACGCTGCTGAAGTCGACTCCGCCGGACCGCCGCAAGGCAGCCTGGCTCTATCTCCAGTTCATCGTCTCCAAGTCGGTGAGCCTGAAGAAGAGCCATGTCGGTCTCACCTTCATCCGTGAGTCCGACATCTGGGATAAGTCCTTTACGGAACGTGCGCCGAAGCTCGGCGGCTTGATCGAGTTCTACCGCTCGCCCGCCCGCGTGCAGTGGACCCCGACCGGCAACAACGTGCCCGACTATCCGAAGCTCGCGCAGCTCTGGTGGCAGAACATCGGCGATGCGTCGTCCGGTGCCAAGACGCCGCAGCAGGCGATGGATGCCCTTGCGGCCGCCCAGGACTCCGTGATGGAGCGCCTCGAGAAGTCCGGCGTGCAGGGCGCCTGCGGTCCCAAGCTGCACAAGAAGGAATCGGCCGAATACTGGTTCGCCAAGGCCCAGAAGGACGGCACGATTGCTCCCCAGCGCAAGCTCGCCAACGAGAAGCCGAAGGGCGAGACGGTCGACTACGACACCCTGATTAAGTCGTGGCCGGCCACTCCGCCCAAGCGCGCGGAAGCGAAGTAAGCAGCGTCTCATAACAACGAAGGCCGGGAGCAATCCCGGCCTTTTTCTTTTTGGTGAGTTGGGCTCACTGCCTCCGCACCGTCACTGCGAGCCACCGGGTCCGCGCGAAGCGCGGCCCGATGACAGGCTCCGCGAAGCAAGCCGGAGTCTTTCCGCGGAGGCAGTCTGGATTGCTTCGTCGCTTCGCTCCTCGCCATGATGGAGAATGGGGCTACGGCGCAGCCTTACTCCGCCAGCTCAGCCGCGAGCGTCGGATAGTCCGTGTATCCTTTCGCGCCGCCGCCGTAGAACGTGGTCTTGTCCCAGTCGTTCAGGGCCGCGCCCTGCTTCAGCCGTTCGACCAGGTCGGGGTTGGAGATGAACGGCTTGCCGAAGGCGATGAGATCGGCCGCATTCGCGTCCAGCACCTTGTTCGCGAGATCGAAGCCGTAGCCGTTATTGGCGATATAGGCGCCCGAAAAGCGCTTGCGCAAGGACGCATAGTCGAACGGTGCGAAGTCCCGCGGTCCGCCGGTGGCGCCTTCGACGACGTGGAGATAGACCAGCTTGAGCGCGCTGAGACCGTCGACGATGTGATCGAACAGAGCTTGCGGATTGCTGTCGGAGATGTCGTTGGCAGGCGTCACCGGTGAGATGCGAATGCCGGTGCGATCGCTGCCGGCTTCAGCCGCGACGGCTCTGGAGACCTCAAGCATCAACCGCGCACGGTTCTCGATGGAGCCACCATAGGCGTCGGTTCGCTTGTTGGCGCCGTCCTTGGCGAACTGATCGAGCAGATAGCCGTTGGCGCCGTGGATCTCGACGCCGTCGAAGCCGGCTTCGAGCGCATTCTTCGCGGCGCGCTTGAAGTCGTCGATGATCCCAGGAATTTCGGACAAATCGAGCGCGCGCGGCTCGGAGACGTCGGCGAAGCCGCCGTTGACGAAGGTCTTGCCCTTGGCGCGGATTGCGCTCGGCGCCACGGGGGCTGCGCCATTCGCCTGGAGGTCGACATGCGAGATGCGGCCGACATGCCAGAGTTGGATGAAGATCTTGCCGCCGCGCTCATGGACGCGGTCGGTGACCTTGCGCCAGCCGGCCACCTGGTCTTTGGAATAGATGCCGGGCGTGTCCTGGTAGCCCTGGCCCTGCTGCGAGACATGGCTCGCTTCGGTGATCAGGAGCCCCGCGGAAGCGCGCTGGCCGTAATAATCGGCCGCGAGCGGACCAGGTACGAACGTGCCGGGCGCAGCACGGTTGCGCGTCAGCGGCGCCATCACCAGGCGATTGGCCAGCGTGATCGGGCCGAGCTTGTAGGAGGCAAACAATTTGGTCGGACGGCTCATGGGAATGCTTCCAGGCAATGAGAGGTCACGAACACTTGTGCATCGCGATAACAGGCGCAAGGGAGGAGCCATACGGAAAGTGCAGGCGAGCTGCGCGGCGAGCTCTGCGCAGCATGAATCATGTGCAAATTCGGCCGCGGCGGCAGGTTCGACCTCCTGCCGCAGCCGCTTGCATTGTCGAGGTTAGTTCGCGCCGAGGAAATCGCGCTTGCCGATCTCGACGCCGTTGTGGCGCAAAATGCCATGGGCGGTCGTGGCGTGGAAATAGAAGTTCGGCAGCGAAAACGAGCTCAGGAATTGCTGGCCCTTCATGGTGATGGATTTGTCCGGACCGGCCGGGAAGGTGACGTCCTTGACGTCGGCACCTTCGAACTGCTCGGGCTTTAACGACTTCACGTAGTCGATGGTCTTGGCCAGCCGCTGCTTCAGCTCTGCGAAGCTGATCTCGGTGTCGGACGTTGCGGGCACCTCGCTATGGGTGAGCCGGGCACAGCCCTTGGCGGCGAAATCGCTGACGAGCTGGACCTGCTTCGACAGCGGCAGCATGTCCGGAAAGAGGCGTGATCCGAGCAGGACGCTGGGGTCGATCTTTTTGGCCGCGCAATGTGCCTCCGCCTTGGCGAGCAGGCCGGTGAGGCTGTTCAGGATTTGCAAATAGGCGGGGACGACGGCGTCGTAGAAGGACATGTGATGCTCGCTTCAATGGGAGGGAATCTCAGGAGAAAACCTGAGCGACTCACATGGGAACGTCATGGAAAAATACAATCGCGGAAGCAGCTTGTGCGATGCGAAAATTCTCCTTCGATGGCTCGTGGTGCTGTAGCCGCCACACCTCTCGCTGTCATGCCGCGCGAAGGCGGGCGATCCCGTACGCCGAGACGATTGTGATTGGGCAGAGGCGCTGCGCGTACTGGATGCCCGGCCGGAGCCTGTTATCGGGCTCGCCGAAAACGAGACCCGGTGGCGGGGCATGACGGCGAGTTAGGCTCGCTTATCTCACCATGCCCGCCGGCTGCGCCTGCGCCGTGCCGCCGCGCATGCGGGCCAAGAGCTCCGTGGTCGGCCAGGAATCGGCCGGCAGACCGTGCTTGATCTGCATCGCCTTGACGGCCGCGCGGCTCTGCTGGCCCAGCACGCCATCGATCTTGCCGACATTGAAGCCGGCACGCACCAGGAGCTGCTGCAATTCCTTGAGCTCGTTGAACGGCAGCTGCGCCACCGGCGCCGTTGGCTTGCGCAGCGGCGGGGCGCCAGCGATGCGCGAGGCGAGATAGCCTGCCGTGGTCGAGTAGATCAGCGAGTTATTCCATTCGGTATAAGCCGCGAAATTCGGGTATGCCATGAACGCCGGCCCAAAGCGTCCCATCGGCAGCAGCACGGAGGCGGCGAGATTGTCGTTCGGCAGCGGGCGTCCGTCAGGGTAGGTGACCCCGAGCTGCGCCCATGTCGAGCGCGGCTCCCGCACGTTGAGATCGGTCTTGTCCCACGGCAGGTTTGGCGGCACCTTGATCTCCTCCAGCCACGGCTCGCCGCGCCGCCACTTCAATCCGTTGGCGATGTAATTCGCGGTCGAGCCGATCACGTCGGCTCCCGAGCGCAACAGGTCGCGCCGCCCGTCGCCGTCATAGTCGACGGCGTAGTTGACGTAATGCACGGGCAGGAACTGCGTCTGCCCGAGCTCACCGGCCCAGGAGCCGATCATCTCGTCGGGATGCAAATCGCCGCGGTCGATGATCTTCAGCGCGGCGATGGTCTCGTTGACGAACATCTCCGAGCGGCGGCAATCATAGGCGAGCGACACCAGCGATTTCAGCGTCGGCAGGTTGCCCATGTTGGCGCCGAAATCGCTCTCCAACCCCCAGAACGCGGCGATGACGGCCGGCGGCACGCCATATTCCTTCTCGGCGCGCGCGAATGCGGCCGCGTATTGCTTGATGTGCTGCTGGCCGTTCTGCATGCGATAGGGCGCGGCCATGCGGACGGCAAATTCGGTGAAGAGCTGGCCAAACACACGCTGGCCGCGGTCACGGTTGACGATGCCCTGGTCGTAGATGAGATACGGCGAAGCCTCCGCGATCGTGCGCTGCGATACGCCCGCAGCCATCGCCTGTTGCTTCACGTCGGCCAGGAAGCGATCGAAGCTCGCGCCATTATGGCACGACGCCGCGCGCGGCGAGGGAGCCTTCGGCACTGCGGGCTTGGCGGGAGGTGGGGCGAACTGGGCGAAGGCGCAAGAGGAGTAGGCGGCGAGAGCAATGGTCGCGATCGCATATCGGGTCAGGAGCATGAGGTTTCCGGAGGGGAGAGGCGCTTGAATTCTTGATGAAGTTTAATGGAACGTTCGCGCTCAAACCAGTGCCGCGGCTCCGCGACGCACCTTGAAACCTTGCGCCCGGGGCGGGGTCATCCCTACCTCATGCCTGCCGGCTTGCTGGCGTCTCCAGCGCCCGCGGCCGCGCCAGGAGACGGCCATGAACTATCTTCGTACCGCAATGCTGCTCGCAGGCCTTACTGCCCTGTTCATGGGCGTGGGCTATCTGATCGGCGGTGCCTCGGGCGCCATGATCGCGCTTGTCATTGCCGCAGCGACCAATCTCTTCACCTACTGGAACTCCGACCGCATGGTGCTCTCGATGTACGGCGCCCATGAGGTCGACCGTGCCAGCGCGCCGGAGCTGGTCGGCCTCGTCGCCGAGCTTGCGGGCCGCGCCGGCCTGCCGATGCCGCGCGTGTTCCTGATGGACGAGCCGCAGCCTAACGCGTTCGCGACCGGCCGCAACCCGGAGAACGCCGCGGTGGCCGTCACCACCGGCCTGGTGAACCAGCTCAGCCGCGAGGAGCTCGCCGGCGTGATCGCGCACGAGCTGGCGCATATCAAACATCACGACACGCTTCTGATGACGATCACCGCGACGATCGCCGGCGCGATCTCCATGCTGGCGCAGTTCGGCATGTTTTTCGGCGGCAATCGCGACAACAACAACGGTCTGGGCATCGTCGGCTCGATCCTGATGTTGATCCTTGCCCCGCTCGGCGCCATGCTGGTGCAGATGGCGATCAGCCGCACCCGCGAATATGCCGCCGACAATCTCGGTGCGCGCATCGTGGGACAGCCGATGTGGCTGGCGTCCGCGTTGGTGAAGATCGAGGGCGCCGCGCATCAGGTGCCGAACTTCGAGGCGGAGCGGAATCCCGCGACCGCGCACATGTTCATCATCAATCCGCTGTCGGGCCACGGCGTCGACAATCTGTTCGCCACGCATCCCTCGACCCAGAACCGCATCGCGGCGCTTCAACAGCTCGCGGCCGAACTCGGCGCGCGGTCAGCGCCGTCGCTCGGCGCCAACGAGAACTATCCGCCGCGAAGCCCGTGGGGCCGCTCCTCTTCGCGCGGTCCTTGGGGCTGATGCGGCACCGGCTGGAAATTGCGCTCTGTTTTGTGACCTGGCGCACACAGGATCCCCGGCGCCGGTGTTAACATCCCGGCGAGACCACTTCTTCGAAAGGGGATGCGTGACCGGCCCTCTGCCGGCCACCGTCGAAGATGACCAGAGCTGCCGTACCATTGCTGATCGTCCTTTGCGTGCTTATTGGGCTGTCCACGCACATGGTCGTCAATTGCGGCGACGAGGACGATCCCGACATCTGCTCGGCCGTGATCGGCTTCTCGCCGCTGCGCGGCTCCCTGATCGCGTTCGCCTATGAGGGGCGCGGACGGATCGCGCTGCGCCATGGCGACTTCAGGCGGGCGATCGCCGATTTCGATGAGGCCATCCATCTCAATCCCAACCGCGCCTCACTCTATCGGGACCGGGCGCTGGCGCGCCGGCAGAACGGCGATCTGGAGCTTGCGATTGCGGATTATGACGAGGCGATCGCGCATGACCCCAAGCTCGCCGCGCCCTATCACCAGCGCGGTCTCGCGCTCGCCGCCAAAGGCGATCTCGACCGCGCCATCCTGAGCTACAACACGGCGGTCCGCCTCGACCCCTCGGACGCGCAGGCCCGCCTCGACCGCGGCTTTGCGTTCCTCGCCCGCGGCCAGACCGACGACGCACGTGCCGATTTCGAGGCCGCGCTGGCGCTGCCGCCCGGCAAGGACGGCCGCACCCATGAGGCGGCACGTGCCAAGCTCGCCGAGCTTGCCAGCGCCGAGCCGACCCGGCTCGCCGCGCCGAGAAGGTGAGCTGATTACTTCGCCTTCTTGGCTTTGGCCTTCTTCGCCTTCGCAGTCTTCTTCACCGGCTTCTCCTTCGCCGTCCTCTCCACCTTTGCCGCGACCGGCGTGCTGGCGGCGAGGCGCATGGCGCGGGCGTAGCTGTCGGCGACGTTGTCCGCGGACATCTGCAGGCGCTTGGCGGCGGCGGTGGCCTGCTCCAAGGTGGCCTTGGCCATCATCTTGAAGCGGTCGCTGGTCTCCTTGCCCTTGGCCTTGGCGGCAAGGCCGTTGAAGCGATCCCGCCGCTCCTTGGCGCGGGTCATCAGGCCCGTATGCAGCTGTCTGGCCAGTTGCCGGATCACGACATCCAGGTCGGCGTCCGCCATGTTGTTCTATCCCCTTCGAAAACAATATCGGTGCGGGCGGGACTATGCAGATCGGCCCCCACCTTGGCAATTCCCGCTGAGCCGCCATCCGCAGCTTCCGGTTTACAAAACAAAAAAGCCGCGCATTTTGCGCGGCTCTGATGTCATCTGGCGCAGGAAGCGCGTCGTCAGCCTCACTTCAGCGAGGCGACCGGACCGCTTGGGGCTGCAGGGTCGGGGTCGAAGCCGAATACGCCGACCAGGTATTTGTAATAGTCCGGCAACTTTTCCTTGAGCGCCTCGCGAGACTTCGGATCGTGGAATTCGCTCTTGCCGGCCAGGAAGATGCTCGCGGTCACCGCAAAGAACTCCATGGGATTCTTCATCGCATAGGATTCCCTGGGCAGCAGGTCCTTGGACTTGGTGAGGGCGTAATAGGCGATCACGCCCTTATTGGCGTAGCCGTCCGGCAACAGCCGCGCGTGATAGGCATGCAGGAGCTCGTGCAGCAGCACAGCCTCCTTTTCGTAGCGCATCATGTCGGGCCGCAGCATGATCACGCCGAGCCCCGAATCGACCGCGAGATCGACGGCATTCGGATTGGTCCAGCGCTGCTTGTCGGGATCCCAGACCGTCAGCATCCGGGGAGCGCTGCGCTGGATGTCCGGCGTGACCCTGCCGTAGCAGGCGGTCGCGGCACCTTCGTCGAGGCAGGCCAGCTCGCTCGCGACGATCGAAACGGTGTGGAAGAAGCGCAGCACGCGCGGCGACAGGCCGACGCCTTCGACGACGTCGATCTGGCTCTTCAGATTGCTGGTGAGCTTGTCGACATCCTTGCGGTCGCGATTCTCGGACAAGTCGAACATGTAGCCGCGGTAGCTCTGGAAGCCCGGCGGCAGCGGCTGCGCTGCGTCAGTCGACGCATCGAGCGATCCGGCAATGGATGGATTGACGAAGAGCGCGCCGACGATGGTTGCGGTCAGCAGCAACGCAATGCGCATGATGAACCCCCTGATCTCACCTCGCCCGGCATGATAAGCCACCGTCGTTCGCGAAACGTGAGTGGGGCAAGACTAAGGCACCGATGTTGAGGCGTGCTTAATCCTTGGTTGCAGATCGCGGCGACGGATTAGCGCGGGGTTAACCAAGCGTGGATCGGCGGCGCGCTTCGGCGTAACACCCACTCCGGGCACCAGGCCCTTACATCAGTAGCCGGAAGGAGGATGTCATGTATGCCGCCATCCGTCAGGCCAAGGCGAAAAGCGGGAGCGCTGAAGAGCTGGCGCGCCGCATCAAGGACGGCGCCGTCCCGATCATCAGCGACGTCGATGGTTTCCGCGCTTATTACGTCGTCTATGCCGGCGACGACACGGTGACCGCGATCTCGATCTTCGACAAGTTCGAACAGGCGGAGGAGGCGAATCGGCGCGCGATCGCCTGGATCGAGAAGGATCTGGCTCCGCTGCTCGCGGGACATGCGAGCGCTGCGGCCGGGCCGGTGATCGTGCATACGCTGGCGTAGGCGGCGGGGCGCGTTAGAGCTCTATCTTCAACTGTCATGCCCCGCCTTCGCGGGCGACGACAGCGAGGACGTGGCGCGCGCCATTGGCCAAATGCACCCTGCGCCCCACTGCTCCCGGCTTCACAATTCCCGTGCATTCGAGAAGGCGAAACTCGACACCCGCCGCGTCGTCTCATCCAGGATCAGGGTGCGCGTGATCGGCGGCTCGGCACGCTGGGCGCAGTTTTCGCGCTCACAGAGACGGCAGTTGACGCCGATCGGCGTGCCCTCGGTCTTCTCCAGGTCGATGCCCGCAGCGTAGGTCAGGCGCGCGGCGTGACGGATCTCGCAGCCGAGGCCGATGGCGAAGCGCGGTTGCGGCAGCGGGTGCGGCGCGACGGGGCGGCGCACCATCTGCGCGATCGAGAAATAGCGCGTGCCGTCGGGAAGCTCGATCACCTGCTTGAGCAGGCGGTCCGGCGTGTCGAAGGTCGAGTGCACGTTCCACAAGGGGCAGGTGCCGCCGAATTTGGAGAACGGGAACGTGCCGGAGGAGAAGCGCTTCGAGACGTTGCCGGCATTGTCGACGCGCAAGAGAAAGAAAGGAATGCCGCGCGCATTGGGCCGCTGCAAAGTGGTGAGCCGGTGGCAGACCTGCTCGAAACCGGAATTGAAGCGCTGCGCCAGCACGTGGATGTCGTAATTGAGCGCCTCGGCCGCGGCGAGGAATGCCGGGTAGGGCATCATGACAGCGGCAGCAAAGTAATTGCCGAGCGTGATGCGGAACAGCCGCCGCGGCGCGTCGTCGAGCGGGCCGGATCGGCCGATGATAGTCTCGAAATGCTGCGCGCATTCACCTAAGCCGAGCTGGAAGGCGAGCTGGAACGCACGGCCGGGCGGGTCGACCAGCTCGGAGATCAGGAGCTGGCGGCGGTGGCGATCGAACCGCCGCAGCGTCTCGCGCATCACGTCGACGGGCATGATGCGGGTCTGGATCGAATGCTTTTCGCGCAAGCGCGCGGCCAGCGCCGCGTAGAGCCCTTCGGCCGGCACGTTCAGCTCATCGCGAAGGTTTTCCGCGGCCTGCTCCAGCTCCGGGAAATAGTTGCGATTGGCCTCGATCAGCTCGCGTACGCGCTCGACCGGATTGGCCTCATAACGCGTGCCGACGTCGCGGTCGGCCATTTGCGCGGCCGCCAGCGTCTCGCCCTGGCGCGCTTCGGTATAGGCGGCATAGAGCCGTTGCAGCGCATGAGTCACGCCGGGGCAAAGCTCGGCGAGGTCGCGCAGCTCCTGCTTGGGCACGTCGATCTGGCGGAACAAGGGATCGGAGAAGATTTCGTTGAGCTCGGCGAAGAAGCGGTCCTCATCGGCAGTGGCGAGGTCGCGCAGGTCGAGGTCATAGGTCTCGGCCAGCCGCAGCAGGATCTGCGCGGTCACCGGGCGCTGGTTGCGCTCGATCAGGTTGACATAGCTCGGCGAGATCGAGAGCCCCTCGGCGATCTGGGTCTGCGACAGCCCCAATTGCTGCCGAATCCTCCGAAAGCGCGGACCGACGAACAGTTTCTTCCCGGAGAACAGTTTCTTCCCGGAATCAACGGGCATTTCTCAGGACTCCGTAGGCATCAAGGACAGTCTTAGTGACCTATAGTTTACAAAATTTACAAAGTAACATGTAATACATGTTCTTTATGTTACATTACATCACCAATAAGAAACAAGCCATCTATACGAAGTTTCTGTTTTCGCGTTTAGCTCCTGACACGCATTTCGCAATGCATTGTCAAGAATGTCGATGGCTCGCCCATCGACAGCGAAAGGATCAGGCACATGAACTATCAACCCCGCGGCATCAGCACCCTCCTGCGCCCGGCTTCGTATCAGAGCGAGATCGAGGCGGCTCAGGCGCTCCTTGAGACCCAGCCGACCTGGAACGGGGTGAAGGCCGAAGCCGTCGCGCGCATGCGCCTGCAAAACCGTTTCAAGACCGGCCTCGATATCGCCCGCTACACCGCCGCGCTGATGCGGGCCGACATGGCCGCCTATGACAGCGACCCGACCAAGTACACCCAGTCGCTCGGCTGCTGGCACGGCTTCATCGCGCAGCAGAAGCTGATCTCGGTCAAGAAGCACTTTGGCAAGACCGATCGCACCTACCTGTATTTGTCGGGCTGGATGATCGCCGCGCTGCGCTCCGAGTTCGGCCCGCTGCCTGACCAGTCGATGCACGAGAAGACCTCGGTGCCCGCCCTGATCGAGGAACTCTACACCTTCCTGCGCCAGGCCGACTCGCGCGAGCTCAATGACATCTTCCGCGCGCTCGACAAGGCCCGCAAGGAAGGCGACAAGGTCAGGGAGAAGGAGCTGATCGAGAAGATCGACAACTTCCAGACCCATGTCGTGCCCGTCATCGCCGACATCGACGCCGGCTTCGGCAATGCGGAGGCGACCTATCTACTCGCCAAGAAGATGATCGAAGCGGGCGCCTGCGCGCTCCAGATCGAGAACCAGGTCTCCGACGAGAAGCAGTGCGGCCACCAGGACGGCAAGGTCACCGTGCCGCATGACGTCTTCCTCGCGAAGATCCGCGCCTGCCGCCACGCCTTCCTCGAGCTCGGCGTGGAAGACGGCGTCGTCGTGACCCGCACCGACTCGCTCGGCGCCGGCTTGACGCAGCAGATCGCCGTCAGCCACAGGCCCGGCGACATCGGCGACCAGTACAACAGCTTCCTGGATTGCGAGGAAGTGACGGCGGAGAACGCCAGGAACGGCGACGTCATCATCAACCGCAACGGCAAGATGATGCGTCCGAAGCGGCTGCCCTCCAATCTCTACCAGTTCCGCCCGGGCACCGGCGAAGACCGCTGCGTGCTGGACTGTATCACCTCGCTTCAGAACGGCGCCGACCTGCTCTGGATCGAGACCGAGAAGCCGCATATCGAGCAGATCGCCAAGATGGTCGACCGCATCCGCAAGGTGGTTCCGAACGCGAAGCTGGCCTACAACAACTCGCCGTCCTTCAACTGGACCCTCAACTTCCGTTGGCAGGTCTACGATGCGATGAAGGAAGCCGGCAAGGACGTCAGCCAGTACAACCGTGCCGAGCTGATGAAGGCGGAATATGACGACACGCCGCTGGCGAAGGAAGCCGACGAGCGCATCCGCACCTTCCAGGCGGATTCGGCCAAGCGTGCCGGCATCTTCCACCATCTGATCACGTTGCCGACCTATCACACGGCGGCGCTGTCGACCGACAATCTGGCGCGGGAATACTTCGGCGAGCAGGGCATGCTCGGCTACGTCAAGAACGTCCAGCGCGCCGAGATCCGTCAGGGCATCGCCTGCGTGAAGCATCAGAACATGGCCGGCTCCGATATCGGCGACGACCACAAGGAGTACTTCGCCGGCGAAGCTGCCCTGAAGGCGGGCGGCGCCCACAACACGATGAACCAGTTCGGCTAACGCATCACGCACTTCGACAGGAGACTGACATGACCAAAGGCAGCAATTTCTGGGTGATCGGCGGCGAGTTCGGTTCGATGAACTTCCACAAGCTCGTGGAAGGCTCGGCCCAGGTCAAAGGTCCGTTCAAGACCCGCAAGGAAGCCGAGGACTGCTGGCGCGAGGTGTCGGAAGAGAGCCGCTACAAGGCCGGCGTCCGCTTCTCCATCGTGGAAGAGCCTTCGCGGGTCTCAGCCTAAGGATTCCGGCTGCCGATCGAACTAAGAAGACGTCCAAGGACGGATGGTCCCATCCAGGCCTTAGCCTGGGTGGGATCGTCTGTTTTTGGCACAGGTGAAACGTCTGTGGGCGCCGTAAGTATCTGGAATTGTGGACCCTTTGCGGGCGCTGTGGTTGCTGATAGGTTAACTCCCGTGTTTGAGGACGAGGCCGACAATGTCAGAGCCCGAAACCAGCGGGATTCATCCCAGCCAGCCGCGCCCGGTGCGGCTGCGCGATGCACTGTTGCGCGCCCGGATCGAGGCCGCCGACCGGACCGGCGTGGTCGTCGACCTCAGGGATGCCGAGGTGGCCCGGCTGGAGATCCTCAACGACGCGCTCGATCCTCTGTTCGCGCAGGTGCCGGAGCAGATCGACCTGTTCGACCACGGCATCAGCCAGGGCGATACGCCGAGGCTCTGGATCGACGTCGTCGCCCACATCTTGATGGGGCGTGACAAGCGGATGTACCGCTTCGTCCAGGACACCCGCTTCGGCCGCATCGTGCTCGCTGAATCGCACGACACCGCCGTTATCGTCGACGCCGTCACCGACTATGTCGCGCGCCGCATGATCGAGCGTGAGCGCGCGATGGTGGTGCCGCCCGAGCCGAAGCCCGCCGCCGAGCCGCCACGCCGCTCGCGCGTGTGGCCGTTCCTGTTCGGCTTCATCCTCGGCGCCGCGGCGCTGTTCGGCCTCGCCGTAGTAGCGGCCTTGCGGAGCTGGTGAGGACAATTCTCGTAGCCCGGATCGAGCGAAGCGCAATCCGGGATACCTATCGCGACAGATGCACTGCCCCGGATTACCATCCGGGCTACCAAGCGGGGCCGGTGAATTTCTCTTCGCCGTCATTGCGAGCGAAGCGAAGCAATCCAGAGTCCCTCCGCGGAAAGATTCCTGGATTGCTTCGCTTCGCTCGCAATGACGGCGAACTAGATCAACCGCGCATGCTTGATCTGCCCGATCTGAAATCCAGCGCCCAGGCTCCGCACCGTCTGCTCGCAGCGCCAGCCGGCATTGTCCTTTTCGATTGTGAACAGGTTATACGCCGCCGCCGGGTAACGTCCGTGCGCGAGCGCCGAGGCGGAAGGCACGCCGAGTGCGGGAATGTTGCCGTTCGGGCCCTCGAACCACATCGTCGAATGAATGTGGTCGTGCCCGTGCAGAATCAGCTCGACCCCGTGCCGTTTCAACAGTGCCAGCAGCTCGGCCGCGTCCGTCATCCGCTTCTGGCGCGCGACGGATCTCAGCGGATGGTGCACCAGCAGCACGCGGAAGACGTCTTCCGCCGCGAGCCGCTCGAGGACCTCTGCTAGGGCCGCGAGCTGATCGCGCCCGAGCGTGCCCGTCGCCATCAGCGGCAGGGTCGGCACCGCCGTGGACAGGCTGATCAGCGCGAGCGGTCCGCGCCGGCGCACGGCGGGGAAGGCTACGGTATCGGGCATATCCGCGGCGATGTAGTGCAGGAACGTCTCGCCGAAGCGATGGCGCGTCGCGCTGACATAGGCGTCGTGATTGCCGGGAATCGCGGTGACGCGGTCGGGCGGACCGACGCTTTCGAGCCAGGCCAGGGCCGGCGCGAACTCGGCTTCCAGCGCGAGGTTGACGAGATCGCCCGTCACGGCGATGTGGTCGGGCGCCTGGGCCTTCATATCGGCGACCAGCGCGTCGAGCACCTCGCGGCGCTGGTATTTGTGCCGGTTGCGCGTCCAGTTGATGTAGCCGAGCGCGCGCTTGCCCGCGAGCTCGATCAGCCGCGGCTTCGGCAGTGGCGGCAGATGCGGGTCGGACAGATGGGCGAGCGTGAAGGGGGCCATGGCGCGCGATTGCCTCGCTATTGCTCCGCTGTAATGGCAAGGTCGCAGCCAGCGCGCAAGCGCGGCTCGAAACGGGGCGTCAAGAAGGACTGATGCGAGAACGTCTGAACAGCATTCGACGACAATGCGAGCCGCTGCTGCGGCGTCTCTTCCATGCCTATTTCCTGCTGGTTCGCGGCATGACGCTCGGCGTCCGCGCCGTGGTGCTGGACGCCGACAACCGGGTGTTTCTGGTCAGGCACAGCTACGTCACCGGATGGTACCTGCCCGGCGGCGGCGTCGACTTCGGCGAGACCATGGCGCAGGCGCTGCGGCGCGAACTCAAGGAGGAGGGCGACATTGATCTCACCGGGGACGCCATGCTGCACGGCATCTTCCTCAACAGCCACGTCTCCCGCCGCGACCACGTCGCCGTCTACGTCGTCAGGCAGTTCAGCCAGGACCGCCTGCCCGGACCGAACCGCGAGATCGTCGAATGCGGGTTCTTCGCGATCACGGCGCTGCCCGAGGGGACCACGCCCGGCACACGGCTGCGGATCGCCGAAGTGCTGGACGGCAAGCCGCTGATTGCGACGTGGCGATGAGGGCGGCCCGTGCTGGTGCGTGAGGGTTGTCGTTCAACGGTGCAAACCGGCGAGCCAGAACACCTCTCCCGTCGACGCTGAAAAAGGAACTGAGCATCTTTGCTGCCCGATGGACCGCGCAGCGTTCAGGTGCTATCCCGCGCGCTGACATGAGCGATCTCTCACTCACCATCCTTCCCGAGGCCGCCGGCGACGCTCAGGCGATCGAACGGCTGCACGAACGCACCTTCGGCCCCGGCCGCTTCGTGCTCAGCGCGTACCGCATCCGCGAGCATGTCGACCATCTGCTCGAATTGTCCTTCACCGCGCGCATCGGGACGCTGCTGGTCGGCTCGGTCAGGCAGTTGCCGATTCTGATCGGCGACACGCCGGCGCTGCTGCTGGGGCCGCTCACCGTCGAGCCGCCGTTCCGCGACCGCGGCATCGGCCGTCTCCTGATGGAGCGCGCGCTGAAGGACGCCAAGGAAAAAGGCCACGCCATCGTGCTCCTGGTCGGCGACGAACCCTATTACAGCCGCGTCGGCTTCAAGCCGGTGGCAAAGGGCCGCGTCACCATGCCGGGCCCGGTTGACCCCGCCCGCATTCTGGTGTTCGAGCTCGTCGACGGCGCCTTCGAAGGCGTATCGGGGCGGGTTGCGCCGGACTGGAGCAAGGCGAGGGGGTAGGTGCTACGACGCTGTGAATGGGAGGCGCAGCGGCGGTGCCCATACTTGATCATTGTGACGGCGTGAACAAGCCGGGCGAGGTCAGCCGGGGCCGCTGTGGGCCCCGACTGTATGAGCTTAGAACTTGAAGTTCGCGAATGCCCGCACGCCAATGCCGGGCATCAGCACCTCGTCCTTGGTGTAGGAAACCGAGTTGCGGATGTTCTCGTTGAGGAGATTGTTGCCGACGATGCCGGCCATCATTTCGCGCGCGCCGAACCAGTTGCGGTCGAGCTTGGTCTTGTAGCTGACCTCGGCTTTCAGCAAATTGTAGCCCGCTGTCGGCGTCTCCGCGATCACCGCGACGTTGTTCTGCGCGAAGGCGTGCAGCAGGTTGACGCGCATCAGCCAGTTGTCGTCGCGCCAGAATACGCCGCCGCCCATTCTGAGCGGCGGAATCCGCGGCACGTTGGTGCCGTCGCTGAAGGTGGCGCGGACGAAGTCGAGTTGGTTCTCGATGCCCCAGATGCCGCCCTGGAAGGCGCCGACGTCGAGCTGCGACTGGAATTCGCCACCGCGGAAATTGGCATTGCGTTGCGAATAGACCGCCTGGTTCAGCTCGCCATCTGGTCCCCCGCAGGACGCAAAGTCGTCATCGCAGGACACGCCGGTGAGGCGGCGATAGATGAAATTGTCGAAATGCGTGTAGTAGACCGTCGCCTCGAACCGGAACGGCCCCGTCGCCCTGCGCACGCCGAGCTCGATCGATTTCGCGGTCTCGATGGTGAGGTTCGGATTACCGATGTCGAACGTCGCGGTCGCGTCATGGCCGCCGCGTGAAAACAGCTCGGCAGCCTTCGGCGCGCGCTCGACATATTGCGCGGTGAGGCTGCCGACCATGCCACCCGGCAGGTCCTGCAGCAGACCGATGCTGCCGCTCTTCGGCGTGAAGGACGGATTGCGCGCGATCGCCGTCTGCGGCGTGCCGTCGGGCAGGTAATCGGCGGGGAAATCAGGCGTCGTGCCGTGCAGCTCGACATGCTCGATGCGGCCGGCGATCTGTGCCCGCGTCGCCTCCGTGAACTTGAACTCGTTGAAGGCGTAACCAGCAACGCGCGTGCTGTTGTTGGGGTCCCAAAGGCCGTTGAACAGCGTGCCGGGATTGTCGGGGCTCGGCGCACTCAATTCCTGATGTCCGACCTGGAAGCCGAGCGCCGTCGTCACCTCGGCGAAGCGGGCATTGAACGGCATCAGCTGCACCTCGGTGCGGATCTCCTGCTCCTTGTTGGTGAAGGTCTGGCGCACGCCGTCGCTGTTGGGGTCGCCGGGATCGGCAAGGCCGATCTCGTTGTGCCGGTAGTCGGTCGCGCCGGCCCAGAAGCGGACCGCGTCGATCGCGGCCGCGTCGGGGTGGTACTCGCCTTTGACATTGATCTTGGTCTGGTGTGCGTCGATCCGCGTGTTGTGGTCGGCGCCGTCGATGCCGGGGATGTGGTAGAGCGAGTCGTTCTGCGTGATCGATGCGCCGATATAGCCGCCCTGGAAGAAGTAGGAGCCGCCGATCGAGGCGCCGTCCGAGCGCGTCGCCGAGTTGGGCTGACGGCCGTTCACCGGGCGCGACTGGTCGGTCAGATAGGGATAGCTCGGGATATAATAGTCGGACGTCGTGCGGCCATAGGCGTCAGCATGGAATGCAAAATTGCCGCCGCCGGTGTCGAGCAGCACGCCGCTTTCGACGCCGCGATCGACAGAGCTGAAGGCGGTGCGCGTCTCGGCGGTGACGCAAGGAGCGGTCGCGGCGCTCGCGAGCGGGGCCTTGGTCGGCATGCCATAGGTTTGGAATGAGGGCGCGCAAGCAGGCATCGCGTCCGGAATCCGGTTGTTGGTGGCGCTGACGACGCCGCCGATCGAGGTCGAGCCGTAGCGCAGCGCCGCCGGCCCGCGCACCACTTCGATCTGGTTGGTGGCGAGCGGATCGATCGGGACGAAATGGTCCTCACCGAGATCGGAGGCGCCGCCGGCATTGGTGCCGTTCTCGACGATGCCGACGCGGTTGACGTCGAGACCCCTGATGATCGGCCGGCTGGAGGCGCCGGGTGCGAAGCTCGAGCCGGTGATGCCGGGCTTGGAGAACAGGAGATCGCCGAGCTGGCCGCCGCCCTCGCGGCGGATCTCCTCGTTCGGCACCACGGTGACGGTAGCGAACTGGTTGGCCACAACAGGCAGCACGCCCTGCTGCGGCGCGGCGGGCGCGGACGCCGCGGGCGTCGCTTCCGCCGTTTGTTGGCGGCTGCGCACTCGCGCGGTCCGCGTGCCGCGGCCTGCGGTGCGGGAGGGCACCACCGCTCTGCGCACGATCGGGCTCGGCGCCGTCACGGTGACGGCGGGAATCTCGGTCGATGACTTGTCCTCGGCCGACTGGGCCAAGGCTGGTGTGGCGGCGGCACCGAGCAGGAGCAGGCTTGCTCCGCCAAGACGCTGCGCGCGTCGCGATTGTAATGACATGGTCCTGATTCCACTCAGGCGCCGTCCGCATGATTGTATTGTCTGCTGATCGGAGGCGGCCTGCCGTCGCGGTGCGACGGAATTCGACTTCAACTTCTCCCCAGGCATTCGCCGACATTTAGCGAGGCTGGGCGTGATCAAGCGTTGGAGGTCAGGACGCGGGAGGGGCGCGGGGCTGGAATGCCGTGCCGGCCGATTTCAGATGGATGAATTCGGCGCCGGTGGTGCGGTGGAGCAGTTCGATCGCTTGCGGCAGCAGCAGCACGGGCGGCGTCGCGAACACAATTGTGCCCGCCATCGCGACGACGGCGCAGATCGCGCAATTGTCCTCGCCCGGATGCTCGCGGTCGGGACCGGCCGGCGATTGCGTCTGGACTGCGGCGCGGCCCATCGCAGCAGCGCCCTTGGCGCTGTCCTTGGCGCCGTCGGTCTGCTGGAGCGAGGATTGAGCGAGGGGCGCGGCCCGCGCGAACCAGTGGCTGTGGCCGAACGTCAGCGCGAACTGCACCAGCATCGCGAACAACGCGAGCCGGGCAGCATGCCTCACATTCGACCGAAACCATTTCATCCGAAAGCGCCCCACACCGCGCGGCCAATCCCCTGCCATCGCGACGTTACAATGTAACATCGCCCGATCGGACGGTGGAGTCAACGCCGGCCGGATCGGCGCACGCAGGGCCGCGAGCCGATGTGTCGTTCCGGCAACTAGAGTGGGATGGAATTTTAGTTGAACTGCGCGCCCAGAACTCGAAGCACCTCTCCCCGCGGGGGAGAGGTGAACCCGGGTCCAAACCGGCTACATGGGTAACAGACTAGACCGGCGACATGGGTAACAGGTCAACTATTCGGCAAGGAGGGCTTGCCGATGGCTTGGAAGGAGACC
>NZ_JADPKE010000101.1:0-295764 GCF_023073795.1 Bradyrhizobium sp. 159 | reverse complement strand
GATGTCCTCGTCGTCGACGCCGCAGACCTTGCGCAAGGACGCGATGTCGCGCTTGGCGAGAAGATCGAGATGCTCGACCAGGGCCTGCATCGCCGGATCATAGCGGTCGAGCTCGCGGAGCTGGATCGCCAGGCATTCGCTCAAGTTGCGCGCGCAGACGCCGGGTGGATCGAATTTTTGCAGCACGGCAAGAACGTCCTCGACGTCCTGTTGCGATGCGCCGAGACGCTCGGCGGCCTGGCCGAGATCCGGCGGCAGATAGCCGGCCTCGTCGACGAGGTCGATCAGGTACTGGCCGATCATGCGCTGCGCCGGCGCGGTGAAGGCAACCGAGAGCTGCTCGGCAAGATGGTCCGACAGGGTCCTCTCTGCCGCGACGAAGGCTTCGAGATTGTAGGGTTCATCGCCGGAGGCACCACCGCCCCACTCGGTGTAAGTGGTCGGCGCGGCGTCCTGGGCATTGCGCGCGGCCGCCTCGGCCGGCTCCTCGGAGAAGACGTTGTCGAGGCCGGTGTCCAGGGTCTGCTCGATCTCGGCGCGGGTGCCGAGATCCTTGCTCATCCATTCTTCCTGTCCGGGCTCGAACGCCTCGGCGCTGCCGCCAAAGCCGTCGTCACCAACCCCATCACCGTGGCCGCCTTCGTCACCATCACCGAACTGGCTGGCCTCCGCGGTCGCTTCAGCGCCGCCGGCCTCGTCATTGGCCCGCTCCAGCAGGGGATTACGCTCGAGTTCCTCCTCCACGAAAGTCGTGAGATCGAGATTGGACAATTGCAGCAGCTTGATCGCCTGCATCAGCTGCGGCGTCATGACCAGCGACTGCGATTGCCGGAACTCTAATCTCTGCGTAAGCGCCATGAAGCAAGAACCGTTCCCAAAATTGGTCCGATTTTTGCTTATCCTAGTCCGGGCCCGATGTACACGCCTTGACGCCGCGCAAAAACAGGCTAGAGGCGGAATTCCTCGCCAAGGTAAAGCCGGCGCACGTCCGGATCGGCGACGATCTCATCCGGGGTACCCTCGGTCAGGATTTCACCGGCATAGACGATGTAGGCACGATCGGTGAGGCCGAGCGTTTCGCGCACATTGTGGTCGGTGATCAAGACCCCGATGCCGCGATTGGTCAGATGGCGGACGAGGTCCTGGATGTCGCCGACCGCGATCGGATCGATGCCGGCGAAGGGCTCGTCGAGCAGCATGTAGTTCGGCCGTGTCGCCAACGCGCGCGCAATCTCGACGCGGCGGCGCTCCCCACCTGATAGCGCGATCGACGGCGATTTCCTGAGGCGCGTGATGTTGAACTCGTCGAGCAGCGAATCGAGCTGGTGCTCGCGTTTCTTGCGCGAGGGCTCGACCACTTCGAGCACCGCGCGGATGTTCTGCTCGACGGTGAGGCCGCGGAAGATCGAGGCCTCCTGCGGCAGATAGCCGATGCCGAGCCGTGCGCGCTGATACATCGGCAGCTTGGTGACATCGTGCCCGTCAAGCTCGATCGCGCCGCGATCGGCCTTGATCAGGCCGGTGATCATGTAGAACACGGTGGTCTTGCCGGCGCCGTTCGGGCCGAGCAGACCGACCGCTTCGCCGCGGCGCACGTAGATGCTGACGCCGCGCACCACCTGACGACTGCCAAAGGCCTTTTCCACACTGTGCACAGCCAGGAAGCCGGGCCGCCGCAGCAGCTGCCCGCCTGTACCATTGGATCTGCTGCCGGCCCTGACCGGGTGAACCGCCTGCGGACGCGGCGGCTCGGCTCGATAGTCCGCCTGATAGTCGGCGTGATGGTCTCCTTGGAACTGGTCGGGCGCACGCACCGGCTGGCTCCGGGCGGTCGGCGGCGCATCCCGCACCGGGCTGGTGACGAGACCGCCGACATCGTCACCGAGCGCGCTGATGTCCTGACGCGCAAATCCTGGCCGGCCGCGTTTGGCGGGTCGCCGACGGAACATGCTGAAGAGATCGACCATCCCCGCCTTCTAGCCTTTCACGACGATCCTGCACGACAATCCTGCACGATGGTCCGCGCGTGATCCCGCGATCTGCCGCCCCGGTCTTTGCGATCCGCCGGTGCAGCCTGAGTGAGGGATGTCTCATGCCCAGTGAAACACGCCCGAAAAGCGGCGAACCCCGCTTCGAAAGCCCTTCGCGCTAGATACAGTCTTGCCGGGCAAGCTTCAACCTCGGATCGGGAGCAACCAAAGCAAGTTATTGAATTTACTTTTGTTTACTTGCGCCGGGCAACTGCAGAGGCGGTGCTGTGCCGGGTTTGGCGCCTTGCCCGCAATCATTGCTGCCGCCCTGCGGCAGCAGGGCCTGGACCCGGCCGCTCTCGGATTCCACCCGCGACACGCCCGTGGTCATGTCGACCATCAGGCGGTCGCCGCGCAGCACGTTCTTGCACTGCGTCAAGACCACGCCGCCGAGCATGGTGATGAGGTTGGTCTTGGTGTCGAACACGGCGGTCTCGCCCGTTACCACCTGGTCCTTCTGAGTGACCACGACATTGCCGCGCGCCTCCAGCCGCTTGATCGCGGAGCTGCCGCCCGGGCCGGGCGTTGTCGACTGCATCGGTGCCGCCTTCGCGCCCTTGGCCGCCGGCTGCGGCACGGCCGGCTTGTCGCCGCCGCCCGATTCATAAAACACCACCAGCGTCTTCGAGGTCATGGTGGTGTCGCCCTGCACGACCTTCACATTGCCGGCGAAGGTCGCCTCCTTCTTCTTGTCGCGCATTTCGAGCGAGGCGGCCTCGATCTGGATCGGCTGGTCGCGGTTTTGCGAAAAGCCCTGCATCGCGTTGGGCACGCCTTGCATCGTGCTCTGTGCAATGGCGGCCCCGCCAGCGACCACCGCAACGACGGCGGCGACAAGCACGGCTGTGCCGAGGACGGCACTCCGCATGTAGTCGCTGCGCGAAAAAAAACTGATCATGGAAATCACTTTGAATTGGCAGACTTGTTCTGAGGCGTACGCGTCTTTGCAGGTGGCGCAGGCTCGGCCGGGGGCGCAGGCTGTGCGGCGGCGGGGTCGTCCAGCTTGTCCAGGTGCATCACCACATTGCCTTCGAAGCGGATGAGATCGCCGCCCTCGGTGATCCGCAGCCGGTCCGCGGTCAGCGTGCCGTTGGTCAGCTTGACGTCGACGCGCTCGTCGGAGGTGACCGTGCCCTTGTTCATGTCGACGAAGGCCGAGTTCAGCCGCGCTTCGTAGCCGGTCGAGGTGCGCAGCAAGATGTCCTTGTGCAGATCGAGCTGCTGCTGCTTGTTGTCGAAACGGCCGGTGCGGGCGTCGAGGAACAGGGTGGATTGATCCTCCATCAGCACCTTTGCACGCAGATCCGAAAGATCGACATGATCGGGGTCGGTGATGTCCTGCGTCGCGGTCTTGGCCCAGAGCTCGTAGGGCCGCTGGTCAGGCGTGAAGCCGGCGAGGTGCGGCGTTTCCATGGTGATCTTAGTGCCCGACACCACCAGGTTTCCGGAATCGAGCGGCAGTTTCGGCATCAGCATGCGGAACGGATTGAAGACCGACACGCCGACGATGGCGGCCATGGAGAGCAGCACCGCGCCCGGCACCGCGACACGCAGAATCCGCACCAGGCGGCTGTGGCGCGCCGCGCTGGCAAACTTCGCCGCAAGCGCGGCGTCGTAGGTGGGATTCTGGGCCGAATTCACCTGGACTCCTGATTCACTCCTGAAGTGGCGCTCGCCTTGTCCGGTGGAAGGACGCCCCATTGTACCCGGCGCCGCCAAAATATGCAGCCGGCGACAGGCCGTTACGAAAGTGTCCGAAACGGGGCGGCAGCCCTGACCCTAGCGGCCACGAGCGGCATCAGGAATGCGCGAAAATGTCCTCTTCCGCCCAGCCCTGGAGGTCGAGCAGGGCGCGGGTCGGCAGGAAGTCGAAACAGGCCTGCGCCAGCGCGGAGCGGCCTTCCCGCACCAGCATGGCATCGAGCCGCTCGCGCAGGCCGTGCAGATGCAGCACATCGGAGGCGGCATAGGCGAGCTGCGGCTCGCTCAGGCTGTCGGAGCCCCAGTCGCTGGACTGCTGCTGCTTGGAGAGGTCGATGTTGAGCACCTCGCGCACCAGGTCCTTCAGACCGTGGCGGTCGGTATAGGTGCGGGTCAGGCGGGAGGCGATCTTGGTGCAGTAGATCGGCCCGGTCATGACGCCGAAGGTCTGGTACAGCACCGCGATATCGAACCGCGCGAAGTGGAAGATCTTCGTGATGGCGGGATCGGCCAGCAGCGCCTTCAAATTCGGCGCGTCGGTGTGCCCCTTGGGGATCTGCACCACGTCGGCGCTGCCGTCGCCGGGCGAGAGCTGCACCACGCAGAGCCGGTCGCGGTGCGGGTTCAGGCCCATGGTCTCGGTGTCGATCGCCACCGCTGCGGTGTAGCGGGACAGGTCGGGCAGGTCGCCGCGATGCAGGCGCACGGTCATGGCGTTTCAAAACCTCGAATGGTGTCGGCAGAATAGGCTAATCGGGATTCCCCGCGATGTATCCACTCACGGCGGGCCGCGCAAGCGCCGGCCGTGACCTTACGGGTCCGGTCAGATCGCCGCCAGCATGATGCAGATCATCGCGGCCACCGTGATGCGGCTGGGGCCGTCGCGGAAAGCGTAGATGATCGGATCGTCAGGCATCTCGCGGCGGTGCGCCATCATCAGGGCGCGGCCGAACCAGTAGAGCAGCAGCGGGTTGAGCAGCCACAGCATCCAGGGACGGCTGTAGAGCGGCGTCACCGCGGAGGAGGAGACGTAGAGCGAGAACACCGTTGCCGCGTTCATCGCGCTCGCCGCCGCCATCGCGGCGATGACATGCAGATCAGTGATCCTGTAATCGCGGTTGGAGGGATCGGCGAGGCCCGCGCTCTCGCGCATGCTGAGCTCGCTGAAACGCTTGATCAGCGCCAGCGAGGTGAACACGAACAGCGAGAAGATCAAAAGCCATTCCGACAGCACCACGCCGACGCCGACGGCGCCGGCGATGATGCGCAAGCTGTAGAGACCAGACAGCGTCACGACGTCGACCAGCATCTTGCGCTTGAGCGCGAGCGAATAAGCGATCGTGGTGACGAGATAGGCGCCGAGCACGCCCAGGAAGAGAGGCGAGATGCAGAGGCTGGCGACAAGCGCGAACAGCCACAGCGCAGGAATCGCTGCTAGCGCCGCGGAGATCGGCAGATCGCCGGCCGCGAGCGGGCGATGGCGCTTGGTCGGATGCTGCCGGTCGGCCGAAAGATCCAGGAGATCGTTCATCAGATAGGCGCCCGACGCGCAGGCGGAAAACGCCATGAACGCCAGCAATGCATAGCCGAGCGTTGGAAGGTTCATCTGATGCGCGGTGAGCGCCGGCACGAACACCAGCGTGTTCTTGGCGTATTGATAGACGCGCAGGGCCTTGGCCCAGGTTTTCCAGCTGACGTGGCTGTGGCCGCGGCTCTCGATGCGCTCGATCGCGCCGCGATCGAACGGCAGCGTATGGCCCGCGGCAAGATCGGCCGGCGTCACGACGCCGTCAAAGCCAAGATGTGCGGCAATGCCCCCCGCATGATCGGCGAAACGTCCGGCGACAAGATATATCTTCGCGCCCTGCGCCCGCGCCGCCAGCGCCTGATTCAGCACATCGGAATCATAGGGCAGATGGGCATAGTCGATCTCGGCCCGCGCCAGGATATCCGTGAGCGCGGCCATACCCGGGCGTCCGCCGGCGCCGAAGCGGGCCAGCATGCGGCCGGGCGCACTGAACAGCGCTTCCATCAGCAGTTCGGAACGCAGCAGCGCGCCTTCCAGATCGATCACAAGCGTCCGCCCAGCCGCCGCAATTGCCGACGGTGCGGGGGCGCCAGAATCATGTTGCCAGGCAGGCTGCTCCATCCGGAAACACTCTTACTTGACGCAAAATGACCGGCCCAAAGGCCGGGGAGCAGGGGAAAGGGATGGTCGCGAGCCTAGAGGGCATTCGCTAAGGGCGGCTTAATTCCCCCGGACAGGAGCGGGTTCGCGCGGGCGCCCTGTTGCCCGGATCCCACAACCCGCCCCGCGCTTCCTGTTGCGGCAGAGCTTTTACCTTGCCGCCGGTGGACATCGTCGCCGTCCACCCTATCTGCCAGTTTCGCGCGCCCCGCCGCGCTTACCCTGAATCAGGTGCCATGACCGAACAGACGCTCGCCGCGGCCGTCGACGACCCACAGGAGCGCCAACGCGGCTTTTCGCGCTATCAGGCGCTGCTCATCGCGCTGCTCGCGTTCACGCAATTCACGATCATCCTCGACTTCGTCATCATGTCGCCGCTCGGCGCCATCCTGATGCCTGCGCTCGACATCACGGCCGGGCAGTTCGGCGTCGCGGTCTCGGCCTACGCGTTCAGCGCGGGGATCTCGGGCATCCTGGCCGCCGGCTTTGCCGATCGGTTCGTCGCAAGCGCCTGCTGCTGTTCTTCTATGTCGGCTTCACGCTCGGGACCATGCTCTGCGCCGCCGCGCAGAACTACCATGTGCTGCTGCTCGGCAGGATCGTGACCGGATTGTTCGGTGGCGTGATCGGCTCGGTTGTGCTCGCCATCATCACCGATCTGTTCCCGCTGCACCTGCGCGGCCGCGTGATGGGCTTCATCCAGACGGCGTTTGCCGCAAGCCAGGTGCTCGGCATTCCCGCCGGGCTGTTCCTCGCCAATCACTGGAGCTGGCATGTCTGCTTCGCCGCGATCGTCGTGGTGTCAATCGCAGCGATCGCGGTCATCGCTTTCACCATGGAGCCGGTCGATGCGCATCTGAAATTGAAGCAGGACAGAAACCCGTTCCGGCACTTGATCGCGACCGTCGGGCAGAAGCGCTATACGCTGGCCTTCGCCGTCACGACGCTGCTGGCGACCGGCGGGTACATGCTGATGCCGTTCTCCAGCGCCTTCACCGTGCACAATCTCGGCATCGACATTGCGCATCTGCCGACGATCTATCTCGTCTCCGGCCTGTTCAGCATCGTCACGGGGCCTCTGGTCGGCAGGGCGAGCGACGCGTTCGGCAAATACCCGACCTTCGCGTTCGGCAGCGTCGTGTCGGTGATCATGGTGCTGGTCTACACCCGTCTCGGCCACGTCTCGCTCGCGACCGCGATCCTCGTCAACGTCTTGATGTTCGTCGGCATTTTCTCGCGCATGATCCCGTCGCAGGCGCTGATGTCGGCGATCCCCGATCCGAGCCAGCGCGGCTCGTTCAGCGCGGTCAGCGCCTCGCTTCAGCAGCTCTCCGGAGGACTCGGCTCAGTGCTCGCCGCCGCCATCATCGCCCAAGCGGCGGACGGCTCGCTGATCCATTTCGACCGGCTCGGCTACGTCGTGGTCGCGACGACGATCGTCGCGCTGGGCGCGATGTACTTTGTGCAGAAGGCGGTGGCGGAGCGGGCGGGAAAGCGGGTGGTGTGAGAGCGGACGGGCTGATCTGTCCCATCAAGGGACCCATGCCACCTCGGTGCTTGGATCGTCGGCTACCATCGCGACTGATCGGAAGCAGCCCCATTTTGCGTCAAATCTTGGTGCCCAGGAAAGGATTGGAACCCCATCCAAGAAAGCTCAACAAAATCAGTCGCTTAACTCCGCGCCTAGTCTACCGCTTGTACCACTGGGATGTGCTGGTGTCGACCGTATCTTGATCACTAAACGTGAGACACTGCTTGATGGCGGTGGGGCTGCGCCTGGAGGAGCGCTTGGGGAGCTTTGGCATGCTCGGCTCCAAAACATGACAATCGCCGGCGTATACGGCAGGTCATGCTTGGCCGTCACCGGGCTGCGCGAATTCCAGACTGCGGAAGCGCCGACGCGGCTGAAGATGCGGGTGATCAAGGTTCGTCGAAGGCGAACTCAAGATCTTTACCCATTAGATAGACCTCCTCCGGGTTGAGCTTTTCATGATCGCTTCCTCCGTGTCGACCGGCAGACGGGCCATGCTGGCGCGGAGCCAGGCGGATTATCCCGGGGGATCCTCGCGACGGCGCCGGAATTCCAGCGCGGGCAGGCCGCCCCAGCCCCAATTGTCGGTGTCGACCTCTTCAATCAATACGAAAGTGGAATCGAGCGGCTTTCCGAGCACGTCGCGCAAGAGCTCGCTCGAACCCTTGATCAACGCCGCCTTTTCCTTCGCGGTGAGTGACGCCGCTCCGGGGGTCGTTCCTTCGCGGGTCACTTGAATGGTGACAATTGGCATGTTCATGCTCCGTTCAGTGACCGGCGCTTTGGCCGCCGTCAACGTGGAGTATCTCGCCGGTGACGAAGGCGGCGTCCTCGAGATAGAGCACCGCACCTACGATATCCGACATCTCGCCCATGTGGCCGATGGGGTGCAACGCATTGAGCTGCGTATGTGCCGCGGTGGGATGCATCGGTGACTTGATGATGCCGGGGGAGACGGCATTTACCCGGATGCCGCGTTTGGCGTATTCGATCGCAAGCGACTTGGTCGCCGCATTCAGTCCACCCTTGCTCAAGGAGGCCAGCACCGACGGCACGTTGGAGTTGGCATGGTCCACCAGCGTCGTTGTGATCTGAACGACGTGGCCGGACGCCTGCTTCTCCATCTCGGCGATGGCGAGCTGCGTGATGTTGAAGAATCCGGCCACATTCGTGCCCATCACCGCCGCATAATCCTCGGCGGTGTATTGCGTGAACGGCTTGGCGACGAAGATGCCCGCATTGTTGACCAAGGTGTCTACGCGGCCAAAACGGGCCACCGCCTGCTGAACAACACGTTCGGCGGTGGCACGGTCCGCGATATCGCCGGCAACCGCGAGGACGTCATCGTGCCCGGGCGGCTTCATGGAGCGCGCCGTCGCGACGACGCGGTAGTTGCGATCGCGGAAACCCTGGACCAGGGCGGCGCCAATGCCCTGAGATGCACCGGTGATGATGGCGACCTTCTGTTCAATACCCATAGCTGACTCCTATTGTTTGTTTAAGCGGCGCCAGCGCTGGCTGACTTGCCCCTTACCTACGCGCGGTTGCGCCCGTTCTCTTGGTGTCGCTACGATTATGCCGGAGGCCCGCAGAATTGCTCGTTGTGTATTGTTAAGCGGTGTTAGCGCCGGGCGTCGCGCTTGCCTCTCGCTGCCCGCGACTTGCTGCTTCGTCGCATGCGCGATCGAAGCCCACATCGCATCGATGCGCTAGGCTGGCTTAAGTCCTCAGCTGAGTTCTTGGTGGTTGGCCACGCAGAAGAATATGGCAGTCGCCCATGCAAGCTGAGCCCGACTATCTATGCAGCTCGGCGCGTCCCGAGAAAGCGGAGATGCGGCTCCTCGGTGCAAGGAAGCCGCATCAAAAGACGCTTTGCGTTCGAGCCCGACAGCTCGCAGGGTCAGTAAGGAGGACTCTTGCGCTCTCGTTGTGCGTTCGCCGCCTCCACCCACCACATGAGGTCGTCGGCGAAGCGAGGGAATGCCTGCTCCAGCGCTTGGCCGCCGTCACCGGTCGTTCCGCCATCTGCAGACAGCGTCTGGCCGATCGAGCCGACCGCAATGGTGCTCGACACGACCACCATGCCCATTTCCGATAGCGTGCCATGCCATGCGCTCGCAGCCCGGGCTCCGGAAAGGCGGCCGGCAGAATAACTGACGATCGCCGCGGGCCTCCAGAACCACTCCTCCAGGAAATGATCCGTGAGGTTTTTTAGCCCCGGCTGGACTCCCCAATTGTATTCGCCGGTGACGAACACGAAGCCGTTCGCGTTCCGGATCTTGTGGGCGAGCTCCTCCAAGACCGCCGGAGCCTTCCCTTTGGGCCACTCCTTGTACATCCGATCGAGCATCGGGAGATTGATTTCCTTCGCATCGATCAGTTCGGCGTCCGCGCCCCGCCGACGCAGCTGCTCCACCACGAAGTCCGCGAGACGGATCCCCATCCGATCGGAGCGATAGGAGCCGTAAAATACGAGAATTCTGTTCGCCACGTCAGCTCTCCAAATCAGGTTGGAGACGGTTCGCCCGACTGCAGGCGAACCGTCTCGGCTGTTATTTCGGCGTGCTGCCGCCGGATTGCTCACTCGCGATGTACTCGGCGTACCAGTCGGGCCAGTTCTCGTCCCGTTGACCAGTCTTTTCCTCGTGCTCGCCATGGGCGGCCGCGGCGCGACGAAGGGCCGCCGCAAGGTCGGTGGCCGAAGTGAACGCGATGTTTCCCTCGACGCGGCCCGGAAGCCGCTGCGTCACCTCCTGCAGCAACCATCCGTTTCCATCGGGATCGCTGAAGGAAGCCAATGTGAAATAGCTGCGGCCCTCCGGATCGCGTCCGCCGATCCGCACGCTTCCGAATAGGTGAGGCTCGTCGGCACCAGCGTGAACCTTGTTCGCCCCGTGGAAGGCTTCGCCGACCTGAACGCCTCTTGCGATCAGTTCCTTTCGAGCCGCCTCTATATCCGACACGACCAGGTACAATCCCTTCGCGGACCCTGGAGCCGCCGGTGTGACATTGGTCCCGAAGATCACGGAGGCGCCGGAGCCCGGCGGCGTGAACTGGATGACGCGGAAACCATCGTCGAAGATGAAGTCGGCATCCAACCTCCATCCCAGGTTGCCATAAAACTTTTTCGAGCGCTCCACGTCCGATACGGGAATGACGATGACCTCGAGCTTCATGTCGACGGTACGTACTTTGGCCGGGCTTACTGCAATGGTCATGTTTCTCTCCTGCTGTTACCTTGAGTTGATGTCACTGCGCTATCAACTGGCCCCAGTAAGCGCGTGACGGGCTGTCGGCCGCTCGTTCGTCAGAACGAGCTGGGGGCCAAACTGAACGGCCATCAGAACGAGGATGGCCACGAGAATGATGAAAGCTGAGATCCGGCGCATCCTGCTTCTCCTGCTTCTAAAGGTCGCTAAGCGAGCGACACGACGTCCAACGCGGCCTGCGTGAACGCCTTGGGGGATTCCTGAGGCAGATTGTGTCCGATGCCGCCCGTGATCGTTCGGTGCGCATACCTGCCGCTGAACATCCGTGCGTAGGCGGAAGGGTCCGGGTGCGGTGCGCCGTTCGCATCCCCTTCGAGCGTGATCGTCGGCACCGCTATCACCGGAGACAGTGCAAGGCGCTTTTCCAGCTCGTCGTATCGTGTCTCGCCCTCAGCGAGTTCCAACCGCCAGCGATAGTTGTGAACCACGATGGCGACATGGTCGGGATTGTCGAGGGAAGTCGCGGTGCGATCGAACGTCGCGTCGTCGAATTGCCATTTCGGTGAAGCCGTTCGCCAGATGAGCTTCGAGAACTCTCGGCGATACTTCTCGTAGCCAGCGCGACCGCGCTCCGTCGCGAAGTAGAACTGGTACCACCATTCCAGCTCGGCCGGGGGCGGCAGCGGTTTCTTGCCGGCCTGCTGGTTGCCGATGAGATAGCCGCTGACCGACACCAACCCGTCCACCCGCTCGGGCCAGCGCGCCGCGACGATGTCGGCCGTCCGAGCGCCCCAATCGAATCCGGCCAGTGTTGCCTTGCTTATCTTCAGCGCGTCCATGAGCGCGAGCACGTCGACCCCGAGCGCGGCGGGCTGCCCGTTGCGCATGGCGCCATTGGATAGAAACTTCGTGCTTCCGTAGCCGCGAAGATACGGCACGATGACGCGACGACCTACGGCCGCGAGTAGCGGCGCGACCTCGGTGAAGCTGTGGATGTCGTAGGGCCAACCATGCAGCAGGATGACGGCCGGCCCGTCCGCCGGACCGAGTTCGGCGTACCCGACATTCAGGAGTCCGGCATCGATCTGTCTGATCTGACCGGTCCAGGAAGCGGCGGTCGTCGGGACATTCTGACCGGGCGCGGCGGAATCGGCTGCCCTCGACTCCGACATACCCAATCCAAGCTTCGCCCCGAGCGCGAGTGCGGCAGCATGGGCGATGAGATGCCTGCGCTCATGATCGATATTCGTCACTGATCTTCTCCGTGGCCGGTGGTCCGTTCGAGGGACATGCTGCACCGAGACGGGGTCGTTGGCTCGTTAAGCGTTGTTACGCCTTGACGAGCGAAGACCGCGGTCGGCCGACCATCGCCCGAAGAGGGCGCCGTCGAACCGAACGGTCGCCTCGCAACAACTCGAGCAAGACCCTGAGAAACCTTGCTTTTGCTGCTCGGCGAGTGGCGTCAACACCGCTTAACAACGCCTAACGGGCTTTTCCCGAAGCTTCGGGCGATGGTTCGAGGGCACAAGCGCCGCACTGCCGCGGTGCTGGGGTCCAGGCCTCAGGAAAGCGAGAAGGGGAGACGAGCAATGGCCTTCACAATCCAAGTCAATGGCACGTTACGCGTCCTAGACGTGGACGGCGATACACCCCTGTTGTGGGTGCTGCGCGACGTTCTCGGAATGACCGGCACGAAATTCGGGTGTGGCGCGGCTCTTTGTGGCGCTTGCACCGTGCACCTGGACGGCGTCGCGGTTCGATCCTGCGTTACGCCTGTCGACGGCGTCGGCACCTCTCAGGTCACCACGGTGGAAGCGATCGGGCACACGGAGGTCGGAGGCAGAGTCCAGCGGGCATGGCTCGAGCAACAAGTCCCTCAATGCGGGTACTGCCAGTCCGGTCAAATCATGTCCGCCACGGCGCTGCTCGCGAATACGCCGCATCCATCGGACTCCGAGATCGACGAGGCGATGGGCGGCAACATCTGTCGCTGCGGCACGTACGTACGGATCCGCGAGGCCATCAAGCTGGCCGCACAGTCCAGCAAGGGAGGCTGAGATGCAGAAGGACCGCAGGCAAGAACGCCCCGAGGGCGGTGAACTATCCCGGCGCCGCTTCCTCATCGCGGCCGGCGCCGCAGGTGGCGGACTGATGATGAGCATGGTTCTTCCGTCGGCAGACGTTCGCGCGGCGCAAACCGAATTTGCCCCGAACGCTTTCATTCGGATCGGTCAGGACGACCAGATCGTCTTGACGATGCCGTATGTCGAGATGGGTCAAGGGACTTATACTTCCATCCCCATGCTCATCGCGGAAGAGCTCGAAGTGAAACTCAGCCAGGTGCACCTGGAGCATGCTCCCGCCAACCAAAAGCTGTATGCAAATCCTCTCTTGGGCGTACAGGCCACAGGCAACTCGAATGCGATCCGGGGTGCGTGGAAGCCGCTGCGCGAGGCCGGAGCGGCGGCCAGGATCATGCTCGTGACCGCAGCCGCGAACCGCTGGGGTGTCGACCCCTCGACCTGCAGCACGCATGAGGGAGAGATCGTCCACACCGCGACAGGCCGCCGCGTGCGCTACGGCCAGATTGCGCAGGATGCCGCAAGCGTGCCCGTCCCCTCCCGAGTAAGCCTGAAGGATCCCAGCGCTTTCAAGCTGATTGGATCGCCCGCGCCACGGCTCGATATCAGCGGGAAGGTCGACGGAACGGCCGTCTACGGCATCGACGCACGGCCACCCGGGCTGCTGTTCGCCACGCTCGCACAGTCTCCGGTCTTCGGTGGGCGCGTGAAGAACCTCGACGCAAGCGCTACGATCACGATCACCGGCGTCCGCCAGGTCGTACGACTCGACGACGCAGTGGCCGTCGTCGGCGAGCACATGGGTGCAGCGAAGAAGGGGCTGGATGCGCTTAGGATCGAGTGGGAGGACGGTCCTCATGCTGATCTTTCGACGGAAACAATCGTTCACGAGCTCGAACAGGCCGTTCGCGGAAGCGGCGCGGTCGCCCAGAATATCGGCAACGCCGAAGCCGCCATCATGGCGGCGAGCATCAGGGTCGACGCAAATTATCAGCTTCCGTTTTTGGCGCACGCGACGATGGAGCCGATGAACTGCACAGTCCACGTGCGGCAGGATGGTTGCGAGATCTGGGTCGGAACTCAGGCGATCGCTCGCGTGCAAGCCGCCGCTGCAAAAGAGCTCGGTCTACCTGTCGAAAAGGTGATCGTTCACAACCATCTTATTGGCGGCGGTTTCGGAAGACGTCTCGAGAGCGACGGCGTGGTCCGCGCCGTGCAGATCGGGCGGAATGTCAACCGGCCTGTCAAAGTCGTCTGGACACGCGAAGAAGACATCCAGCACGACCTCTACCGTCCATCCTGGTTCGACAGCATCTCGGCCGGCCTGGATGAACAAGGGCATCCAATTGCCTGGCTGCATCGGTTTGCAGGATCGTCCGTGATCGCGAGATGGCTGCCACCGGCATTCAAGAATGGTCTCGACCCCGATTCCACGGAGGGCGCCATCGATCTGGTTTACGGACTTTCGAACCTGCACGTCGAGTATGTGCGTGTCGAGCCGCCCGGAATCCAGACGGCGTTCTGGCGCAGCGTCGGACCCTCGCACAACGTCTTCGTCGTCGAGAGCTTCATGGACGAACTCGCGGCGGCAGCCAAGCAGGATCCCGTCGCGTACCGGCGTGCTCTGCTCGACAAGTCGCCCCGCGCACGAGCGGTGTTGGATCTGGCCGCCGACAAGGCTGGCTGGGGACGTTCTCTATCCAAAGGCACGGGGCTCGGCGTCTCGCTGCAGTCGGTCTTCGGCACCTACCTGGCGCACGTCGCCGAGGTAGAAGTCGCGAAGAACGGAACTGTCCGCGTCAAACGTGTGGTCTGTGCGGTCGATTGCGGCACGGTCGTAAATCCCAACACAGTCCAAGCTCAGATCCAAAGCGCCATCGTCTTCGGCACCACCGCAGCGCTCTACGGAGAGATCACGCTGAGGAACGGGAGGGTCGAACAGTCGAACTTCGATAACTACCAGATGTTGCGGATGGATCAGGCTCCAGCAGTGGAAGTCCATCTCGTCGGGAGCAAAGAGCCTCCAGGCGGAATGGGCGAGGCCGGCACGTCAGCAGTCGTACCGGCCATCGCAAATGCGATCTTCGCCGCGACAGGCAAGCGCCTTCGGCGGATGCCGATCGACGCCTCGGCTCTCGCAGAAACATCACCAATGGAAGTCGCTAGATGATTGATCTACTCGCGAATGCGGTCCAGGCTCATGGCGGCCTGGATCGCTGGAGAGCGCACAGCACCCTCGCTGCAACCGTCCTTATGGACGGTGAGCTCCTGCTGCTGAAGGGCGCGCACGAACATCCAGGACCCCGGAACATCCGGATGGATCTTGACCGGCCATCCATCATGATAGAGCCATTCTTGGATGCGGCGCGGCGCACCGAATTCACGGCCGGCGGCGTCGCCATCAAATCCGACACGGGACGACTGATCGCCCAGAGGCGAGATGCTCGCGCTTCATTCGAGCATCATGATCTCCGGACGTGCTGGGACCCGCTGCATCAGGCCTACTTCGAGAGCTACGCGCTTTGGGCCGACCTCACCGCCCCCTTCTCGCTTGCGGCCCAGGAAATCGAATGCCAGGAGATCGATCCGCGACGCGAACGCGGAGAACTCTGGCGCGGCTTGCGCGCGACCTTTCCGCCAGCTTCCATCAGGTACAGCGCTGAAGAGGACTTCTATTTCGGAAGCGACTTGCTCCTCCGGCGCCACGATTACCGTCTAGAGATCGCAGGAGGTGTCCCGATGGTACGCTACGTGTCCGATGCGGTGACCGTGGACGGCCTCGTGATCCCCACTCGCGGTGCAGTCTATCTCCGACATCCCGACGGGACGGCGATGGCAGACGCGTTGATGCTCTCTGTTCGGCTATCGGACCTTCAGCTCGCCGGGCAAGTTCCCTAAGCTGAGGATGAGCTGTCCAGGAGAGCACGAGCAGTCTTCAGGTCACGGGTTTCGAACCCTTCGGAGAAGCGCTGATAGGTTTCCGCCAGACCGGCCATCGGTTTCGGCGCTCCCTGCTGCAATTGCAGACGAGCCCGGGACATTTCCGTCCTCAAACGCCATGACAGGGCCCCTTGCTCTTCGGCCAGGTCAGCTGAGGCCCGAAAGCTGTCCTCGGCCGCTTGTTGGTTTCCTGCCCCTGCCTCGAGCTCGCCGCGGAGCCGGAAAAGCTCCGGCGCGTCGAACGCTTCGCCCCGGGGCCCGCAGCGGTCGATCGCTTCGCCGAGAACCGCAAGCGCGGATGAAATCTGACCGAGCGCGGCTAAGCCCCTCGAGAGGTCCGCGACGAAGGCAGATGCGTACAGCTCGTATCGGTCCGCATGAAGTCGCTCGAGGGAGGTCCGAAGGACGGAAACGCCTTCCTCGAACTGTTCGCGTTCGATCAGTACCTGGCCTCGAAAACCCTCGGCCACGGCTTGATAGGTCACGAGGCCGTGCATGTTCGCGCGAGCGGCCAGCCGCGCGCCCAAGCTTTCCACCGAGCTCCAGTCGCCCACCCAGCCGTAGACCGAGGCCGACCAGCACAGCGCGATACAGTACATCACGGCATCGCGAGGCGCCGCCGCCTCGGTCAGCGGCCGCACGCATTCGACCGCTCGGTCCGGATAGCCCCGCAGCCACAGAACGCGTGCGAGAGGGATTTGAGGTGTTCTCGAATAGGCGAAATGGGTGGGCTGCGCATCCCGGAGAGCTGCCTGGCCTTGCATGCCTTCGTCCAGATGCAGCTGAGCGGCGCGTTGGTCTCCCAAAAGGTGCCAGGAAACGCCAAGCAGCGCCTTGCCTCCCGCAATCCCTGCGCGGTCGCCGATCTCTCGCGCGACCCTATCCGCTTCCGTCGCTATAGGAACGAGCCGACGATACTCGCCCGTGCGGCGGTAGAACATGTTCGATCGCGCAAGCAGCCTGTACTTGCTGAACTTGTCGCCCAACGCTTCCGCGATCTCAAGGCCACGTCCGAGCGCAGCTTCGGCCTGTTCGCCGTTACGTTCCGTGAACATAAAGGCATGACCCAAGGTGGACTGGAGGTCGAGCTCCCACGCGGTCCCTTCCGTGACTTTGTCGAGGGCATCGAGCGCCCGGGTCGACCAGAGTCGCCCCTCGCTCAGCAAGTTGAGCTCCACGAACAGACGGGCACAACAGGCGGCCAGCGGAACACGAAGTTCGGCGGCTCCCTCTTCGCTGTAAACCCAAGACAACGCTGCGCGCGCATCCGCCAGCAGCGCGGCACGTTCCTGAGACCAGGCACCCTGGTTGGCGGAATTGAGCTCGGTGCTGGTCGCCTCCAGAGCATGACGGACGTACTCGGCATGCCGGTGCGAAACACCCCTCGTCTCTCCCATTTCCGAGAGCTTCTGCAGCGCATAGGCCCGTGTTGTGTCGAGAAGCCGGTAGCGGGTCGAAGAAGGTCCGGAACGCGCGGACACCAGTGATTTGGCGACAAGCTGCTCGAGCATCTCGACCACGGACTCCGCCGCTTCACCCTCCTCGCCCGCAATGGCGACGGCGCCCTGAAGCGTGAATGGACCAGCGAAGACGGAGAGATGCCTAAGGACGAACCTCTCGCGTTCTCCGATCAGCCCATAGCTCCAGTCGAGCGTGGCACCGAGCGTCTGATGACGCGGAGGAGCGGTGCGTCGTCCGCGCCACTCCAGCTTGAGCCGCCCGTCGAGCAGAGAGGCGATCTCTTTCAACGAGTGCGCTCCTACACGTACAGCAGCCAGTTCGATCGCGAGCGCAATGCCGTCCAGCTTCCTGCAGATTTCCGTAAGGACGCCCGCATCCTCATCGTCGACTTGTATCGGATGTCCCGCCGCGGCGGCCCTTTCCATGAAGAGTCGCGCGGCAGGATAGCTCAAGACGTCGCTCGCAGTGAGTCGATCACCGTCGGGAGGGCTCTGAAGAGGGACCAGCTCGAAGATGTGCTCTCCCTCCACGAGCAGGGATTCGCGACTGGTTGCGAGAATGCTGACCTGCGGCGCCTGCTCGACGATCATCTCCGCGAGGCTGGCGACGACGTCGATGACGTGCTCGCAGCCGTCGAACACGAGCAGGCAGCGCCTCTCCCTCAGGTATGTGAGGATGCTCTCGGTCGGATCGGCATGATAGACCACCAGCCCCAGTGCCGAGGCGAGCGTCGTCGCAACGAGCGGCGGCTCTCTGAGCGGCCCCAGATCCAGAAAGCGCACCTGTCCCTCAAAAACTTCCCAGAGTTCGTGCGCCACCGCGACGGCAACCGTCGTCTTTCCGATGCCGCCAGGCCCGCGGAGCGTGACGAAGCGGTCTTCGACCAACCGAGCGGACAGCTCCCTGAGGGTGTCCTCGCGCCCGATCATGCGCTCGAGCCGGTGAGGCAGCGAAGAGACGTTGAAGTTGTCCGGTGCGGCCGACCTGGAGGGCGCCGTGGCTTGCAAAGAGACGCGCTGCACCGGGGCGACGAAGCAATATCCCCTGCTTGGGACATTGGTGATGTACCGGGCGCCGTCCTTGCCATCGCCGAGCACCTTGCGGAGCTCTGCGATATGCACCCGCAAGCTGATTTCCTCGACGGCAAGACCAGGCCAGGCGAACGCAAGTATCTCGTGCTTCGAAACCACTTCGCCGGCCCGGTCGACCAGAATGCGGAGAATATCCGTCGCCCTGCTGCCGAGCCTCACCGGCGCGCCGCTCTTCTCCAGAACGCGCGTCCTGAGCGAAAACGGTCCGAATGAGACAGTGTCGTGTTCGGGCAACTGACCGCCCGTGTTGTCCGAGCCGCTCCCCGATGATCGCGCATTCACCTGCACGTACGTACTCCCACGGCCCCTGGAATGCTCCGCCAGCTGACCGATAGTAGCGGCGCGGTCCTCCTCTGAGAACCCGGAACCTTTGGCGCGCCCGATCGCGGCCGAGCACCGAAGAGTGGCTCTTGTTGGCATGCCAGGAGCGCCGGCCGTAACGCCACTTAACAACGCCTAACGAGCAGTTTGTCCCCGGCCGCGCCATGTTGAGGGCGAGGAAAACGGTCGTTCCGGAAATCAGCGACCTGGCCGTCCCGAGGAGGACATCATGCTCAACAAGCCCAACTACGAACGTATCGATCAGGATCGCCGGCGACTGCTCGGCAGCGCCGCAACCGGACTTGCCGCTGTTGCGGCTGCGACGGTCTGGCCTGCCGCACTCAGCCATTCACAACCGGCTGCCGACATCCGTCCGTTCCGCGTCGGCATCCCCGAAAAAGCTCTGGTCGATCTCCGTCGCCGGATCGCAGCGACACGGTTGCCTGAGCGCGAGACGGTCGACGATGGCTCACAAGGCGTCCAGCTCGGGGCCTTCGAAGAGATCCTTAGCTATTGGGCAACCGGATACGATTGGCGAAAGGCCGAGGCGCGGCTCAATGCCTTGCCCCAATTCATGACCACGATCGACGGATTGGACATTCACTTCATCCATGTCCGCTCGCGCCACGTGAACGCGTTGCCGTTGATCATGACTCATGGATGGCCCGGGTCCGTTCTCGAGCTGCTAAAAACGGTAGGCCCTCTAACGGATCCGACGAGCTACGGTGGTCGGGCAGAAGACGCCTTCGATCTCGTGCTGCCGTCCATTCCCGGGTTCGGCTTCTCTGGGAAGCCAAAAGAGGCGGGCTGGGGACCCGAGCGTATTGCGCGCGCCTGGTCGGAGTTGATGAAGAGGCTGGGCTACATGCGCTACGTCGCGCAGGGGGGCGACTGGGGCGCCCCGATTTCGAACGCGCTCGCCCGGCAAGCTCCTGCCGGACTGCTCGGCATCCACGTCAATCTGCCGGCAACCTTACCGGTCGAGGTCGCCAAGGTCCTCGCATCCGGAGCGCCCGCGCCAGCACAACTCTCAGCCGTCGAACGCGAGGCTTACGAGACGCTTGCCGTGTTCAACAACAAGTATCGAGCCTACGCCGCGATCATGGGAACGCGACCACAGACCATCGCGTACGCGCTCGCCGATTCTCCGGCCGGCCTCGCCGCATGGATGTTCGACTACAATAACGGCGAGCCGCAGCGGCTTCTCACCAGAGACGAAATGCTGGACGACGTGACCTTGTACTGGCTTACGAACACGGCCGCCTCGTCCGCGAGGATCTATTGGGAAACAAACGGACAGAGCGTCCTGCTGTCGGCGGCGCAAAAAACCGGCGAGATCTCGCTCCCGGTCGCCATCTCAGTCTTTCCCCAAGAAGTCTATCGCGCTCCGGAGACTTGGGCACGTCGCGCCTATCCCAATCTTATGTACTTCAACCAAGTCGAGAGGGGCGGCCACTTCGCGGCCTGGGAGGAGCCCGAACTTTTCTCGAAGGAGCTCCAATCCGCCTTCCGATCTCTACGGCCCGCGATCTGACTACAGGCGCGTCGACAGAAGGGGCAACGGCGGTACCTCAACAGGTTTGACCCGTGAACATGCACACCTCCCTCGAAGATTGACGAAGCAACTCATTCTTTCTGCAGAACCGAACGACCGATCAAAGGATTGCGACTATGCACGGCACAATTTCCATCAACCAGACCCGAGGCCATCCTCTCCAGGTCCTGAAGGGCATCGCCAAGCGATTGGCTCTCGGAGCAAGCGTTGCGCTCGTCGGTGCATCGGTGAGCTGGTACGGTTGGTACTGGGTCACGGAAGGGCGCTATATCCAGTCAACCGACGACGCGTATGTCGGCGGAGAGGTGACGACCCTCGCCTCGAAGGTGCCGGGCTTCGTAAAGACCGTCGCGGTTTCCGACAATCAGCAGGTCAAGGCCGGAGCTCTCCTGATTAAGCTCGACGACCGGGACTATCGTGCTCAGCTCGCCCGCGCCGAGGCCGCCGTCGAGGCTCAGGAAGCCGCATTGGCCAATCTCGACGCCAATCTTCGACTGCAGTACGCAGCCATTGAGGAGGCACGTGCGGAGATCTCGTCGGCCGCCGCCGAGCTGGAGCGCACGAAATTCGACGCGGATCGCTATCGCATATTGTCGGACGGGCAGAACGCCTCGCTGCAGCGCTATCAGCAGGCGGACGCAGACTACAAGAAAGCGAAGGCAGCCGCCCAGAAGGCACGCGCCGCTCGGGAGGCGACCGAGCGCAAGTTGGACGTCATCGAGACGCAGAAGCAGCAGGCCCGGGCCGCTCTCGAAGCTGCGGTCGCTGACCGCGATCTGGCGCGCATCAATCTCGGCTACACCGAGGTTCGCTCGCCCATCGACGGCGTGATCGGCAATCGTGGCGCGCGTGTCGGATCCTATGCCGTCACCGGCGCGAAGCTGCTCTCCGTCGTGCCCAACCAGGGGCTCTGGATCGACGCCAACTTCAAGGAGAACCAGCTCGCCCGGATTCGCGAGGGTCAGCCCGTCAGGATCGACGTCGACCTGCTTCCGGGCAAAACGCTGGGTGGACACGTCCTGAGCGTCGCGCCGGCCACCGGCGCACAGTTCAGCGTGATCCCGCCGGAGAACGCCACCGGTAATTTCACCAAGATCGTGCAGCGGGTACCAGTGCGTATCGCCATCGACCTGCAGGACGCGATGTACCTGCGGCCCGGGCTTTCCGCCGAAGTGCACGTCGACGAACGACCGCAGCATGGCCGGCCGCTGCGGGAGACACGACAATGACCGCCGTCGCGACATTCGCCCCTGCCACCGTCATCGAGGCCCCGCGGTCGCCCGCAGACCTTCCGACCGCTCACAAGGTGCTGGCGCTCGGGATCATGAGCGTCGGATTCTTCATCGCCTACCTCGACATCCAGATCGTCGCGGCTTCGATCAAGGAGATCGGCGGCGGGCTCTCGGCCAGCCAGGACGAGGTTAGCTGGGTGCAGACCTCGTATCTGATCGCCGAGATCATCGTCATTCCGCTCTCCGGTTGGCTCAGCCGCGTCATGTCGACCCGCTGGCTATTCACTGCCTCCGCCGCGGGCTTCACGCTGGCGAGCATGCTGTGCGCCTCCGCGTGGGACATTCACTCGATGATCGTGTTCCGCGCGTTGCAGGGTTTTCTGGGCGGCTCGATGATTCCCTTGGTGTTCACCTCCGCGCTGACGTTCTTTCAGGGCAAGCAGCGGGTGATCGCGGCGTCGCTGGTCGGTGCCCTCGCCTCGCTCGGGCCGACCTTTGGTCCGGTCGTCGGCGGCTGGATCACCGACAACTGGTCCTGGCATTGGCTGTTCTACGTCAACGTCGCTCCGGGCGTGCTGGTGACACTGCTAGTGCCACTCTTGGTCGATATCGACCGGCCCAATCTCGGATTGCTCAAGGGCGCGGACTACGCGGGCATGGTGCTGATGGCTGTTTTTCTCGGCTGTCTCGAATACGTGCTGGAAGAAGGACCGCGATGGGATTGGCTCGGGGACGACACCATTCGTCTGTGCGCCTGGATTTCGGCGGCGGCCGGCATTGGCTTCGTGATCCGCAGTCTAACCTATGCGCAGCCCGTGGTCGATCTGCGAGCCCTCAAGATCCGGAATTTCGCGTTAGGCAGCTGGTTTTCGTTCATCACCGGGCTCGGCATCTTCAGCACAGTCTATCTCACGCCGCTTTTCCTAGGGCGAATCCGGGGATTCGACGCTTGGCAGATCGGAACGGCACTGCTTTCGGCCGGCGTATTCCAGCTGGTGGCCGTGGTGATCTACGGCGCGGTGGCCAACCGCATCGACCTGAGATGGCTGCTGATGTTCGGCCTGGCTTGCTTCGCGGTCGCGATGTGGATGCTCACCTCGGTCACCCACGAGTGGGGTTGGCGCGAGCTTCTGATCCCGCAAGCCTTCCGCGGCCTCGCCCAGCAATTCTGCGTCGCGCCCGTCGTGACCCTAACGCTCGGAGCGCTCGCGCCGGACCGTCTCAAATCGGCAAGCGGCCTTTTCAATCTTATGCGCAATCTGGGCGGCGCCATCGGTATCGCGGCGTGCGGAACGATCCTCAACGACCGGACCAACCTGCACTTCCATCGCATCGCCGATCACCTCGGCACCACCAGCGCAAACGTCACGGAGCTGATCAATTCCACGATCGCGCGTTATGCCGCGACCTGGGGCGACCCTAGCCATGCGCAGGCCGCAACGCTCAAGAGCCTTTGGGTGCTGGCGTTCCGAGAAGCCCAGGTGCAGGCCTTTGCGGATGCCTATCTGATGATCGCGGCCTGCTTCGTGCTCGCATGCGTGATGGTTCCGCTGATGCGCAAAGTCGCTCCGCTGCAATCCCCGTCCGCCGACGCGCATTGAGTTTGTGACAGCGAATGATCCGGAGATCGCGATTTGAAATCCGCGATCTCCGCCGATGCTCACACCGCTAGCAGCCGCTCTCCGAACATTGATGTAACAGCACGATATCGAGACCTTCTGTGAAGCGGCACTCAAGACGTCGCTTACTAAGTCTTCATGGGCACGCGATCCCAAGGACGGTCGGCTATGCGAAGCCGAAGCGTTGGTTACTTCGCCGCCTAGAAGCAGACCGACCGGTTCTCGCGAGAGTTACGGGCCGCCTTTCAACCTTCCCACTTACCCCGAACCACAAACGAACGTCGAAAGCGGACGCACCTTGGCGCGGGAACGGTTTCATCAAGGAGCGCCGCCCAGTTACGGCACATAACAACGCCTCACAACGCCTAACGGGCAAATTGCGCACGATGAGCGTAGATATCCATGAGGATCACGAGACGAACGACATGGAGCTCACATGCACAACATTCGCATCATTTCCGCAGTCGCGGCGCTGCTGGTCGCCACAAGCGGGTCCCCCTCCCGCGCGCTCGCGACGGAACCCAGCCTGGGCGAAATCAAGCGCACCGATCTGCTGCGCAACGATCTCAGCGCCCCGGGGCGAGAGGCCGTTCAGGTCCTGGTCGAGTTCGAGCCCGGCGTCGCGGCCCTTAAGCACTCGCATCCGGGCGAAGAGATCGTCTACGTGACGAAAGGCTCCCTGGAATATCGACTCGAAGGCAAATCGCCCGTGGTGGTCAGGGCCGGGGAGACGCTGTTCATTCCGAATGGGACGCCCCACTCGGTGAAAAACGTCGGCAGCGACAAGGCCGCCGAGCTTGCCACGTACGTGGTCGAGAAGGACAAGCCGCTCCTCACCTTGCACGAGTAACGCACCTCTCACCCCGCAATCCAAGCTGACGAGACGCCGCAGAAATTGCAAACGGAATGGCGCAGCACGACGTGGTGTCCGCGCAAAGGAGACGAGCATGAGCGATTCAGAGAAATTAGACGTCCATGGGCGCGGAGCGCTCGGAGCCGCCACGCCGGCCGGCTCGGGAAAGAGGGTCGAAATCTCTTTTTTGCCGATTGATGGCAACCTGACCCTCAGGAGAATGGTGGTGCACACTCCGACCCCGAAGGGCACGGTCCTCTTCCTACATGGATTTCCCGAGACGATCTACGCCTGGAGGGACATCTCCATCGCGCTCGCCGACGAGTACGAGGTGCACGCGTTCGATTGGCCGGGCTACGGGCTCTCGTCGCGCCCGAGCGCAAGCCGCTTCTCCTACGCGCCGAGGGAGTATGCGCGCGTCCTAGACGAGTACATATCGGAGGCCAACATCGACACGTCGATGCTCACGATCTACGCGACCGACATCGGCGCGCTTCCCGCTCTTCTCCTCGCGCTGGACAAGCCCGATATCGCGAGAAGGCTCATCGTCGGCGACTTCGCGCCGTTCGACCGACCTGCGCACATGTACGACAGCCTTCAGAAGCTGAAGGCGGGACCGGCCATGGAGCAGGTCCGCACGTTCATGAACAAGAACCGCGAGGAGATCCTCCGGAACACGTTCACGCGAGGTCTCCCAGAGGAGGCTCGGTACCGACTCTCGCAGGAGTTCAACGATGACGTGGCGAAGGGCTGGAGCCACGGCGAGATAACCACGGTGGATGCGTTCGCGCATTACTATTCTCAGTTCACGCGGGACCAGGATTTCTTCGAATCCCAGCTCGGCAGGCTCATCACGCCGGTGAAGGTGCTGTGGGGCGAGAAGGACCTCTACATCGCCAAGGAATCAGGCGTCGAGTTCGCCGACAGGGTGCATGCCGAACTCACCGTTCTGCCCGGCATCGGCCACTACCCTCACCTTCAGGATCCGCAGCGGACCGTCGCAGAGGTCCGCGCCTCCTTCGGATCGCGCGCGGCCCCGGTCACTCCCAAGCCCGATCGAACTTCCGGAGATGTGCAATGAACAAGTCCAAGCTCCTGCTCGCCCCGATCCTCGCGCTCGCCGTCGCGGCACCGATCGCCAGCCTCCTCGGCGACATAAAAGGCACCCCGCTCATGTCCGCTCGCGCCGCCTCCTCGTTTCTCGACCAATCCCAGATCGCCTCGTTCGCCGATCGCGGCGAGTTGGCATCCCTTGGCCGCGCGGGCGAATGGCTGAATTCGCAGCCTCTGACGCCGGAGAGCCTGCGCGGGAAGGTTGTCCTGATAAACTTCTGGACGTACACCTGCAGCAACTGGCGACGCCAGCTGCCGTATGTCCGCGCCTGGCAGGAGAAATACAAGGATCAGGGTCTGGTGGTGATCGGCGTTCACGCGCCGGAGTTCGAGTTCGAGAAGAACCCGGCGAACGTGCGCTGGGCGACGACGAACATGAACATCTCTTACCCCGTCGCGATCGACAACACTCTTGCCATCTGGCGCGGGTTCGACAACCAGGCCTGGCCCGCGCTCTATTTCATCGATGCGCAGGGGCGCGTCCGCCATCGCGTGCTGGGCGAGGGCGGCTACGAGGAATCCGAGAAGGTGATCCAGTCGCTGCTGCGCGAGGCCGGCGTCTCGGACGTCAGTCGCGAGCCGGTGGTGGTGAACGCCACGGGAGCTGAGGCCGCGGCCGACTGGGCCGAGCTCAGATCTCCGGAAAACTACGTCGGACTCGAACGGACCGAACACTTCGCTTCGCCCGGCGGGGCGACAGCCGACACGCCTCATGTCTACCGATCTCCGACCTCGCTGCGGCTGAACGAGTGGGCACTCTCGGGCGAATGGACGGTCCGGAAGGACGCGGTCGCGCTGAGCGAACGAAACGGAAGGATCGCGTACCGCTTCCATGCTCGCGATCTCCATCTCGTCATGGGTCCCGCGCCCGGCGGGGCTCCCGTAAGATTTCGGATCACCGTCGACGGACGGCCACCCGGTGCGGCCCATGGCGTCGATGTCGACGACCAGGGAAACGGCACGGTGACCGAACAGCGGATGTACTCCCTCGTGCGGCAACCGGGTCAGATCGCCGACCGCGACTTCGTGATTGAGTTCTTGGACGACGGTGCGGAGGCATTCGCCTTCAGTTTCGGTTGATCATCTAACGGCATCTCACAACGCATAACGGGCGTTCTCCCGCGGTCGGGCGTAAATGTCGAACCAGTTTCAGTATCCATCAGAGGCGCATAAACAGCAGAAAAGACGATGTCGGCTTCACACAAAGGCACTGCGCTCGTGACGGGAGCTTCCGGCGGAATCGGCGCCATCTACGCCGATCGCCTAGCCCGGCGCGGCTACGATCTCATCCTGGTCGCCCGCAACAAGGCCCGACTTGAGGAGGTAGCCGCCCGCATCGCCGGCGCGACCGGACGCGCCGTCAGGTCGTCGCCAACCTCACCGACAGGGCCGATCTAAGGCGGTTCGAGGCGATCTTCGAGACCGATCCCGGCGTTACCATGCTCGTCAACAATGCCGGCGTTGGCGCGCTCGAGCCGCTGCTGCAATCCGACGTCGAGGCCATGGAAAAGATGATCGACCTGAATGTCCTGGCGTTGACGCGGCTTACCTATGCCGCCGCCCCGAGGTTCGTCGCACGCGGCGGTGGCACGATCATCAATATCGGCTCGATCGTGGCGGTAGCGCCCGAGGTCCTGAACGGGGGTGTACGGCGGCTCCAAGGCTTTCGTTCTGGCATTCAGCCAGTCGTTTCACAAGGAACTGGCGGACAAGCACGTTCGCGTCCAGGTGGTCCTGCCCGGGGCGACGGCGACGAATTTCTGGGATGCGGCGGGCGGTGCGGTCGACAACCTGCCGCGCGAGATCGTCATGCGCTCGGACGACATGGTGGACGCCGCGCTCGCCGGATTGGACCAGGGTGAACTCGTCACCATTCCCTCGCTGCCAGAAGCCAAGGAATGGTTGGCGTTCCGAGAGCGCACGCGAAAAGCTCGTTCCGCATCTTTCTCTGAGCTCCGTGACCCTCCGATATCGTACCGCCGCTGCGGCTTGAGGGAACAGCATCAGAGATAGGAGAAAACGGACCGCTCCTGGACAGTCCAGACAATCGACGGGCAATCCGCTGAGCAGCAGTCAGGATCTCTTTCGTGGTCTGCGCATCCAAGCCTTGTGCCACTGGACTGTGCTCGTGTCGACTGTACCCTCAGCGCGGACCCACACAAACCGCTGACGACCGAACCGAACGCCGAGGTCGGCGCCATCCATCCGAAAGCGATGCCTGTAATCCTGACGACGCCCGAAGAAGTCGAGACTTGGATAACGGCTGCTCATGACGAGGCCCGGCAGCTGCAGCGGCCGCTTCCAGGCGGAGCGCTCCGCATCGTCGCGAGGGATCAAGGAAGACCCGGCACCTTCGCTTAGGGCTGCTGGACAAGCTCGCGGAACACTGGACAAGCCGTGGCCCCGGCATTCTAGAACCCTCCTGCGCGCTGAGCGGCCGAAACGAGCAGGCCGCCCCCCAACCCGGCGGCCGGTTTCTTGAGTTGGTCTTCCCATTCGCCTCGTCCGGTGATGTCCTTGCCAACTTTCAGGATGCCCGTGCTCATGCCGCCGGTGCCGGTCAGCGGACGTTTTACTCCCTCGATGAAGACCCGCGAGCCGTCCTTGCAGCAATCGCTCTATAGCTACCGCAATCCCTCTGGCGCAGCAGCAACTCCGATCCGCTAAATCATCGTCGACATCCAATCGGGACGGAGAAAAAGATGATCTGCATTGTCAGTCCTCATGTGATCGCAGCGGCTTCTGCGCGCTGGTCCCCAGTCGCTGGTATCGCTCGTAAAACAGCTGGGACCGTCTCCGACATCGCCGGCATCGTTCACAACCTCTTTTTGGACGTACGCGATCGCTACCGGCCCGAGCTGCACTACATGCGTGGCCCTGGTCCGAAATGGCGGGCCAAGCACCAGCCTGGGCTACAATTGGCGTTTGAACGTGAATTTGGAGGCGGCGCAATACAGACCGGGCAATCCCCAACTCAGCGGTCGAGCTGACGCGCTAGGCAAAAAGTAGCGGTAGTTGTTCGGAGGCTCTGTGCGGAGAGTCCGTAGGCGCCTAAAGCTGCCCGTCGGCTATCCGCCAGCTGCAGCGTTCGCGTCAGCTCCGGACCAGAAGCGGGCTGAAGTCTTGCGAACGGTGCGCGCCGGGGATGCTGCCGTTGGCAAGCTCTGTCGCAGAAACGGACAAGGCAGGAAGGATTCGGGAAAGACGCCCAAGCTGTCCTGCCCAAGAAATTGCACTGATTTTAAATTCCGAGGTTCCGTCCTGCCCCACTTCCCGAGCGGCCTTGCCCGCACCGCGTCCATCGTCGCCACCATGAAAAGGGTAGCGGCACTTCCTCCAAAGTCACGTGCGAGCTTTGCCAATGGCCAATACGTTCGCGGCACGTACGCACCGTCGGATCAGGCCAAGGAGATCACGAAATCCCGTAGCTTCACGAGGCCTTCGCGCGTCATGGCGCGGTTCTCGGTGACGAAAGGCCCAGACACTAACTACCTGTTGCTACGCGGCTTCAGCTTCCGGCTTGGCAACGGGGGCGAGCGCTCGGAAATCTTAACCCAGAGCGCCCCAGTTCATTTCGCGAGGACGCCCGAGCAGATGCTGGCTTTCCTTCGAGCGCGCATTCCCGGACCGAGCGGCAAGCCGGATGTGGAAATGGTTGAGAGATTCTCAGCTGCCAATCCCGAGACGCTGCATCAGGCAAGCTACATCGCGGCGCATCCGCCTGCCGCAAGCTTTGCCTCCACAACCTATTGGGGCGTGCACGCGTTTCCCGCGATCAATTCAAAAGGCGAGACACGGTTCATCAAATTCAAGGTCACGCCAGCCGGCGAACAGCCGACCCAGCCGTGGACCACGCCCAGCGCACAACCCATCGACTTGCTGCACGATCTCGAATCCCGGATTGCGGCTCGCGATATGCGGTTCAGCGTGATGGCGCTGCCGGATCGCCTCGGCGACCCGGTCATGGACGTGACGATCCAATGGCCCGGCGAGGACGGACGCGAAGCGGTACGGCTGGGAACAATCGTGATCACTGGTATTGAAGCAAACGATGCCATCGATGAGCCCGTCTTCAATCCAGCCACTCTGGCCGAAGGCATCGGTCATCCACCGGACGAAATGTTTGCGGCCCGCAGCACCGCCTATGCGATCTCGCAGGCAAGGCGCCGCTGAGCTCACTACCTTGCGCCGCTCACCTTTCGCTTTCCTGCGTACCCTGCGCCTCCCGGCGCCACGCTCCCGGGCTGACGCCGACGATAGACGAAAACACCCTCGTGAAGTGGCTTTGATTGGCGAACCCGGCCGATATTGCAATTTCAGCTAGCGATAGGTCGCGAACCGTCATCAATTGCTTGGCTGTACTCACGCGTTGGCGAAGCAGCCATTGATGCGGCGGAAGGCCGGTCGAGGCACGGAACGCGCGCGAAAAGTGGCTGATCGAAAGATCGAGCTCGGCCGCGATCTCCTGCAACGACAGCTTCCCGCCGAGATCGGACTCCAGCCTTTCGCACACGCGCTTGACCTGCCAAGGCGCAAGACCGCCGCGATTCGGTTCACCGGGACGTAGGCCGCCGTAGGCCTGGGCGACATGTGCGGTGAGCGCGAGCATCATGTGATCGATGAAAAGCTGGTTCGTCTCGTACGGCCGACGCAACCCTTGCTGCAGTGACGCGCCGATATGGCGGACGACCCTGTCGTCATGGCCAACGCCGAGTTCACAGGCAAGCTGACCCACGCGCGGCATGCGGGACTGCTCAGTGAGGCCGTCGAGCGCCGAGCGCGGCAAATAGAAAAATAGGGAATGGAATGGCTTGTCGATCACGTAGCGCGGATCGCGCTTGAGATCGTACAGATACGTCGCTCCCGCCGGGACATCCGCCTTCATCACGCACTTGCCGTTTTCCCAGAGTTCGCACTCCGGGTAATCGTGAAGTTTGAGGCTGACGACGAAGGCATCCTCCGCGGTGAACGAACCGGAAAGACCCGGCACTGGATTGTCATCCCGGGTTTCGGTGACCGCGAGCTCTACACCACGCAATGAACGCGTGATCAGCGACGGCGGCGCATCCTTCAGATGCAAGAACTGCCCGAGCTTCCGGCCGAAGCCGCTCGTTAGTGTCATGGGATCAAACTCGTGAAGTTTAGGCTGATCGCTCGCCCGCGGCTTCGTGAACCATTATCTGACGCCAGCGCACGGCCGTCCAGTTTCCTGGTGCAGCTGCACTCCACCGCAGTTTTGTGACAGTGGCTGATCGAGAGTGTCAGCCCTGTTGCCCATTCATGTGGCTTGCGACATCCCACGGCATTGATTGCCTATTTCGGCAGCAGCAAGGCCCGCGCAGATTGCGACTTTGATTGCGGTGCAGGCGCTTGATCGCGGGTTAGGGCAGAATCAGGCAAAGCATGGAAGTTTTGAGAAAGACGCTGGACCTGCACGCGCCTAGAACCCGCCCTAAAAAGCCTAACGATGCTTCTGGAAGGCGAGGACAAGTTCATGAGCCAACCAATCTTGGACGATCGTTCGCACCGAAATCAGCCAGGTTTTTCCGAGACATACCGAGGTGATCTGCTGAGTGCCGAGCGCCGTCGTGCCGATGTGGAAATGGCACGCGTGCTTCACACCAAACCACTCAGCATTGCTCTGGACCCCTCCGGAAGCGCGATAGCCCACTGGAAACACGACCCATTGCACGACGTCGTCGAGCCTATGAGCCACCACGTCATCATGGCCTACAATGGCTTAATGCAGCGCATGGAGCGCCGGACAGGAAGATCGGTTGCGCTCGGAACGTTTCGTCCCGGGGTTTTGATCATTATTCCGGAAGGATCGAGCTCACGATGGGATATTCCGAAACCCGTTGATGTCGTTCAGCTATATCTTCCTCACGCGGTGCTCAAGCGCGTTGCTGACGAAGCCGACACCGCCACACCGATCGACCTCCTGGAGCGAACGGCGCACCTCGACCCGATTACATCCCGATTGATCCTGAGCGCAACGGATGTCCTGGACAGCAATGAGGCGCTGGACACGCTGTTCCGGCACCAATTGATAGACCTTCTCGCTACACGTCTTCTGGCTGCGCACACTGGCTCGCCAACGACGATCCAACCGACGACGGGGGGACTTTCTCCGAAGGTCCTGCTCGGCGCTATCGAACGGTTGCGCTCGGACAGCGACGCGGACGTCTCGCTCGCGGCGCTGGCATCGGACGCGGGGCTATCGCGCTTCCATTTCTGCCGCGCCTTCAAGGAAAGCACCGGGCTTTCACCGCATGCCTGGCTGCGCCAATTCCGCCTTGAGCAGGCCATGAACATGCTTCGCGACACCGATGAATCCGTCGTCTCGATCGCAGCGGCTCTTGGCTACTCCTCCCAGACCGCTTTCGCCGCGGCATTCAGGAAGTTGACCGGTGAAACGCCCAGTGACTGGAGACGTCATAAGCGTTGACGGCCTTTGCTCCACCGAAAAGAAGCGTTTCTCCAGGCGAGGACATCGCCTGAACCGCAATCCTGTCGTCTGCGACCCCCTTACGGAATCAGATAGACACGAGGCACACTCGGCGGATTTGCCGAGACGCGCGCCCTCATGCGGACGCGATGACGCGCGTGCTCAAGAGGCCATCAATCCCGCATGGAGACCCGACGAGCGGCGCGCTAGCGGATTGGAAGCATCGTGGGTTGCACAACGTCTTCGGGCCTTTTGCCACGCCCTCATGAGCTTCCCTCGGGACCACTGCGGTTCGAGCGCGGACGTGAGATCGTTGATGTTTGGTACCGCGCGACCGGCCACGGTAACGGTCGTCGCGGCCGACTCGACCTCGCCATGCAACCCAGGTCCCTGCCAGATCCACCCGCCAGACACTCGCGCACTGATCAGCCAATGCTGCGCGATGCCCAGCAATCCGTTGTCTCCATCGCAACGGTAAGACTGCCTTCGCCGCGGCGGTCAGAAAGTTGACCGGAGAGGCCCCGAGCGATTGCCGCGGCGCATGCGATAGCAGCAATCGCTCGATAGGTCCGGCAATCGCTCTGGCGCAGCGGCGGACCCAGTTCGGTAGAACATGACTGGTAACCGAACGACAGGGTAGTTCTCGGGAAGCCCTCAAACCGGAAAAGCTAAACGCGAGGACGCGCCATGGGCCGGATCTTCGACAGCGTCGGACGCTTAATTGCTCGGCTTCAGAAGCCAAACAAAGAGCCGTTGAACCCGAAGGACCTCACGGCTTTACGCGACACCCTTCAACCCGGCGACGTTTTGCTGGTCGAGGGTAAGGGTCGCATTTCCGCTGGCATCAAATACCTTACTCAATCGACTTGGTCGCATTCGGCGTTGTACGTTGGGCCGATCGCAGGCGCCGCATCTAGTGGCGAGCCCCACGTCCTGGTCGAAGCCAATATCGGCGAGGGGGTTGTGTCAGCGCCACTGTCGAAATATCTGCATTGCCAAACCCGGATCTGTAGGCCGATTGGTCTGAGCAGAGGCGATTGCGAGAAGGTCTGTCGCTACGCCTGCGACCGGATCGGTCTCGGCTACGATTTCAAGAACGTCATTGACCTGATGCGGTACCTATTGCCATGGCCATTGTCGTGTTGGAGCCGTCAACCCATCGCACTCGGTTCCGGCGATGCGAGCCGAACCATCTGTTCCTCACTTGTTGCTCAAGCTTTCGATTCCGTTCGTTTCCCGATCCTGCCAGCGATCACGAGCATCGCTAGCCACACTGCGCGCCACGAAATTGCCGAGCCTCGTGACTCGTCACTGTACGTGCCGCGCGATTTCGATATTTCGCCCTACTTCATGGTCGTGAAGCCCACGCTCGTGCGGGATTTCAACTATGAGATGCGCTTTGGGTCGTCCAAGTCACACTGCACAGACCCAGCTTTGAACCTTCCCGCTAGATTTGCGGAATCATTGCAACACACATCGACGTAGTCGTGTTGGAGCGCGACAACGATCGCTTCATGCGGCGAGCAAAATTCCGCACTAGCCAGACGAGCGGCGTCGGGAAGTCTGCATTGGCGATCGCGCGCGCCTGCGCTCGTACAGCGATCCGGACGCATCTTCCTGGCTCTCGCTTCCGGGCTGGCTTACCGCGTCGCTTCTGCCGAGACTTTATGGAAGGCACCGGGATCTCCGCCCTTGGCTGCGCCAAAGTACGGCTCAATGACGACGAACATGCTGCACGACACCGACGCCCTATCGACGGGGGCGAGCGTGACTACCCATATCGGACGGCTTTGCCGCGCGTTCAGTGCCGTTGGCCGGACGAAAGCTTGAGCGCGGGCGACCCGCATGCGTTCGCAGCAATCGCTCTTCAGGTACAGCAATCACTCTGGCGCAGTCACGGCTCCGGTCAGTTAGATCATCAGCGTGCCCACATCCATACCGGACGGAGAGAAGGAGATGAGCTGGAAAAGCATCGCTAGCCCCCGTGCGATCGCACCCGCTTCTGTGCGCTGGCCCGCTATGTCTGGTTTTGCTCGCAAAACGGCTGAGACAGTCACCGACTTCGCACGCGTCGTGCATAACCTGGTTCTGGACGTGCGCGATAGCTACCGGCCCGAGCTGCACTACATGCGTGGCCCTGGCCCGAAATGGCGTGAGAAGCACCAGCCTTGGCTAAGGATCGATTCTTACGGTGCTGGGCAGCAGCAGCTGTCGCCGGTAAACGTACGCCGTCGTAGGGCGGCTAACTCTATCCGATAGCCGCCGAGGTTAGGATTATGCTCGCTCGCTGGACCACCACCCGCGCTTGGATGTTGCTCAGTGCTCCTAGTCGCTGCATCGCATTGCTTGGCCTATTGGCTGTGCTGGGCGGTTCGGCATATGCCGACGTCGCTCTCGAAGGACGCAAATTGCCGATGAAATTCAGCTGGGTCGATTGCCAGCCGAATTGTCGAGGCTGGGTCAGCGCAGTCGGCATCGTTACCGCCGACACTCCGGGGGCTTTCGATGATTTCGCACGCGACTATCAGCTCCAGGGCGAAACTGTCGTGTTGGATTCCAGCGGCGGCTCGGTCAACGACTCGATCGCGCTCGGACGGCGGTTCCGGAAGCTTGGGATGGTGACGACCGTCGGGGTGACCGTGCTTACCCACAGCGCACACGGCAAGAGGGCCAACGTGTCGCCGGAGGCCCACTGCGAGTCCATGTGCGTTTTTCTGCTGCTGTCGGGCAAGCTACGCTGGGTGCCGGAACAGGCGCATGTCCGCGTGCATCAGATCTGGATGGGCGACCGCGCTGACCATGCGCGGGCCGCCAGCTACAGCGCAGATGATCTCACGATCGTGGAGCGCGATATCGGACGTCTCGCCAAATACACCTTTGACATGGGCGGCACGGGTGATCTGCTGGCACTGTCGCTGAACGTGCCGCCGTGGGAAGCCTTGTACGAATTGTCTCGAGAGGAATTGCGACTGACCAATCTCATCACTACTGACATAGTTGCTCAGCAGAGCAGCCCTAACGCAGCAGTGGTCGAGCTGGCGGCTAAACCGGTGCAGGATCGCTTCGCAAAGACTGCGGCGGCAGCTTCTCCTCGGCAAGAGCGATACGGCGGGACTGCCAAAAGCACTCGCGGCGCCTTCACAAATTGAGACGCTCAACAGGTTGCAAAGCGTCAGGGGTGTTGTCCTTGGTAAGCGCACGCGTGCCCTTCTATTGAACGCGCGCTTCGTCTAAATACGTGAGGCGGCTTACGCTGGATCCGACAAAAACACAGTCGAGTGAAGAAAGACACCGGACCCGTAAATCGCCAGAACGTCTCTAACGCTCCAGGCCCCTCAAAGGCGAGAACAGGTCCATGAGCAAACCCGTCCTGCTCGATACTTTGCAAGACCAGCTAGGCACTTCCTCGGCACGGCATTGCGAGTTGCCGATGGACGAGCGCCCTCATGCCGATGCGGAAATGACGCGGGTGCTCAAGACTAAACCCGTCAGCATGGCGTCAGACCCATCCAGCGGCGCGATCACCTTCTGGAGGCATGATCCCCTGCACGATGTCGTCCGTCCAATGGCCGATCACGTCATCATGACTTTCCCCGCCGAACCAGTGCCGTTCGAGCGCCGCGATGGGAAAGCGTTTGTGAAAGGGATGACGCGACCCGGAACGGTGACCATCATTCCGGCTGGTTCAACCTCACGATGGGACATCCACCGGCCTTTGAGTGTCCTTCAGCTCTATCTGCCGCAGACAACTCTCAATCGTGTTGCTCACGAAGCTGGTACAACCGAAGTCGGCGATCTTGTGGAGCGAACTGCGCATCCCGACTCCATTACATCCCGATTGCTGGTAAGCGCAGCCGACGCCCTGGACGGCTGCGCGGCGCTGGATGCGCTGTTCAGACACCAACTCACGGACCTTTTGGCCACGCGCCTGCTCGCGGCGCACACCGGGACAGCTGCAACGATCCAGCCGGTGATGGGCGGCCTGTCGCCCAAGGTCCTGGGTCGCGCCATCGAACGTCTGCGCTCGGACAGCGATGCGGACGTCTCGCTCGCGGCGCTGGCATCGGAGGCCGGCGTGTCGCGCTTCCACTTCTGCCGCGCCTTCAAGGAAAGCACCGGCCTCTCGCCGCATGCCTGGCTGCGCCAACACCGGCTCGAGCAGGCCATGAACATGCTACGCGACAGCAACGCCTCGGTTGTTTCCGTCGCAGCCGCGCTCGGCTATTCCTCCCAGACCGCTTTCGCCGCGGCGTTCAAAAAGCTGACCGGGGAAACTCCGAGTGATTGGCGAAGCCGTATGCGGTGAACACCTTGTTCGCTGGCTCCGGTGCATACCACGCATGGAAGCGTCTATGCTTGATCGTGATGGAAGAAACGGGGAGTTTTCCGACAGGGTCGAGCTTCCGGCAAGGATGACATGACCGATTTCGAGTACGTCGAAAGGTGACAGAACATGAAAACATTTATCAGCATTGGAGCGGGTCCGGGAATGGGTTTCGCGACCGCCGAGCGCTTTGCCAAAGAGGGTTTCGAAGTCGTTTTGAGCGCTCGGAGTGTCGACAAGACGCACGGCTTGGCGGAAAGGCTGATATCAAAAGGATACAAGGCTCACGTTCGAAAAGTGGACGCCAGCGATCCGAAGAGCGTCGCGGAACTGATCGGCGAGGTTCAGAAGCAGCAAGGCTCGATCGATGTGTTGCACTACAACGCCGCCTCCATGCGCAAGGCAACCCTCTCTGAACAGCCGCGCGACAGCTTCAACCATGATCTCGCCGTGAACATCGGAGGAGCGCTTGTTGCCGTCCAGGCTGTCGCTCCGACGATGGAAAAGCAAAAATCCGGTGCGATCCTGCTGACGGGAGGTGGCTTCGCACTCGCTCCTAGCCCGGACTTTCTCTCGATCAGCATCGGCAAGGCCGGCATTCGCGCCATGGCTCACGGACTTTTCGAACAGTTCCGAGAAAAAGGAATTCACGTCGCGACAGTGACTGTCTGCTCGTTGGTTTCCCCGGAATCGGAGAAGCCCTCAGCGGTCGCCGAGCAATTCTGGCGTCTGTACAGCCAGCCGAAGGACTCCTGGACCGTCGAAGTGAACTACCCTCCCGCGAACGCATAACCCGGCAAGCGAGCAGGTAACAACACCACGGGGGTGCTCCCGGCCTCCGGCGTGGAGCATCAGACGTCCGTCAGCGTTCCTTTGGGGCGAACCTCGGCCACCTGTTGCTCCGATTCGGACATACGATCCACGTTGCTGCTAGGCCGGAAGGCGTAGCCAAGCGGGCGACGTGGAAGTGCTGCCCTCCCGCCGGCAATTTCACCGCCATCGAAGGCGGAAGGCGCCCAGGGTTCGCCTCAAGTCTAGCTGCGCCAATATCGCGAGAGCGTCTGGTTATTTCTGTTTTCCAGACAGCGCGTCGCTGCGAGCTTTAGAAAGCTGACCATCCATCCCCCGAGCGATTGGTGAGGCTTAGGCCTTAGCAGCAATCGCTCGACAGGTACGGCAATTGCTCTGGGGCAGCGGCAGGCCTGATCAGCTAAACCATCACCATGTCCAAACCCAAACGACGGAGACAGAAGATGGTCTGGAGGAACTTCGTCAATCGGCTGGCAATCACATCAAAGCGCCGAGGCCTCGCGGCCGCAGTGGTGTACGGACTTTCGTTGGGCGTTCGCTTTACCTCGGCAGCGGGCGAGGAGGTGGAAATTCCGCCATCGTCCTTGCAAGGGACCATGTCTGAAATCTCCATGATGTCCGGAGCTCGCGCCCAGCTCCCTCATCAGGACTCGGCCTTGCCGATTGTCTTTCGCTCTGGGTGGCCACTAGTCCGACAAACTAGAGCGCAGGCGTGTGAGCCCTCCCCGCCAATGCTGATGCAAGGCGGTCTCGGTCCTTAAGGACTAAGACCCGTCATTTTACCACTTCGTGTCGTCGTCGAGCGCTGCCCACACTGAGAGCAGCGGCGGTTACGCGCGAACTATTGGGAAGTCAAACCAAGGAGAAAACATATGCGACTACTCATCATCGGCGCCGGCTTTGCTGGCATGTATGCTGCCCTTTCCGCCGCACGCCTGCGCGACATCCAGGGTGCTTCACCCGAACAACTGGAGATCGCCCTCATCGCGCCGGAGCCGACGCTCGTTGTCCGGCCACGGCTCTACGAACCGAAACCCGAGACGCTCACGGCGCCGTTGCTGGACGTCCTCAAAGCCATCGACGTTGTCTACGTGCAAGGCAGCGCTGAAACCATCGACACCAAATCCCGCAGGGTGCAGATCGCGACACCTCAAGGCGGCCGAAAGACGCTTTCCTACGACCGCCTGGTCGTGGCCACCGGCAGCCGCTTGTTTCGCCCGAACATTCCTGGTCTTGCCGAGCACGGCTTTTCCGTCGACCAGCTCGATGATGCGATCGAGCTCGACAAACATCTGCATAGCCTGGCCGATCGCCCGGCAAAGAACGGCCGTGACACGGTCGTCGTAGCGGGCGGCGGCTTTACCGGCATCGAGGCGGCGACCGAAATGCCGGCGCGGCTTCGCGCGATCCTCGGCAAGGATTCCAAGCCCCGCGTCATCATCGTCGAACGGAATCCAGCGATAGCCCCCGACATGGGCGAAGGTCCCCGCCCGGTCATCGAGGACGCGCTGCGCAAGGTTGGCGTGGAGACCCGGGTCGGTACCGGCGTCGCCTCGCTCGACGAGTCAGGCGTCACGCTATCCAACGGCGAGCATATCGAAGCTGAAACGGTGATCTGGGCTGCGGGAATTCGTGCTGCTCCCCTGACCGCGCAGATCCCGGCCGAACGCGACAATTTCGGCCGGCTGCTGGTCGACCGTGATCTGCGTGTGCTGCGTGTTGCGGGCGTCTTCGCCACAGGCGACGCCGCGCGCGCAGCCTGCGACGATGAAGGCAACTACGCGCTGATGTCCTGCCAGCATGCGACGCGTATGGGCGCCTTCGCCGGCAACAATGCCGCCGCTGAGCTGCTGGGCGTGCCGACAAGGCCGTACCACCAGAAGGCCTATGTCACCTGCCTCGACCTCGGAGAAGCCGGCGCGCTCTTTACGCGCGGCTGGGAGCGCAAGGTGGAGATGGTCGGCGACGTCGCCAAGAAGACCAAACAGGAGATCAACACGGTTTGGATCTATCCGCCGAAGCCCGAGCGTGCCGCCGCGCTCGCTTCAGCTGATCCCGAACAAGTCACCAAGCTGTAGGTCCTGGCGCGTCATGGGCCGCGCTCTCACGCCGAAAGCGCGGCCCGCTCACCATCCACCAGATCCGGAGCTCTACGACGATGAAAAACGAGACCATCCGCACGAACGCGTTCGCCATGCCGCTGACGAACCCAGCCTTTCCTCCGGGCCCGTATCGGTTCGTCGACCGAGAATACTTCATCATCCAATACCGCACCGATCCCGACGCGCTGCGCCGGATCGTGCCCGAGCCGCTGGAGGTGACGGAGCCTGTGGTGAACTTCGAGTTCATCCGCATGCCTGACTCCACGGGCTTTGGCGACTACACCGAAAGCGGGCAAGTGATCCCGGTCTCGTACCAGGGCCAGTCCGGCAGCTTCGTTCACCAGATGTTTCTCAACGATCATCCGCCCATCGCCGGTGGGCGCGAGCTGTGGGGATTTCCCAAGAAGCTGGCGGAGCCAAAGCTTGTGGTCGAGACCGACACGCTGGTCGGAACCTTGAACTACGGCTCGGTGCGCATCGCCACCGGCACGATGGGATACAAGCACCGCGCGCTCGATACTGCAGCTGAAGCGAAAAAACTCGCTGCGCCGAACTTCCTGCTCAAGATCATCCCACATGTCGACGGCACGGCGCGCATCTGCGAGCTGGTGCGATTCCACCTGGAGGACATCACCGTGAAGGGGGCCTGGACCGGTCCGGCGGCACTAGACCTCTGCTCGCATGCACTCGCCCCCGTCGCCGAGCTGCCGGTGCTGCAGGTGCTGTCCGCCAAGCACGTGATCGCCGACCTCACCCTCGGGCTCGGCAGCGTCGTCCACGACTATTTGTCTCCGGGCGTAAGCGCGCCGCGACGCGAGTCCAAGTCGCAGATTTTGATCGAAGCGAACGTCGGCTGAAGGGAGTTTTGGCAATGTTGAACGTGATACGCGAACAACCTACCCATGTGTCGCAGCAGACCAGGTCGCTGCCCTACGACGTCGTCGCGCTGGTACTGCAAGGCGGCGGCGCACTTGGCGCCTACCAGGCCGGAGTCTATGAGGGCCTGCATGAGGCGGGTATCCGGCCGAACTGGCTGGCGGGTATTTCCATCGGCGCGTTGAATGCCGCCATCATCGCTGGCTCGCCGGAAGATGAGCGCGTGGGACGACTGCGCACGTTCTGGGAAAGCATCTGTGCTGCACCCGTGGAATGGCCTGCCGGTGAAGGGCTTGCCAATGCGCTCCCCTTCGCTTTCGATTTCAACTCGCTGCACAATACGATGGCCGCGATGCGAGCCCTGTTCCAGGGACAACCCGGCTTCTTTAAGCCGCGTTTCCCCTCGCCCCTGTGGTCGCCATTCTCGGGCGATGCGGCGACGAGCTTCTACGACACCTCGCCCTTGCAGCGCACGCTGGAAAAGCTTGTCGACTTCGACCGGCTGAACTCGGGCGAGGTGCGCGTATCCGTGGGCGCCGTTAACGTGCGCACAGGCAACCTCACCTATTTCGACACCGCCGAACGCGACCTCGGTCCAAAACATTTCATGGCCTCCGGCGCCCTGCCGCCGGGCTTCCCGTCCGTCGAGATCGAGGGCGAACATTACTGGGACGGCGGCGTGGTCTCGAACACGCCCCTCTCGCGCGTACTGTCCGGCGAAGCGCGCGACACACTGACGTTCCAGATCGATCTCTGGTCGGCCAGGGGCCGTGTTCCCTACGACATGATGGAGGTATCCAGCCGCCAGAAGGACATCCAGTATTCCAGCCGCACGCGCGCCGTGACCGACCAAGCGCTGCGGATGCAGAAGATGCGCCAGGCGTTGCAGCGGACAATCGAGAGGCTGCCGTCAAGCGCAAAGGACGATCCGGAAATTCGGGCACTTGCGGATCTGGCCCGGCATCGCTCCCACAACATCATCCACCTGATTTACCAGTCCAAGATCTATGAGGGCCACTCAAAAGACTACGAGTTCGGCCTGAAGGCGATGCGCGCCCATTGGCAGAGCGGGCTGGAAGACATCCGCCGCACGCTGGCCGACCCGCGACGCCTGGAGCCGCCTCCCCCCGACGTCGGCATTGTCACCCACGACGTCCATCGCCGCTACTGAATTTTGCTGCCGCCTTGTAGGACCGGAGAGTGCAATGACCACACTTCAGTTTGCTCCCGAAGAAGGAGCGAAAATCAGCCTTCGCCCCTCCCGGCAGGCGCTCAAGCGAGCGGCGCTTGCCCTGGTGCTGATCCTCGGCGCTGCGGTCGTGGCCGACTACGGTTATCACTACCTGACCATCGGCCGGTACCTCGAAAGCACCGATGACGCCTATGTGAAGGCCGATTCGACGATCGTCGCGCCAAAAGTCTCCGGCTACATCGCCGAGGTGCTGGTGAACGACAACCAGCCGGTGAAGGTCGGTCAGTTGCTGGCGAAGATCGACGACCGCGATTTCCGCACCGCGCTCGACCAGGCCGAGGCCGATGTCGCCGCTGCAAAAGCGGCAATCCGCAACCTCGATGCGCAGCTCGCCCTGCAGCAGGAGATCATCGCACAAGGTACCGCCGACGTTGCCTCCGCAGAGGCCAATCTGAAGTTCGCGCAGGAGGAACAAGCCCGCTACGACGGGCTGATGAGGTCCGGCTCCGGCACGGTTCAGCGCGCGCAGCAGACCGACTCGGCCTTGCGCGCCAGCAACGCGCAATTGCAGCGGGCCAAATCCGGCCTGCTGGCGGCCGAGCGCAAGGTTGACGTGCTCGTCACCGAGCGCGCGAGGGCGGTAGCTCAGCACGATCGCACCCGCGCGCTGCAACAACAGGCGGCCTTGAATCTTTCCTATACCGGGATCACCGCGCCGGTCGAGGGCACGGTCGGCGCACGTGCACTGCGGGTCGGGCAGTTCGTGCAGGCCGGTACGCAGCTGATGGCGGTGGTGCCGCTCGATGCAGTGTTTGTAGTTGCTAACTTCAAGGAAACCCAGCTCACTTATGTGCGCAGCGGTCAGCCGGTCGAGCTCACCATCGACAGCTTCCGCGGCACGCGCCTGCGCGGCCATGTCGACAGCCTTTCGCCAGCCAGCGGGCTCGAATTCGCGCTGCTGCCGCCTGACAATGCCACCGGCAACTTCACCAAGATCGTGCAGCGCGTGCCGGTGAAGATCGTGCTCGATGACCGCCGCCTGGCGGGCCTGATCCGCCCCGGCATGTCGGCAGAGCCTGCCGTGAACACCAAGTCGGCCGTCATCGCCGAGCGCCAGGGGAAAAGCACCGCACAGGCGAACCCCGCGGCTGATCCTTCCTCGCAAGCCACCAAGAGATACCAATGACTAAGTCGCAAGCCACGATGAATGCCCCTCCCGGCGGCGATCACAGCCGGCCCGTCGCGGCGATTTCGGTTCCAGCAAAGACCTGGATCGCGGTGATCGGCGCCACGCTCGGCGCGTTCATGGCGGTGCTTAACATCCAGATCGTCAACGCCTCGCTGGCTGACATCCAGGGCGCGATTGGCGCAGGGATCGATGACGGCGGCTGGATCTCGACCTCCTATCTGATCGCCGAGATCGTGGTGATCCCCTTGAGCGGCTGGCTCGCCCAGGTGTTCTCGATCCGCGTCTATCTTCTAACCAACGCCATGCTGTTCCTGACGTTCTCGGCCGCCTGCGCGCTGGCACACGACCTGCCGCAGATGATCGCGCTACGCGCGGTCCAGGGATTTTCCGGCGGTGTGCTGATCCCGATGGCGTTCACGCTCATCATCACGCTCTTGCCGAAGGCGAAGCAACCGATCGGGCTTGCGCTGTTTGCGATCTCGGCGACCTTTGCCCCTGCCATCGGTCCGACCATCGGCGGCTATCTCACCGAAAACTGGGGCTGGCAATACATTTTCTACGTCAACCTGGTGCCCGGTTCGCTGATGGTCGCGATGCTGTGGTTCTCGCTGGAAGCGCGGCCCATGCAGCTGTCGCTACTGCGGGAGGGCGACTGGCTGGGCATCGCCACCATGGCGATCGGGCTGGCGGCGCTGCAGACCGTGCTGGAAGAAGGCAACAAGGACGACTGGTTCGGCTCGTCCTTCATCGTCAGGCTGTCGATCGTCGCAGCGGTCGCGCTGTCCGTCTTCCTGGTGATCGAGCTGACCGTGAAGAAGCCGCTATTGAACCTGCGCCTACTGGTGCGCCGTAATTTCGGATTCGGCATTCTGGCCAACTTCCTGCTCGGTATCGCGCTGTACGGCTCGGTCTTTATCCTGCCGGTCTATCTGTCGCGGGTTCAAGGCTACAACGCCGAGCAGATCGGCATGGTGCTGGCCTGGACGGGTCTCCCGCAGTTGCTGCTGATCCCGTTGGTGCCGCGCCTGATGCAGCGCTTCGACGCCCGTCTCATCATTGCCGTCGGGTTTGCGCTGTTCGCCGCCTCCAACTTCATGAACATCTATATGACCAATGATTATGCCGCCGACCAGCTGTTCTGGCCTAACGTCGTGCGTGCTGTCGGCCAGGCCTTTGTGTTCGCTCCGCTCTCGGCCGTTGCCACCGCCGGCATTGAACCGGAGAATGCGGGGTCGGCCTCTGGCCTGTTCAACATGATGCGCAATCTCGGCGGCGCCGTCGGCATTGCCCTGCTGCAGACGCTACTGACCAAGCGTGAGCAATTTCACTCCAACGTGCTGATGCAGTCGGTCTCCCTGCTGGAGCAGGCGACGCAGGCGCGGGTTGAGAAGCTTACGCAATACTTCGTGAGCCACGGCGTGATCGACCGGATCGATGCCAGTCGCCGCGCCTATGTCGCGATCGGCAAGATCGTGCAGAAACAGGCGTTCATCCTTGCTTTCAGCGACCTGTTCTTCCTGCTCGGCGTCGCACTCATGGTGGCTCTTGCCGCGTCCATGATGCTGAAGAAGCCCGGCCACGTCGAGGCTGGCGCCGCACACTGATCATCTTTCACCCAGTACGTATCAACGACGAAAGGGAATAGAGATGCATACACACAGCAATCCTCCGGCACCCAACCACGCGGCGGCTCGTTTGGGCTTCGGCTCATGGCTCATCCTCATCGTGCTGCTGACGCTGCTGGCGGGAACCTGCTTCGTTGTCTACGTCGGCTGGACACTCGAAGACAGCATAGAGGTTTCGACGGCAGGGTATGTTGCGATGGCGTTCGGCGTGCTCTTCTCGATCGTCGTCGGTAGCGGCCTCATGGCGCTTATCTTCTACAGCAGCCGAAGCGGGTACGACGAACCGCCCATATTCATCGAACCCGAGACCAGGTCTCAGGCGCACGGGTCTTCGCCCGCGCAATCAAAGTCACGGCCAACGCGGCCATGACGCCTTTTCAAGAACGATCTGTATCACCCCACGTTGAAAGGAGACTCCCATGTTGAAGGGCAAGGTAGCAATCGTCACCGGATCGACCAGCGGCATCGGACTTGGCATCGCCAAAGAGCTCGCCAAGCTAGGCGCCGACATCGTGCTGAACGGTTTTGGCGAAGCCAGCGATATCGAGAAAATCCGCAGCGGCTTCGAACGCGACCAAGGTGTGCGCTGCGTCTACGACGCCAGCGACATGTCAAAAGCCGACGCCGTGCGCGGAATGATTGCCGCGACGATCGAGAAGTTCGATCGCCTGGATATCCTCGTCAACAACGCCGGGATTCAGTTCACCGCGCCGGTGGACGAATTCCCGCCCGCCAGGTGGCAGGCCATTCTCGATATCAATCTGTCGGCCGCATTCCACAGCATCGCGATGGCCGTGCCTCACATGAAAAAGCAGCGCTGGGGACGGATCGTCAACATCGCCTCTGCGCACGGCCTAGTCGCCTCAACCCACAAGGCGGCCTATGTCGCAGCGAAGCACGGTCTTGTCGGCCTCACCAAGGTAGTCGGTCTGGAGACCGCCGGCAGCGGCGTGACCTGCAATGCGGTCTGCCCCGGTTGGGTGCGCACGCCGCTGGTGGAAAAGCAGATCAGCGACATCGCCGCAGACAAGCACATCAGCCAGAAGGAAGCGACGAACGAGTTGCTGGCCGAAAAGCAGCCGTCGCTCGAATTTGTGTCCCCAGCGCAACTTGGCGGCACAGTGGCGTTCCTGTGCTCCGCGGCTGCGGATCAGATCACCGGCACTACGATCTCAATCGATGGAGGCTGGACCGCGCAATAACCGCCCGTGCGCGAAACACGGGCGTGGCCGGGCTCGGGAATCGAGCATATCGTCGCCATTGGCGGTGCTTGGCGCTGATGTCACCGCAGGTGCGCCTGCGGTCGGCGCCATCAGATCACACTCGCCCCTTAACAGGACATTCGTTTCACAAGAGAAGCCGAGGACCGTGATATGAGAAATTCCAGGCAAAGCTCCGCTCGACCGGACCATACCAAATCTACGGCAGATGCCCCAGACAGTGCAGATCCTGCAACTGCCCAAGAAATCCTGAAGGCGCTGCTGGGTGGGAGCGCAAGCAGCGCGGCTCGAGCAAGCGACGAACATGCCGCGCAACAGTGACTGCGCGGATCATCGTGGTGGCAAGCTGGGTAATCCTCGCAGCGTTGTGGCGAGCCGAAACACCGGCGGATCATAGATAACGCACCAGGAGTAGCAATCGCCCTGGAGGTACAGCAATTGCTCTGGCGCAGCGGCAGCGCCGGCTGGGTAAGATCCGGCACTTCAATGCAAGCGGACACAAAAAGTGAGCCCTAACGTCTTTTTCAACAATTCTCAACGGAGGAAATAGACATGCGCGACCATGACTGCTGCAAACCGCAACGACGATCATTTCTGACGGCCCTGGTCGGCGTCACCGCGGCGACGGCGTTCACGGCAACAAATGCGGGTACCGCCCACGCCGCGACGGCGGATGCATATGCCGATCCTACGAACCCGGCGCTTCAGAAGGGCAGCATGAAGTTAGACCCCTCCAGGGCTGCCTTGGTTGTCATCGATCCGCAGATCGACTTCATGAGCCCGACAGGTAAAGCATGGCCCGTTGTCGGCGAGAGTGTGACCGAGCACAATGTCGTTCCGAATCTCGGCCGCCTCTTCGGAGCTGCGAAGGCGGCTGGAATCGTCGTCGCGATCTCGCCGCATTATTATTACCACTGGGATCACGCTTGGAAAGTACAGGGCCCGCTTGAAGTCTTCCAACACCAAATCGGTATATTCGATCGGAAGGGGCCATATACGTCGGACGGCTTCAGAGATTCGGGCGCGGACTTTTTGCCGGAATTCAAGAAGTATATCGAAGACGGGAAGACGATCATCTGTTCGCCGCATAAGCTATACGGGCCACAGGTCAATGATTTACCGCTCCAGCTCCGCAAGCAGCGCGTTGACCAGATCATTCTCGCGGGGATGCTGGCGAACATGTGCGTCGAGTCCCATCTGAGGGAGTTTCTGGAGCAGGGGTTCGAGGTTGCAGTAGTCCGTGATGCCGTGGCTGCGCCCAAACTGCCCGAGGGAGATGGCTACCTCGCATCCCTGATCAACTTTCGATACATGGCCAATGGCCTTTGGACAACGGACGAAACCGTCCGAATGCTGCAAGGCTAGTCCCATGCCAGCGCGGTCAGTAACGTCCGACAACATTCGGGGGGTGCGACCCCTCGAGTGTGGGTCTAGCCCTGATGAACCATTGGAGTTGATGAGCGAACTTGTCGCTGAATTCTTTCGACAGTCGGCATATTCGGGCCAATCGCTTCTGTGCCGAAGCCTAGCGAACGCGCGTAGCGACTCGCAGGACGACTATGCCTCCATCCATGGCGACGATGCGAAGACCGCGCTCGTTCCCGCGCCTCCTTCATTGTCGGTTCGGTCGTCAACGTGCTTGTCGAATCCAATTTCACTACAGCGGCAATCAAGCATGCCGAAATCGGCAAGCGGATAATCGCTTGCAGCAAATACGATTCGAGTGTGATGGGTCATTGCTTTGGCTTTCAGTCGCTAGGCGACCCAAGCGTGCAATCGCCTTCATCGGTCGGCCGCCCTGGTCTCTTGTCCAGGAGCCGGATCTCACGGTGGCAAACGGGGACGCGCAATGTTCGGATTAACGGCTCTGGAACTCGCCCGCATCCAGTTCGGATTCACCATCTCGTTCCACATCATTTTCCCAGCTATCACGATCGGGCTGGCGAGCTTTCTCGCGGCGCTGGAAGGGCTGTGGCTCTGGAAGAAGGACGCGGTCTATCGAGAGCTATACGATTTCTGGTCCAAGATCTTCGCGGTCAATTTCGCGATGGGCGTCGTCTCCGGCCTTGTTATGGCCTACCAGTTCGGCACCAACTGGAGCTATTTCTCCGCCTTCGCCGGCAGCATCACGGGGCCACTGCTCGCCTACGAGGTGTTGACCGCCTTCTTCCTCGAGGCCGGCTTCCTCGGCGTCATGCTGTTTGGCTGGAACAAGGTAGGTCCCGGCTTGCATTTCTTGGCAACCGTGATGGTGGCGCTCGGCACTCTCATCTCGGCGACCTGGATTCTCGCTTCGAATAGTTGGATGCAGACGCCGCAAGGGTTCGAGATCATCGACGGCCGTGTCGTTCCGGTTGATTGGTTGAGGGTTATCTTCAATCCCTCGTTCCCTTACCGGCTCACGCACATGACGATCGCAGCCTATCTGGCCACGGCTCTGTTCGTCGCGGCTTCCGGCGCCTGGCATCTTCTGCGCGGGCGCGCGACGCCGGCCGTGCGCACCATGCTCTCAATGGCGATGTGGATGCTGGTGGTGTTGGCGCCACTTCAGATCGCTGTTGGCGATGCCCATGGGCTCAATACGCTTCATCATCAGCCTGCAAAAATCGCGGCGGTAGAGGGTCACTGGTCAAACGAGCCGGGGCAAGGCGTGCCGTTGATCCTGTTCGGCTGGCCCGATATGGCCGCAGAGACTACGCGCTATGCCATCGAGATCCCGCACCTCGGCAGCCTAATCCTCACCCACAGCTCCCACGGCCAGTTTCCTGGACTCAGCGAATTTCCGCCCCAAGATCGGCCGAACTCAACCATCGTGTTCTGGTCTTTCCGGATTATGGTCGGGCTCGGCTTCTTGATGTTGTCGCTCGCCCTTTGGGGGGCATGGCTCCGCTGGCATGGACGCCTCTACGACTCGCGCCGTTTCCTGTGGTTTGCCACCCTAATGGGACCGACCGGACTGATCGCCATTCTCGCCGGCTGGTTCACTACCGAGATCGGCCGCCAGCCCTGGGTGGTCTATGGCGTGATGCGTACCGAGCACGCGGTCTCGAACCATTCGGCGCTCGCGCTGTCGAGCACGTTGATCCTGTTCATCGTCATGTATTCCGCTGTGTTTGGCACGGGCATCCGCTACATGCTGAAGCTCGTAGCCAAGGGACCCAGCAAGGACGACAACGAAGAGAGTGTGCCCGATCGCGGTCAGGCTCTGCGCCCGGCGCGGCCGCTCTCTGCAGCGCCGGACGATATCAATCCGGCGATCGGTTAGGAGGCTGGACCATGGGTATCGACCTTCCCCTCCTCTGGGCACTGATCATCGGTTTCGGCCTCATGATGTATGTCATCATGGATGGCTTCGACCTCGGGATCGGCATCCTCTTTCCCTTCGTGAGCACTCGCGAGGACCGGGACACGATGGTAAACACCGTTGCCCCGGTGTGGGACGGCAACGAAACGTGGTTGGCGTTCGGCGGGGCTGGGCTGCTTGCGGCCTTTCCGCTGGCCTACTCAGTCATCCTGAGCGCGCTCTATCTGCCACTCGTATTAATGCTGGCTGGCCTTATCTGGCGCGGCGTCGCCTTCGAGTTTCGTTTCAAGGCAGACGAGGCGCATAAGCCCTTCTGGGACAAGGCCTTCGCCTGGGGCTCCTATATTGCGACCATCTCGCAAGGTGTAGCGCTCGGCGCATTCATCAATGGCTTCGAAGTCCGGGAACGCACTTACGCAGGCGGGCTGTTCGATTGGGTTACGCCCTTTAGCCTGTTTGCCGGTGTCGGTCTCCTGCTCGCCTATGCGTTGTTGGGAGCGACGTGGCTCGTAATGAAGACGGAAGGCGAACTACAGCGGCGAATGCGCGAGCTTGCCCGGCCGATCACCCTCGGTCTTGTGGTGGCTATTGCAGTCGTCAGCCTGTGGACGCCTTCCGCCCATGCCGACGTCGCGGCCCGCTGGTTCTCATTGCCCAACCTCCTCTTCTTCGCGCCGGTGCCAGTTCTCGTGCCGCTTGCCACAGTGACGCTCCTCAGGACGCTTGCCGGCAACAGCCATGCCGCACCTTTCCTGCTGGCCCTTCTCTTGATCTTCCTTGGCTATACCGGTCTCGCTATCAGTCTCTGGCCGAACATCATTCCGCCGGCTGTTTCGATTTGGGAAGCGGCGGCACCGCCGCAGACTCTGGGTTTCACGCTTGTGGGCGCTTTGTTCGTCATTCCCTTTATCCTCGTCTATACCGCGTGGTCCTACTACGTCTTCCGCGGCAAGGTACGGGCCGGCGAGGGTTACCACTGATGAACCCGAATAGTCCTTCTCGCTTGCTGTGGGCGCGCCGCATCGGCTGGATGCTGCTGATCTGGACGACCAGTGTTGCTACACTGGCGATCGCCGCCCTGAGCATCAGAATGCTGATGAATCTCGCGGGTCTAACGACATGAATGCACGACATGCGAAGCATATTCCCGAGGAGATCGCGCCACGTCGTGCGCGCGGTCGGGCGGGCACCGGTGATGAAGCCGCTGCTGACGGTTACGTAGCAGTGCGCGGTAAGATATGGACTCGGTGGTGATTGCCTGCGCGATCCCGTAATTCGTGTGCTTATACGCCAATTAATAAGGCGATGGCGCGTCGCGTATCGAGGTTCCTCGAAAGTGGAACAGTTGAAAACTGGCCACAAAAGTACGCCGCGTCGTGGACCAGGTGCGGAGAAGTAGTGCCTGCGACCGTACTCTTTCGGTAGAATGTTCTGGATGGGAAATCACTTACAAAGAGTGCAAGAGATCGTTGGTTGTGCTTATATTTCCTGTCGATAGCGAGCCGAGCCAATCCGCGTTCGTCTCGCGCAATCCGCTGGCGTTCTATGGCTTCTGGATGACGGTGATCGCAGCAGGACTGACCGCGTTCTACTCCTGGCGGCTCGTCTTAAAGACCTTGGTCGGCGAGCCGCATGACCGGGCGTATTACGAGGCCGCGCATGAAAGCCCGATATGGATGCTGATTCCGATCGGCGTTCTGGCGGCTGGACAATCTTCGTCGGTTTTCCGTTCAAGGAAGTGTTCGCCGGCAGCAGCGTGGATGAATTCTTTCGCGAGTCGCTGAAAATGCATCCGCATACCATCGAGGACATGGTAACTATCCCGGAGTGGATAATTGTCTTGCCAACGGTGTTGATGGCAATCGGCGTTTACATTTCCTACGTGTTCTATATCCGCCGGGCTTACATGCCCGTCGAGCTCGTCCGCCAGCACCAGATGCCCTACGAGTTCCTGCTCAACAAGCGGTATTTCGACGAACTGTACGAGCTGATCTTCGTTCGTCTCACCAAGTGCCTTGGCCGCTTCCTGTGGAAGTTTGGCGATGGCCATGTGGTCGGCGGCTTCGGCCCAGATGGCGTGTCGGCGCGGGTGCTTGACGTCACCCGCAACGTCGTCAAGCTGCAAACCGGCTATATGCATCACTACGGCTTCGCGATGCTGATCGGCGTTGCAGGATTGATGACCTGGTTCATGTTCGGCGTGGGAGGGCGGTGATGACAACCTGGCCGATTCTCTCGGTTGTAGCCTTCCTGCCGGTAGTCGGTGCGCTGCTGATTTATATTATCCGCGGCGAAGACGAGGCCGCCAATCGCAATGCGCGCTGGATCGCGCTGTGGACCACGCTGATCACCTTCGCCGTTTCGCTGATCCTGGTCTGGCGCTTCGACCCGGCGCAGCCGGATTTCCAGTTCGTCGAAAAGACTCCGTGGCTTGCCAGCGGCACCACCTATCACATGGGTGTCGACGGCATTTCGCTGCCGTTCGTGATCCTGACCACCGCCTTGATGCCGTTCTGTATCGTGGCGAGCTGGAAATCCGTGACGTCGCGCCTGCGCGAATACATGATGGCGTTCTTGATCATGGAAACGCTGATGGTCGGCACCTTCTGTGCGCTCGACCTCGTGCTGTTCTATCTCTTTTTCGAGGGCACCTTAATCCCGATGTTCCTGATCATCGGGATCTGGGGCGGTCCGCGCCGGGTCTACGCCTCGTTCAAGTTCTTCCTCTACACGTTTCTCGGCTCGGTGTTAATGCTGCTCGCGATCATGGCGCTGTACTGGAACGGCAGCACCACGGATATCCCCACCCTGATGCATACGGCCTTGCCGCGCTCGTTGCAGACCTGGGCCTGGCTTGCCTTCTTTGCGTCGTTTGCGGTGAAGTTGCCGATGTGGCCGGTGCATACCTGGCTTCCCGACGCCCATGTCGAGGCGCCAACCGCCGGCTCGGTGGTCCTGGCAGCGATCCTCTTGAAGTTGGGGGGCTATGGTTTCCTGCGTTTCTCGCTGCCGATGTTTCCGCTGGCCTCGCACGATTTCACGCCGTTGATCTTCTCGCTCTCGGTGATCGCGATCATCTACACTTCGCTGGTGGCGCTGATGCAGGAGGACATGAAAAAGCTGATCGCCTATGCCTCCGTCGCCCATATGGGCTTCGTCACCATGGGCATCTTTGCCGGCACCATTCAGGGCGTGGCCGGCGGCGTGTTCCAGATGATCTCGCACGGCATCGTGTCGGGCGCGCTGTTCCTCTGCGTCGGCATCGTCTACGACCGCATGCACACCCGCGAAATTGCGGCCTATGGCGGCCTCGTCAACCGAATGCCGTTTTATGCGCTGGTGTTCATGGTTTTCACCCTGGCCAATGTCGGGCTGCCCGGCACCTCCGGTTTCGTCGGCGAGTTCATGACGCTGATCGGCACGTTCAAGGTGTCGGTGCCGACCACCGTCTTCGCCACGATAGGAACGATCCTCTCCGCGGCCTACGCACTCTGGCTTTATCGCAAAATCATCTTCGGCGCGCTGGTCAAGCCGGCCAGCATCAAGGACCTCACCTTACGTGAGAGCCTGATGCTGATGCCGCTGGCGGTCCTCACCATCCTGTTAGGATTTTATCCGAAGCCGGTCCTCGACATGTCGGCGGCGTCCGTGCAACAGCTCGTCAACAATTACAGCGCCGCGGTAACCAAGGCAGCCGCGCTGCTACCGTGAATGGACTACGGCGTCTTTCTGGAAGCTCGCGTTACTGCGAATGATGTGAGGATTGTGAAAAACCCCTTTCCAAGCGAATATTACGATAAGGAGTGAAAGCTAGCCTAGCGCGGCGGGATAGTCGGCGCTTTGATCAGGGCTTCGGGGCCAAGCCCGCGGGAACCTTCTACGGATCTATAGAGCCCAGTTGAATGGCTGAGGGTTCATTCGGCGCCGACGTCGTTGGCGGAGCGGGATCAAGGTCTCGATGTCGACCGTTTCCTCGACCGAATCAAGGATGCCCCGAGCGGCGTCGGCGACTTTCGCGACAATACCCTTGGCTCCCTCGTAGCTCTGTGGAGTCTTGTCGGGATCCGGCAGGAGGCGCACGTGGCGTTCGCGGCTCGGCGCGAGAATCGTGAATAGTCCGATAGTACAACCTTGAAAGATCAGGTTGCGACCACGCGTTTAGAGCTTAGGCTGCCCTCTTACGCGCGTCGATGATCTGTCCCGTCGCGCTGCCTCTGGTTGCACCTGTTTCGATGGTGGCATCTCGCGCCTTCCCTTCTCCCACATGAAAGCACTGGGCCTCAACCGCCGCTCCAGCATCGGTTCGATCAGAGTGAACCCACGATACCTACGGCTCGATCGTCTCGGTCGCAGCGGCGCTGGGCTATACCTTGCACATAGCCCTTCAACGCAGCTTCAGACGCTTGACCCGCGAAACCGCGCGATGACACGCACGTAACAGCAATCTCTCGACAAGTACATCAATCGCTCTGGCGCAGTGACACTCACGGTTCGATAGAAATCGTCTTGCCCACGCCAACTCCTCGGAGACGCATAATGGCCTAGAACAACTCCGTCAGACGGCTTGCGAGCACCTCACGCCGAAAACTACTCGCAACCACGCTCATGTACGCGGCCTCATTGACACTCCGCTCCACTTCGGCGGCGGGCACACAGATTTCGGCACACCCCGCTCAAAGGACCTATCCCATGACCCTCATCACCACCAAAGACGGCGCACAGATTTTCTACAAAGACTGGGGACCGAAATCTGCCCAGCCCATTGTCTTTCACCACGGCTGGCCCCTGAGCTCTGACGACTGGGAGAGCCAAATGCTCTTCTTCGTCGCCAAAGGTTATCGTGTCATCGCCCATGATCGCCGCGGTCACGGGCGGTCGAGCCAGGTAAGCGATGGCCACGATATGGATCACTACGCGTCCGATGCAGCGGCTGTTGTCGAGCATCTCGATCTTCGCAATGCCATTCACGTCGGCCACTCCACTGGTGGCGGGGAAGCCGCGCGATACGTCGCCCGTTATGGCAATGATCGGGTGGCCAAGCTGGTTTTGATCGCCGCAGTACCGCCGCTGATGCTGAAGACCGGCGCCAATCCTGGCGGCTTACCCATCGAAGTGTTTGACGATTTGCGCAATCAACTCGCCGCCAACAGGCCGCAGTTCTATCTCAATTTCGCGAGCGGTCCCTTCTACGGTTACAACCGCGCGGGGGCCCAGGCGTCGCAGGCGGTCATCTGGAATTGGTGGCGCCAGGGCATGATGGGCAGCGCGAAGGCACACTACGATGGCATCAAAGCTTTCTCGGAAACTGACTTCAGCGATGATCTGAAAAACATCACAGTGCCAGCGCTCGTCCTGCACGGCGACGACGATCAAATCGTACCGGTTGCCGATTCTGCTCCCCTTTCCTCGAAGCTGCTCAACCGCAGCACTCTCAAGATTTACGAGAAGCTGCCCCACGGCCTGTGCACGACCCACGCCGAGATCATCAACGCCGAGTTGCTCTCGTTCGTGGCCTCCTAACGTCTTCGCGCCATCGGCAAGCATGAGGCGCTCGACATCTGGCAAAGCTAAGTCAGGAGCGAAATATGGGTGAAATTATTCAGTTTATCTCGAAGTCTGAGCGCGAGCGAGCCCGCCTAATTAGAGAAGCCCGCGCAATGTATGACAGCATCTTCCCGCCGGCTGACTCGGTCAGCGTACAGGTGGACAAGGCACCTGTTGGTCTTCCGTTCGGTAGACAGCTGGTCTCACTCAGTGATGGAGAGTGAAATGACAACGACAACACGCGTTTTGACAAATGCGCGCACGCAAGCGGAACTAACGCCGAATCTTTCGGGCTATTATCTCGCTCGGGCCATCGTTGCTGCGGCGTGGGCCGCAGCCGCGGTTGCGATCGGCGGTGCAAATACCGTAGCCGCGGCGCTGCTGCTAGTCAGCTATCCTGCTTGGGACGCGTTTGCCACCTGGTTTGATGCTCGCAACAGCGGTGGTCTCAGAGCGAACCAAACACAGGCGCTTAATGTCGCAGTGAGTCTCGTCGCCGCGCTCGCAGTGGCCGTCGGTTTGCAGTTAAGCATGCATGTAGTGCTCGCGGTCTTCGGGATCTGGGCAACCGCCGCGGGATTGGCCCAACTGGTCACCGGCGTTCGTCGCTGGCGCACGTTCGGTGCGCAATGGGCAATGATCCTGAGCGGAGCGCAGTCAATGCTTGCCGGCGTGTTCTTTGTCGCGCAATCGAGTCTCGCTAAGGTTCCGACGATTTTGGATGTAGCACCCTACGCGGCCTTTGGTGCGTTTTACTTCCTGGTCTCTGCCGCATTGTTGATGTTCGCAAATCTGCGGCGATGCGCCTGACTTCTGCGTCGCTTTCGCGCGGCCTGTCTGACAAGCTCGGAGAACTCGCTCATCGAGCTAGCCAACCCTTGAGACGAGCGGACAGGCCGAACCGCTGAAGGCGCTTTCATTGCCGATACCCAAGCGCTTCACAATCCTCACTAGGCTCGAGAGGTTTTTGTTTCGCTCATCTGGTCGGAGGCTCGAAATCGTATGATATGCGTCCAGCCGGCAGATAAAACAGCGCGATAACCGCACCGCCCCTGACCTCGGGATAATGCCTGCTGCCCGGATCGGGTGCCGTCCAGCCCGGTCCCTGCCACCCCTGCAACCCCTTCAACTCCGCGCCCTTGTTCAAGGGCACCACAAGGTTGAGCTCGCCATAGGGATGGCCATGATACTGTCCGCGAAGGACGTCGTGTTCGTGCTCATCCTTGAAGCGGCGCGGATCGGCGCTGTTCATGTAAACAGCCGTGATGCTGAACTGGAACGTTTCGGGGGTCGGCTCCATGATCCGACTGCGCCGGTAGTTCGGGCCGTCCACTTCCTGGTTTGCCGCCCATCCCTCCTCGACCCCGATCTTGATCAGACGAGCGAGGTCCTGGTAGAGCGCGCTATCTTCACCATATGTCTCGTTAAGCCATCGTTCCATCTTGGCTCCGGGTGTCATGTCCTTGACTTCCCGGAGAAACGGAATGCTACGCTGGATCAGTTCTTCCCGGCTTCCCATCGCGGTCTCCTCTTCGACTAGGTATTACAACTCGATTCGATCGGGCTCTGCGAAAGCCCACGCTGCTCGCCGCCGCGGGTCACGGCTTCTTCTTCAGGACCGGACATCCTCTTACGGTTGGTGCTGCATCTTCCTCCCCGGCTCGCGGCAACGGGGGTCAGTTTGGCCAAGCTGAGCCAAGGATGATTGAGCAGAAGTTCTGACGGACATAGTTCATGTCCTTCAGCGCCAGGACATCAGCCTTCACATTCCCGAACGTCGTCAGCGGCTTCTTGATGATGCCGCGAGCGAAGTGATCTATGATGTTCTCCTTGAAGTTCGTCTCGCGCTGATGATGGACGCAGACATGCTCACGCTGTTCATGCGTGAAGTCGTGATAGGCGATGCCGAGCACATCCATCTCCACACCCGCGGTCACCAGCGCGATGGTTGGGCGCATATGCTCGGGGATTCCGGGCGTGGTATGGAGTGCGATCGCGGTCCAGACATCCTCGATGTCGCGTTCCGGCACGCCGTAGCTTTTCATGAATTTGCGGGCGGCATTGGCGCCGTCGACCTCGAAGCGCAGATCGGGGCTCGAGTATTTCTCGGTGAGGCCCATATCGTGGAACATCGCGCCGAGGTAAAGCAGCTCCGGGTCGTATTTCAGCTCGCGGCGCTCACCCGTGAGTGCGCCCCACAGGAAGACACGGCGACTATGATTGTAGAGCAGGTCGTCTTCGGTATCGCGCACGAGCTGCGTGGCTGCGCGCGCGATGGCGCTGTCAGGCACGCGGATGCCGGCGATGATCTCAGACATGGAGCAATCTCCTCGTTTGAGTAATGGGCTGGTTGCTTGTCGTATTAGGCAACAGTGCCCTGCTCCGGACAACGAACGGAATGCTACGGATCAGGACAGCCGTCCGTCGTTTCCTGACAAGAGGCTCGTTGGCGCCCTCGCACCAGCAGGAGACAGCGCTTTCGTGTTTAGCTCGCGATCTATTCCGACTGCGCCCGTCGGAAGCTAGCGCGATATTGGACAGGGGTTACGCCAAGACGGGTGCTGAAGACGATTCTCATCCGGTCAGCCGACCCGAAGCCGCAATCGAAGGCAATGGCCTTCAGCGGCCGGTCGCTTGCTTCCAGCATCATGCGCGCGGCATCAACGCGGGCGCGCTCGACGAATTCGTGCGGTGTGGTCCCGGTCACCTGCCCGAAATGTCGGGCCAGATTCCGTGGGCTCATGCCGACCACAGCGGCAAGCGACTCCAATGTGTGGCGATCCCCAATATTCGCCACGACATGCTCCTGGATGCGTGCGATTGGCGATTCCGGATCAGCAGGCGCCGTGAGATAGGGACTGAACTGCGACTGGCCGCCCTGGCGCTGCGCAACCACGACCAGCCGCTTGGCGACCTTGAGAGCCGTTTCCGCGCCGTGCCGCTGCCCGACGAGCGCCAAGCCCAGATCTATCCCCGCAGTCACACCAGCCGCGGTGATCAACCGTCCATCGCGGACATAGATCAGATCCGGTTCGACTTTTGCCTTCGGAAACCTGGCCGCCAGTGCCTGTGCATCCTGCCAATGGGTTGTGACACGCCGATCGTCGAGAAGGCCGGCATAGCCGAGCACAAAAGCCCCTGTGCAGATCGATCCATAGACGCTCGAGCGCCACGGCAGCTCCTTGACCCACTGAAGCAGGCAGGGTTCGGGCTCCGCTTCCGGTGGCGTTGGAGTGCCGGCCACCAGAACGATGTCGAAGCCGCCCGCCGCCTCATCGAAGGTGAGGTCGGCGACCATGCGTATGCCGTTCGACGCGCGCAGCGGATTGCGGTGAGCAGCAACCAATACGGCTTCGTAGCGGTCCGCGCTGCCGAGAAACGTATTCGCCTCGCTGAACACATCCATCGGCCCCGCCACGTCCAAGGCCTGGACCCCCTCACAGACGACGATGGCGACAGCCTGTACCGGCACCTATTACTGCCTCTCCACTCTGGAGCCTTATTATGCAGGTACTCCGGCCCCCGCAAAAGGCCTGCCGCAATCCGGAGGCAACAGAACGAACATTCGTGTATCCCGGATCACCCAGGGGCTGCGGACTTCAATTGGTCAATTTTGCTCTCCCGGCGGCCAACCAAGCGGCCCATGCAGGTCAAAAAAGAAAACGGGCGAATTTGTCGCGCTGTCATTGTGGTCCCGGCGCCTTGTCTGGCGTCGTTAAGGGCTCGTCCTTGGAATCCACAACGAAGACCGCCAGTAAGCCGGCGGACTCCTTGTCACTCGCGTTCTCACTCACCCTGTGATGCGAACCGGGCATTTCGTAAAAGCTTTCGCCTGCGTGATAGATCTTCGCGGGTTCGTCGCCGACTTGACTGCGAATGGCGCCGGACAGCACATAGGCGTAGATAAACGCCGACGCTGCGTGGTGATGAGCGAGCGATTTGGCTCCGGGAGGATAAGTCACCGTCACAGCAACCAGCCTCTTTCCTTCGACATTCGGCAGTGCGTGCGCGAAGGCGACTTTCACCTGCTCCCGGCCCTGCGCGATCGCCGGCGGGGCTCCCAAGGCGATCGCTGCTGCTATCAGCGGGACGGCGGCCGTTCTCAGTGCTTTTCTCGCTGCTTTTGCCGACATAGCTCGAGGGTTTGATACAGCACCAATCCGATGGGCAAATCCACTGATCGACATCATCGCACCTCCTCTTTTAACGATCTACGCAACTGCTTGAAACCAGAACGCAGAGCCGAACCGATGGTCATGGTGAAGCTTCCGATGAGAAGCCCGACGCCGCCATCCCCTTCGGCCTGATGTGCCGCTGCCGCTGAGCAGCGCCGACGGCAGAGCTCCCAGAGCGAGTCCCGCAGCTACCCAGCCAAGCCGCTCCACCGCGCCGTGAGCAATGACCACAGCGCCCGCCGCGGCACCCATCGCGCTGTCAAGCAAGCGCCGAGGGTTAGGCAGATGAGGGAGGCCAGCGAGTCGGCGCTGGTAGCTTGCGCGCGATCGGGGTTGAGCTCGCAGAGCACAGGATAGGTCCTAGTTATGATGGTGAGCCTTGTGCTGGGAATCCGGGAAGGGCGAAGCAGCGATGAGATCGCAGGCGTTGGGGCTCTTGAACCCCGGGATGAAACGTTCGCAGACGGCGGCGTTGACGGTGCCATACGTCGTAGCTGGCTTGTGCGCAAAACCGGCGAAATACTCCTGAATGAAGCCCTCTTTGAAGTTTGTGCGCGGGTACTTGGCGACGATTTCCTCGCGCAGCTCCGCAGGAAATTGGTCGAACCCCACCCCGATGACATCGAGAAGCACACCGGAATTGAGGAGCGCGACTTCGGGACCCATGTACTTCGGGATGCCGGGGGTGGTGTGCAGCGCGATTGCTTCCCAGACGGTTTGGACCTGATCTTCAGCGATGTTGTGGGTGCTCAGAAACTGCCGTGCGGCATTTGCGCCATCGACCTCGAAGCGCTCGTCGGGGCTCGAGAACTTCTTGATCAGACCGAGATCGTGAAAAGCGGCAGCTACGTAGAGGAGTTCGGTATCGAACCGTAGCTTCCTCTGCCGACCCTGCTCAGCTGCGAACAGGTAGACCCGGATGGAGTGATTGAAGAGCAGATCAGTGGAATGTTCGCGCAGGATCTCGGTAGCCTCTTTCGCGAGCAGAGAATCGGGAATGATGAGGGCGTTGGAGAGATGCGGCGTAGTCATGATTGCGACCTTTAGAGAGTTGCTGTGGTGTTTGGCTGCAGATTTGGGGTAAGCTCCGGGAGGTTTAGCCGATCAACTCGCTCCGACGTCGAGCACGATCTTTCCTTTCGGCTGAGGCCGCACGTGCTCCAGCATGAGATGAGCCTCGCGCGCATCCGCGAGGGGTAAGACTGCCCCTATCTTTGTTCGCAGTTTCCCATTCTCGACGAGGCGGGCGATCTCCCTCAGATACTGGTTCGTGACGTTGACCAGAAAGAAGGTGGCTTCGACACCATAGCGCGTAGCTAGATCCTGATCCGGGCGGGACACTGCGGAGACCAGCTTGCCGCCGCGACGAAGGACCTGGAACGAGCGGGTTTGGGTTTCGCCGCCGACCAGATCAATGACGGCGTCTGCGTCCCGTACTTCTTCCTCAAAGCGCTGGGTCCGGTAATCGACAACACGGTTTGCGCCGAGATCGCGCACGGCGGAAATATCGCCCGTCGATGCGGTTGCGACAGTTTGCAGACCCGCGTGATGGGCCAGTTGAACCGCATAGGACCCAACGTTGCCGGCCGCGCCGTGAATGACGACCGTTTCACCTGCTTTGAGTTGGGCGTGATCAAACAACGCCTGCCATGCAGTCACCGAAACGACAGGAAGGGAAGCGGCTTCAACGTGGGTTAGTGAGGTTGGCTTAGTCGAAACCATCTCTGCGGAAGCGACAGCGTATTCGGCGTAGGCCCCGACAAACTGCGGGTTCGTAACACCGTATACCTGATCTCCCACAGCTAACTCGACAACGCCGGGACCCATTGCGACGATTTCACCGGAAAGATCCGAACCCAGCGTGAGAGGAAGCGGTTGCGGCAAAGCGCTCTTGCCAGCCCTGATCCAGCCATCCCATGGTCCGACCCCAGCGGCTTTGACTTTGACCAGGACCTCGCCAGGGCCGGGCTCGGGCCGTGGGACGCTCTCGAACTTCATGATCTCTGGAGGCCCGAACTCGTGAACGCGCCAGGCCATCATTGTTGAAAGAGCTCGCTCTTCACTAGTGTCGAGAATGATGCCGCTGGCATCCATTTGAGCCTCCTTGAACTTCGCTCGTCATAATCGCCGTTCACCTTATGGAGACTTCCAGGCAGCGCCGACCGGGTTGCATTCCCTTGCCAACCTAATCGAAGCAGCCAAGGTCACGTTCGCCATCGCGACACTCGCCGACGGCTTCCTCACGACCATTCCAGGCGCCTTTCGGGACGCAAACTTCTTGATTGCGTTCACCTCGAAAAGGCGCCAGGGGTCGCATGGATCGTTCTCCAGGCATGACGGCCTTGTCCGTATGTGGCCACGGAACTCGGGTTGGGGCAATGAAGGCGACCGTACGGATCAGGACAGCCACACGTCGTTTCCTGACAAGATCAGCGCGCAAACAGACATATTTTGGAGGGCCAAAAAGCTCAGCTTGTATGGCGCACCGCCTCAACGGCCAGGCGCAAGTGGGTGGATTAACCAAATAGGCAGGCGCAAGACCAGAAGTGGATCGTGAAGACGCCTCGAATTCGGTGGAACACTATGCTCCGAGTGACCGTCTTGCGCTTCAAAGAGTTGCGCCTTCCGCCAGTCGTATTCTGAGCGGTTGCGGCTTAAGGGCATCTTCCCGTCTCAATCGGCCAAACGATGCGCCCGTTCGATCAGCCTGACAGCACTGCGATTGGTCGGCACGGCCAGTTCAGCAGCGCTTGAACATCGGGGGGGGAGTTGCTGCCCTTGAGGATAGACCTGATCGTGGTGCAGCGCGCCGCCCGACCTCCTGCGCGAGTCCTGAGCACCCATATTCAAACTGGGTGTCGATGATGATTGAACTCACCGCCGATAGGAAGGCAATCAACAGGTGAGAGTGCTGGCCTTGGTCGCCGCGATCAATGAGGACGGAACTCCAAGCCTTTCGCCGAAGGCATTGCTAAATTGATATGCTGCGTCGGCGATTCACGTCTCGAGGTCTTATGTCTCAAGTCGACTGGTTGAGTCATCTCCTGCAAATCATAACCGTTACCGGCCAACTCGAGGTCCGCTGCGCCTACGGCGCACCATGGCGGATTATCTGGCCCAGGGCGGCGGCGAACGAGATCCCCTACCATGTCATAGTCAAGGGCCGCGCCATTTTCGAAGACCCGGATTCGAGAACGGTACAGGAGCTTGGAAGCGGGGACATCGTGCTGCTCCCTCACGGCTCGGGGCATGTGCTGCACGACGGTAGCGGCGAAACGCCAATCAGCACGCACGAAAGCACGGGCTCAGCAGGATGGATGTTGAGCGAGAACGATGCACGGGGTGAGCAACTCGATCTCCTCTGCGGACGGTTTTTCGTCGTGCCGCCCCATGATCGACTAATCCGCAACTACCTGCCGGCAAATCTGGTGGTGCGCGCCAGGGAAAACCATAGAGAAGAGGACATCGCGGCGGCATCGAGTCAACTTTCCGGACTGGTTGGCCTGATGCGAATGGAGTCCGCAGGTGACAGAGCGGGAGGGCGCGCCATTCTCAACGCGCTCTCCGCGGTCTTATTCACTCTGGTTCTGCGCGCCGCCAGCGAAGCCGGAAAATCCAGCGAAGGCTTGTTGGCCCTTGCTGGCCATCCGAGGTTGGCAGCGGCCATTGCAGCGATGTTCGCTGATCCGGCGCGAGCTTGGAAGCTTCCCGATCTGGCCGATCTATGCGGCATGTCACGCGCGACATTCATGCGCCATTTTCAGGACAAGTTGGGTCGCTCCGCCCTCGACCTGTTGACCGATCTTCGCATCAGCATGGCCGCCAACGAACTCAAGAACCCAAGGATCAGCACGGAAGCCGTGGCTGAGACGGTCGGGTATCAATCCGTTTCGGCCTTCCGGCGTGTATTTGCGGAGAGGATGGGGATGACACCGGGGGACTGGCGCCGACTGGCGCACAACGGCGATGAGTCTGGGCGTTCGTCAGAATGATCCTTTTGAGCATCAATTTGAGCAAATAGAGGCTCGAAACGATCATTCCCAAGGGTAAATTGGGCTCCGTCATCACTTGATAAAGGAGCAACCCAATGAACAACACTGCTACAACTGCTGCCGCTGCCGATAGGGAAACCTCCCGTTGGCCAGCGCGGCCGCTGCCGACAAACGCGGTGATCGAAACCATTCTGAGCCGCAGTGCTGCCAAGTATTACGACTCGGCGGCCGTCCTCAGCGACGATCAGATCCGTGAGCTCGTGCGGATCGGCACATCGGCGCCGACATCCTTCCATCTGCAGAACTGGCGCTTCATCGCCGTGCGCTCAACCGAAGCAAAGGCGCGCCTGCGACCGATCGCCTGGAATCAGCCCGCAATTACGGAAGGAGCCGTTACCTTCATCATCGTCGGCAAGTTGGCCGATGCCAGCACCGTCCCTGAGCGCCTGGCACCGGTCGTGGAAGCTGGCATCATGCCGGCACATCTGGTGCCGGAATGGGAGGGGCCTGCTCGCGGCCTGTACGACAATCATCCGCAGCGCCAGCGCGACGAGGCCGTACGCTCCGCTACCTTCGGCGCCGCAGCTATCGTCTATGCGGCCCGCTCGCTAGGCCTGGGGTCGACACCGATGATCGGTTTCGATGCAGAGGCGGTGCACAGAGAATTTGGCCTGGCCGAAGACGAAATCCCGGTCATGCTGCTGACCGTCGGGCCGGAGCGGTCTGGCAACTGGCCGCAGAAGCCGCGCCTGCCCGTGGCCGACGTGCTGCACCTCGCATAACCCCGAAGCCAATCATTCAAGGAGAAACGTCATGGCCAGAGCTGCCGCTCTGAAGCCGGAACACGTGCCGGCTGATTCGAAACCGACCCTCGATAGGTTCACCAAGAGCATCGGATTCACGCCAAACATGATGGCGACCTTCGCGCAAAGCCCGATCGCGTTCAATGCATGGGCCGCTCTGCTCGGCTCCTTGAGCAAGGCGCTCGACGTCAAGACGCGCGACAGCATCGGCCTTGCGGTCTCCGAAGTGAACGGCTGCGAGTACTGCCTGACGGTGCACAGCTTCACGGCGGAGCATATGGCCAAGCTACCGGCCGAGGACATCGTTCTCGCCCGAAAGGGTCATGCCAGGGACCCGAAGCGGGATGCCGCCGTCCAGTTTGCACGCAAGATCATCGAGAGCCGTGGCCATGTCACAGACGCCGATCTGCAATCCGTCCGCGATGCGGGCTACACGGATGCGAACATCATGGAGATCGTCGCGCTTGTGGCCATGTACTCGCTGACGAACTTCTTCAACAACGTGTTCCATCCCGACCAGGACTTCCCCGAGGTGGCACCGGCCGGCTCGATCTGAGCATGGTCCTCTCGGTTCAAAGACCGGGAAGTTCGAAATCTGAAAAACACCACACATACAGGAGTCGAAGATGAAAGCGATTATTGTGACGGACCAGGCTGCCGGATTTGGCGGGATGAAGCTTGTGGAACGGCCCCAACCTCAACCGGCGATCAACGACGTTATCGTAGAGGTTCATGCATCGGGATTCGTTCCGACGGAATTGGAGTGGCCCTCGACGTGGACCGATCGTGGCGAGCAGAACAGAACTCCGTCCATCCCTGGACACGAATTCGCCGGTATAGTTACGGCGCTTGGCTATGGCACGACGGGACTGTCGGTAGGGCAGCGCGTATTCGGCCTTGCCGATTGGTACCGCGACGGCTCGCTCGCTGAATATATTGCCATCGAGGCGCGCAATCTCGCGCCATTGCCGGGGAGCGTCGATTTCAAGGTGGGGGCGAGCCTGCCGATCTCCGGCTTGACCGCATGGCAGGGGCTATTCCAGCATGGCCGTCTTCAGGCAGGCCAGAGCGTGCTTGCGCATGGCGCGGCCGGTGCGGTCGGTTCCATCGTGGTTCAACTCTCACGAGAGGCCGGCGCCTATGTCATCGGAACAGGACGCGCGGCCGACCGGCAGAAAGCGCTCGACTTCGGCGCCAATGAATTCGTCGATCTCGAGAACGATGCCCTCAAAGATGTCGGCCGTGTCGATCTTGCATTCGACGTCATTGGTGGCGACATCCAGAAGCAGTCTGCAGCCCTTATCAGAGCCGGAGGGACGCTGGTGACTGTCGTCGGCCCGGCGGAGGCTCGGCCGCTCGACGGTTTGGCCATCGACTTCGTCGTGGAGGCCGATCGCGGTCAATTGGGTGAGATCGTCCAAAGGGTGCGGGACGGAAGACTGCGAACAAACATCGGAAAGGTCTCCTCCCTCGACGATGCTGTCGCCACCTTCAACTCGACCCAGCGACGCCAGGGCAAGATCATCATTCAGGTCCGCTCGTAAGAGATTGGGCGGGACGAGACTCTCCCCAGCGAGTTATGGTCCCGCCTGTGGATCCTGCCGAGTGTCTTGGAAGTATCCAGGCGAAGGACGCGATCGTCGGTCTGCTTTGGTCAAACTCGACAAAACTCCACTCTCTTCGGTGAACAGTGCCTTGCGCGCGGAAAGCCATTCCTCACGCGAGACGATTTTCGTTGGCGAGAGGGCGCCTGCAGCCATCGTTAAGACTCCTTTGATTGTGGGTCTAAACGTAGGTCCTTGCCGGCCGGTTCCCGGCTCTGCTGCAAGCACACGTGATGTCGTCGCCTGGCTAAGCCGCGCACCGTTGGAGCTAATCGACCTGTTGCGAACACTCCGGGCAGGTGTCGCTGATGCCGTCCAGCACTTCCGCGACCGCGGCAACCGCATCCTGCGCAGACATGCCCTGAGGCGGGTCCCGCCGCGCGGTGTCGAAGGCGCGCTCGCGGGCGTGCGGGTCGGCGCGATCCTGCATCCAGCCGTGCTCCTCACATTCGTGGATAGCGCCGGCTTCCTGCAGCACGGAGATCGCCCAGCCGCGCAGCGTCCGGATCGCCGGTCTTCTCTGTTTCGTCATCAGCATCGAGATGGCTCCAGCCGGGACGAATCCTTGTGCCGCCCGCGTCGTTCCCGGCGGTTAGCACAGGGCAGGGATTCGAAATCGCTGGAGCCGCCGCTTGTCCCCGTGTTCCGCCGCCCTGTGCACAGCCGCGAACTCCAATTTGGCAGCAGCTTGCCGCCAAGTTGCTGCCTCGCTCAGGCGGCTAGCGCCGGGTCTTCCTTCTCGCCGGTGGCGACAATCTGCAGCGAACCGTTCGGTAGCGGCCGCTGCAGCGACTTCGCCTCGTCCCAGGGGGCGCGGAGCCAGACTTCGTACTCCTCCGCCGTCGCCAGGATCACCGGCATCGCCTTGGGGTGGACGCGTTTGACCTCAGCGTTCGGCTCGCAGGTGAGGAAGGCGAAGACGTCGGTGGTGATCTCGCCTTCCTTCGCTTTCCGCACACTGGTCCAATTGGTCCACAGGCCGGCAAAGGCGATGAGAGGCCGGCTCTCGTCGAGAGCGAACCAGACCGGCACTTTCTTGCCGTCGATGGTGTCGTACTCGGAAAACGACGTGAACGGCACCAGGCAGCGATGCTCTGGTCCGAGCCATCGCTTCCAGTGAGCGCTGCTGACATTCCTGATGTTCGTTGTGCCGCCGTCCGGCTCCATCCGGAGCAATTCCTTGAAGTCGACGGCCTTGCCCTTGGCCTGCAATTTCTCCGCGCGCTTCTTCGTCGCGTCCATCAGAGCCCGCTGCGAGCTCGGCATACCCCAGCGCGCCATGACGATCTCGCGTCCACCGGCTGCGTCTCGCACGATCGGCGCGGGGTAATCCGGAAAGATGCCGGGCATGGAAGGCAGGTTGCCGACGTGGCTGTTCAGCGCGGTGAACAGCCGCCGGATCGCCTCGACGTTCTTCGTCATCGAATACAGGTTGCACATTTCAGGTCTCCGGAGCGGCCTGACGGGCGCGCGCCGTCAGTTGCAGCAGCGTGGCGGCCGGACGGCTCCCGGCCCTAGCACACTTGCTGCAGCGAAGGCGGCTCGCCAGATCGTGCACGGCCGTGCTCGCCGGGTGGCGCAGAACAGCTAGGTCGACGTCCCGTTTCGTCTTGCAGCGCGAACATTCGATCTCGAGCCACGAGTAGCCGCCGTTCACCGCCTGGTCGACCGTCGGCGATGGGTCGATCGGCCCGCCGTCAGCCCACATCTTCTCGTTCCATGATTCGCAAAGCAGCTTGTCCGCCTGTCGGATCAAGGCCTCGCCCTTGGCGCGGGCGTCGTCCGACTGCGAGGCCAGGATCTTCGTCATCGCGCGGGCCCTTCCCAACTCCTTGGCGAGAGCCTTGCGGTCTCCTCCGGAGAGGGGTGTCGGATGATGCTTCGGTGCCATGTCATCCAGTCCCGGCCTCGCCAGCGACTACTCGAACGCAGGCCAGCAGCCGTCTTCCTCGTGGCGCCCGGTCCGCTGGGTGCAGGTATTGTTCAATAGCCGCTGGCCGACATCCTTCCAAAGCGCCTCCGGACCATAGAGGCGAGCAGCATCGGTCTTCTGGATCTCGACCACCCTAGCGCAGCGGCGGCATCCCACCCTCAGAACGTGTTGAGGAATTTGGCTGAGGCTCAGCGTCCCTCCGGAGGGGCTTTCCGGCTTGGCATCGGCACGGGGGTCATCCAGAAGTGCCTGCCAGTATTCCTGCGGCAAATCATCGTCGGGAGCCAATCCTAGCTCCCGAGGCACGTTTTTGCGGACGAGAGCCGCCATCTTTTCGATTTGCTTAGGGGTCGGCATGCGCCAGCTCGCGGGTCGATTAGTCATGTCCAATTAGAACATACCAAGAACAAAAGAGTCGAGTCTCGGACCGAAAAATCGGGCGTTAATGGCGAGACAGCCGTTGTCGGAACCATGGTCTGCCGTTCGTCTTGAATCCAGGCCGTCTCGAACCGGAGTTCTGCGTACATGGCCCCCCGTGCCAACTGGAAAGGCTTCCTGCGTTTGTCGCTCGTGACGTGCCCTGTGGCGCTCTATCCGGCCACCTCCGAGTCAGAGAAGATCAGCTTCAACCAGCTCAACCGGCAGACGGGCCATCGCATCAAGTACCTGAAGGTCGACGCCGACACCGGCGACGAAGTGCCGAACGAGGACATCGTCAAGGGATACGAGTTGGACAAGGGGCAGTACATCGAGGTCACGAAGGAAGAACTCGAGGAGATAGCGCTGGAGTCCACGCGCACCATCGAGATCGACGAGTTCGTCGACAAGGCCGACATCGACCCGCGCTACCTGATCCGGCCCTACTACATCAGGCCGGACGGCAAGGTCGGGCACGATGCCTTCGCGGTGATCCGCGAGACCATCCGCGAGATGAACAAGGTCGCGATCGGGCGGGTGGTGCTGACCAACCGCGAACACATCATCGGATTAGAGCCATTGGACAAAGGGCTGGTCGGGACGCTGCTGCGCTATCCTTACGAGGTGCGGAGCGAGCAGGAGTATTTCGACGAGATCCAGGACGTCAAAGTCACCAAGGACATGCTCGACCTCGCCAAGCACATCGTGAATCAGAGGGCGGGACGCTTCGAGCCCGAGAAGTTCGAGGACCACTACGAGACAGCGCTCGTCGACCTGATTAATCAGAAGCGCGCTGGCAAGCCGATCACGCCGAAGGAGCGGCCCGCCGCGACGAACGTGGTCGACCTGATGGAGGCGCTGCGGCGGAGCGTCGGCCGGGAGGCCGCGCCGGCGAAGGCCGCGAAGCCAGCTAAGAAATCGCGCAAGGCATCGAGCGGTCAGAAGGAGATGCTGATGCCGATCGAGGGCAAGAAGCCCAAGGAGACGGCGGCGAAGAAGCCGGCGGCCAAGCCGCAGCGGAAGTCAGCCTGAGGTCGGAATAGGAGGACCGCATGGATATGAAAGAAGCTTCCGCGATGACCGAAGCCTCTGGCCTGGTCGACGATCAGGACGCTGTCGGCGCACCGCGGCCGAGCGGCCAGACGGAATCGGCCGGGATCCGAAGGCCGCTGCGCCAGCCTCCGGACGAGGCGGCGCTGCGCTGCGCTGGGCCGAGCGGCTACGCAAGGTGACGGTACAAGCCCCATTGTCCTCGCTCTTCGTCGCGTTCCTACTCGGTGCCTGGGTCGCGCGCCGACGCTAGGACGAAGCAGCGGGGCTGCCGACAACCATGGCAAGGAAGCTCAAGACATTTCAGACGTCGCTGGGCTTCTACGATCTCGCGATCGCGGCTCCGTCGATGAAGGCGGCGCTTGAGGCCTGGGGCGCGGGCAGCAATCTGTTTCATCAGGGCGTCGCCAAGGAGACGGATGACCCCGCCGTGGTCGCCGCAACGATGTCCAAGCCTGGCGCGGTGCTCAAGCGACCCGCGGGATCGAACGTGCGCTTCGCCGAGCATTCCGATCTCCCGTCCGACCTGGGATCCGGCGAGAACCGGGCTCGGCACGAAAAACGTCGGGCGAAGCCGGCGAAGCGAACTGCACTCAAGGTCGGCGAACGAGAATCCCGAGAAGCCGCGGCCGACTTCGAGAAGGAGCGCAAACGCCGCGACGCCGAGCGCCAACGGGAAGAGGCTGCCCGGGAAAGGGATCGCGAACGGCGCGAGAAGGCGACGGTCAAAGCGCAAGCGGCCTTGGACCAGGCTGAGCGCGAACACAACAGGAAAGCCGCGGCCATGCAAGCCGAGGTGGGGGCCTCGAGAAACGGTCACGCGCGCCGAAGATGACCGATGGCAAAAGGAAAGAGCTCGGCTGCAAGCCGCGCTGCGGCGTGCGCGCGAGTAGGCCACTGTTGACAACGCAATGAAAAACAATATCTGACGCTAGGTCAGGTCGTGACAGGTTCATCGTGGTCGGCGAGATACGGCAGCGCGATGAACGTCTCGGGTACTGTGGGGATGTGGTCTTACACCCGAAGGGCACCGCGAAAGCTCGAAGCCCAGGGACCACCGGTGCGCCGCATTCAGCATCGTTAAGTGGCGAGCAATCTCTCCTGCGCATGCGGCGCGTCAGGGAGCCAAGCGATGGTACGCGCGAGCGGAACAGATCGTTGGTGCGGCAACCCGTGCTTTTGCAGGGGATTGTCCCGCTATGCCTTCACGATGGGTAGGGGAAAGGATAAGAGAGGAAGAGAGAAGAAGAAAGATAGATTGGGTTAGAGAATTTAACGACAGCCACTTGAAAAATTCCCAAAACGACGAATCCAATTCCCGAAACGACGATTTGCCTTCCGGACGGACGCGACAGCTCACTTGCGTCGCATCAGCAACAAGCCATCGCCCGAAGCATCTTCCCAGTCGAGCCTGTATTCGGGCAGTTCATTCTTGGCCGCGATCGTTCTCAATTCATGCCGGAACCTGGCCAGCTTACCGCCGCTCCCTGACTTCGCCCACATGGTTGAGACTCTGATACGGAACACCTTGCTCCGATCCCGGCCAACATGCTTGCGCGCCGTCAAGTACAGACATCGATCAAAACCGCCGAGGGCAAAGTACTCCGGGCAAATGTCGAGGACGAACTTCGAGCGCGCTCCTTCCGCAATCCAGCTTGGCAGAGTGATATGCCAATCGTTGCCTTGACGAACGGCGCTCTCAATCCAAGCGAATGTGCGGATCGGCCCGGGCTTCCCGTCGAACTGTGCATCCTCACGAAAGCGTCGCCGATATCAAGAACGTCGGAAACGAAACAAATGTCTCCGTTGAATAGTCCCTTGGTCGGATTGTTTTTGAGGCAGACGAGCTTGTCGCCTTGCGTGGGTACTCCGGCGGGACGGCCAACTAGCTCGCGAATTCGAGCATTGAAACGATGGCGGGTCTCGTTCAGGCCTACCAGAACCTGATCGGCTCGGAGGACGGTCTCAGGGTTTATGTCTACGCCTCTGATCACCGCGCTTGTACCTTCGGTTCGAAAGTCAAGCGTCTGTTTACCCGAGCGAACCTCGTTTGCGAGCTTGACGATGGGATTGTTTTCGCGCTGCCGAAGTACCGTTGTCAGCTCCACGTCTGCGGCGGCGCGAATGAAGTAGCCTTTTCCCTTGACCGGTGGCAGTTGGTGTCGGTCTCCAAGAACCAGGATAGGTCTGTCGAATCTTTCGAGGTCCTTGCCGAGTTTCGCATCGACCATGGACACTTCGTCGATGATCACCAGATCCGCGGTGCGCACGGGGCTGGCCTCATTGAGCACGAAGGTGAGCTGGTCTTTGCTGTCCTTGTGAGGCGACTGGTAAATTAGGCGATGGATCGTGTCGGCCCCATCGCACCCCTTGGCCCGCAATACACTGGCTGCTTTGCCGGAGAACGCACCGAACAGAATCTTGCCGCCAATTTGCGATGCGATCGCTTTGGCTAACGTGGACTTTCCGGTCCCGGCAGGACCGAACAGCCGAAAAATCTGCTTGCGGTTCTTGCTCCGGTGCCAATTTAACACGGCTGACAACGCAGCAGCGTGTTCCGCCGTGGTCTGAGCTGTGCCTGTGGTGACGGGCTGTCCGGCCGTCGCTGGCGCGAACGGGTTGGGCGACAACATGTTACCTAGCTCGCTGGGCTGAGGCTCACGAGGTCGAGGTATTGATTCATCACGTGGCTGGGCGTTTCGCTCCCCTCTGGATCACCTCGATAGCCGGTGAAGGTCTTTGTGAGTCGGCGCAAAACAGCCAGGACCAAAGGTTGCCGGTCCGTGTCCTTGATCTCTAATCGCCCACAGCCTGGAGACCAGACCGCGTCGAATTGTTCATCGAGCTCCGGCGCGGCAAGTGACAGCAGTACCCTGTGAAAATGTGGAAGGCCGACGTTGCCGATCGTGCCGTTGGCTGCGCTCTCCTCGAGCATCGTCAATGCAGCGGAAATCCTCTGAGCCTCGGCTTCACCGGCAAGATTCGCGCCCACATCTGCAACGTCGTCCCAAAAAGACTTCCACCGGACTTGGGCGAACGGGTGGGAAGTTGGTCGCTGATTCGCTTTCGCGAACGCGATCAGGCCAGCTCGCTTACTACGAACGATCTCGTCCGTGCTGGCTTGGGCCTGGACTGCGCCAACTAGTGCCGTCCCGGCACTGTGGTCAGCGGCCGGAAGCACCATTCGCGCAATGGCCTCGTTGTCCAGCTCCGTCAGCGAATAAGGCTCACCTTCGAGAAGTGCGCCGGGGCCTGCATCGCCAGGGGGAGCGCTGCAAGAACAGCAAGCACGCCGGTGATTGACGTCGCTTCAGTTTCGCCTAGGCTTACTTCAAGGATTGTTACGCTCGGGAGACATCAAGGAGATGGATGGGATCTGATGCATCGGCTCAACAGCGGATGCAGTTTCGCGGAAGAACGTGAATTCGGAACGCGTTGTGAAGGTTCGTCTGGTGTCGTGCTAATTGAGATCGATGTTCGGGAATCGTCCGACGGCCTTTGCCTTCGCAGTGATAGTTACATCTCCGTAGTCTTCCGAAGCGTTGCGCGGCGCATGTCCCTGCATGGCATCAAGCACGCGCATGGCCACCTCCTGTTCAATGCCGACTGTCTTGAATCGATGACGCCAGCCGTGGCTCGGGTCTACGTTTGGGTCCTTCACAACCTCACGCACGAAAGCATTGACTTTATTTCGCGCCGTCTTCACCGCCTTGCGGACGCCAAGCTCGCCGGCTTTGGGGTCTATGAAGAGATAGCCGCTCTTTGAATTCTCGTAGAATTCCAAGAAGCCCTCCTCAATGATTTGCCGGTGCAGTACGACGTCTCTGGCTTCGTCCGTCTTCACGGGGCCAGCTTCGGGCGTCACGTGCACGACCCAATGCTTTCCCTCGCGCCGAACATCCTCCTTGCGAAGCTGAAGCATCTCACCAACCCGCGCCCCGGTGAAGGCGCACAACCATGGTACCCACCGTTTGGCTGCTGCCAGCTTCGGCGCCTCCCTGCCCGCTGCAAAACTCCGGGCGTGTTTGAGAATGGCGGATGCCTCCTGGTCGTAGAAGCCCTTCGACCTAAGCTTGCGTGATTTGCCGACCTTGATGGTGAGTCCTTCGGCAGGATTGCTGGCCATCCGTCGATTCATGACTGCCCAGCCGAAAACCGTCTTTAGTCCCGCGAGGTCACTATCCTTGACCGTTTTCGCGCTGGCGCCGCCTTGAAGCCTGTGATCCTTGTACCGAACAATGTCCTGCGGCGTCACGCGACCCGCTTGGTCATGCTTCAGGAACCCCACGAGCTTTGCCACAGTGTTGCGATAACTCTCGTAAGTGCTCTGCTTGCGACCAGCGGCCTTCGCCTCCTTCCACCAATGCTCGACCAGTGCCGATAGTGAATCGTCGGAGGCGACGCTCTTGGCATCATTCTTCGCTAGCTCTGCACGAGCCGGCCATTCCGGAAACCGGAACGCCCGAGGTTCGGACGAGTCTTCGCCTTCCCCTCTTGCGAGTTTCGCCAAAGTCAAACTTGCACGTTGTATGGCCGCGCCCAGGGCACGGGCCATAGTTCGGCGGTTTTGATCGTCGATGATAATCCCATTGGTCGTCAGATAGCTGTTTGCAGCGTCCAAACACGTTTGCTCCATCCGGAAAATCTTGTCCTCCGGCAGCTCTGGGGCACCATCTAATGCCCGCTGAGAGGCAGCCAGGATCTCTTTCCTGGTCTGCGGGGGACCAAATAGGCGATCGCCAGCCACGGTATCCCAGTTGGTCTGTTGGCTTGGATTGCCCCTGTACTGCTCAAGCCATTGATCGTGGGCGACCATGGCGAAACGGTGCGCTTCTCGTTCGGTCAGGGGTATCGGGCCCGCGCGCAAATTCGCCCAGCGAGCCTCGAGCTCGGCGAGCGCGTTCGCATGCCGCACCTTTGCCTCCGCTGGATCGCGAGTCTGGAGGCTTACCTTTTCCTCGCGCTTGCCAACAAGCTTACGCAGATCCTCCGGAACGGCTTTCCGAAGCTGATAGATTCCAGTTTTGGGGTGCTTCCACGGTCGCGACATAGCCAACGGCATTGTACCACTCTTCTGTACCACTGAGGAGCGGGTAAGCCGTTGAATTTGCTAATTTGCTTTGGATTTCACGCTCTTAGAAGAGCGATGGTGCCCAGGAAAGGACTCGAACCTTCACGGCCGTTAAGCCACTGGCACCTGAAGCCAGCGCGTCTACCAATTCCACCACCTGGGCATGCCGTTTGGGGCACGGAGGCGGTTACTACGGTTCGGTGACGCCGTTGTCAATTCATGCGTGAAGCCTGTTGCGGGATGCCGATTGCGCATCGCAAACCGGCCCGATACAAGCCTGACAACCCCTTACCCACCTGCAGGAACCGACCCCATGGCATCGAATCTGGACACGCTCGTCACGGTTTTCGGCGGATCTGGGTTTTTGGGCCGGAACGTCGTCCGCGCCCTGTGCAAGCGCGATTACCGCATCCGGGTCGCGGTGCGGCGGCCGGAACTCGCCGGATATCTCCAGCCCTCCGGCAAGGTCGGGCAGGTCCACACCGTGCAGGCCAATTTGCGCTATCCGGCCTCGGTCGAGGCGGCGCTGCGCGATTCGCATGTCGTGATCAACCTCGTGGGCGTCCTCACCGAGAGCGGCGAGCAGACCTTTGACGCCGTCCAGGCCAAGGGCGCCGAGACCGTCGCCAAGGCGGCGGCCGCCGCCGGCGCCAGCCTGGTGCATGTCTCCGCGATCGGCGCCGACGCGGAATCGCCCTCGCGCTATGCCAAGGCCAAGGCGGCCGGCGAAGCCGCGGTCTTGGCCGCCGTACCGTCGGCGACGATCTTCCGCCCTTCCGTGATGTTCGGGCCCGAGGACCAGTTCACCAACCGCTTTGCCGCGCTGGGGCGAATGTTGCCGGTGCTGCCGCTGATCGGCGGCGAGACCAGGATGCAGCCGGTCTATGTCGGCGACGTCGCCACCGCGATCGCTGATGCCGTCGACGGCAAGGCCAAGGCCGGCGCGACCTATGAGCTCGGCGGGCCGGAGGTGCTGACCATGCGCGAGATCATCGAGACCATCCTCGAGATCACGGACCGCGAGCGAATGCTGATCCCGCTGCCGTTTGGGCTCGCCCGCTTCAAGGCCGCCTTCCTGCAATTCGCGCCGGGTGCACTGAAGCTGACGCCGGACCAGGTCACGATGCTCGAACGCGACAATGTCGTGTCGGATGCGGCGAAGGCCGCTGGCCTGACGCTGGAAGGGCTCGGCATCACGCCGGATTCGCTGGAGGCGATCGCCCCGCAATATCTCTGGCGTTTCCGCGCGGCCGGCCAGTTCCAGCGCAAGAGCGCCTAAAGACTCTCTCTCCGTCGTCATGGCCGGGCCGTTCGGAGAACGGCGTCGCTCTGCTCGACTATGCGAGGCCATCCACTCAGATCAGCGGTCGCAGCAAGACGTGGATGCCCGGGTCAAGCCCGGGCATGACGAGTTTGGAGGACGAGCAGGGCCAGAGGACGCACCGTCAGCGCGGCGAGACGTCAAAACTTCAGCTTCTTGAACACCGCTTCCGGCAGCGTCTTGATGATCAGCATCACGAGGCGCCATTTGCCGCTGACATAGACGACGTCGATTTTCCTCTCGACCGCCTGAAGGATCGCATCGCCGACCACCGGCGCCTCCACCGTGAGCGGGCCGATCAGCTTCATGCCTTCCGTCATCTTGGTGCGGACGAAGCCGGGCTTGACGGTGACGACATGCACGCCGCCGCGGCTGGCGCGGGCACGCAGGCCGGACAGGAAGGCGGAGAAGCCCGCTTTGGCCGAGCCGTAGACATAGTTCGAGGCGCGGCCGCGATCGCCGGCAACGGAGGACACGCCGACGATCGTGCCAGTGCCGCGGCCCAAGAATTTTTCGGCGAACAGGCCGAGGATCAGCGACGGGCCTTCGTAGTTGGAGCGCATGATCGTGGTGGCGTGGGCGAGATCGGATTGCGCGTTCTCCTGCACGCCCAAAAGGCCGACGATCGAGACCACGACATCAGGCAACGCCGGCAGGCCGCCGACAAAGCTCTCGAATGACGCGGTGTCGAGCACATCGAATTTGTGAAGACCGACCTCGATATTGTAACGCGCGCGCAGATCGGCGGCATCCCGCTCCAGCGTGGCGACGTCGCGGCCGGCGAGGGCGACGTCGTATCCCGCCTTGGCGAAGGCGCGCGCGGCGGCGCGGCCGATATCGGAGGAGCCACCCAGCACAATTGCGGACTTGCGTGACGTCACGGGCTAGACCTCATCAAACAGGCGTTGTGAAAGCTTCGAGCGGATGTTGCCTGTGGGATCAAGCGATCTGCGGATCGCGTTGAACCGCTGCAAGGCGGGATAGCCGGCCGCGAACGTCGCGCGCGACTGGCGCGCATCCTTGGCGAGGTACAGCCGCCCGCCGGCAGCGACGACCAGGCGATCGATCTCGTCGAGGAAATTCAGGATGTCGCCCTTCAGCGGGAAATCCAGCGCCAGCGTGTAGCCGGGCAGCGGAAACGACAGGATGCCGTCGCCCTGGCCGAGCTTCTTGAGCACGGCGAGGAAGGAGGCATCGCCGCGATGCGCGACGCGCTGGAGGATATCGCCGAGCACCTCGCGCGCGCCCTGCTCCGGAATCACGCATTGATGCTGAAGGAAGCCGCGCTTGCCATAGATGCGATTCCAGTCTTTGAGGCCGTCGAGCGGAAAGAAATACGGATAGAGCGAGACCACTTGGCTGCCGCCGGCGCGCCGCGCGCCCACGCGGTAGTACAGCTCGTTGAAGGCGCGAATGCTGAGGCGGTTCAGCGTGATCGAGGGCAGATCGACGGGGACGCCGAGGCCGGGATCTTTGCCGACGGGAAACGCAGCGGCGCCAGCGGCGAGTTCGTCTCTGCCGGCGTGTTCGCCGAGATAGATCAGCGCGCGGCCGAGATCGCGTCCTCGCGCCGCGCAATCGAGCCAGGCCACCGAATAGGTCGCAGCATCGCCCGCGTCGAGCGCTCGCATCGCGGCATCGAGATCGGACGCAGAGATCACCCGCTCGCGGATCCATCCGGTTTCGACCGGCCGCAACCGCATCGTCGCCTCGAGGATGATTCCGGTCAGGCCCATGCCGCCGACGGTCGCGAAAAAGGCATCGGAATTCTGCTCGCGCGAGGTTTCGATCACCTCGCCCTGCCCGGTGCGCAGCAAAATGCTGTCGAGGTAGCGACCGAAGCCGCCCTCGCCATGATGGTTCTTGCCGTGCACGTCGGCAGCGATTGCACCGCCGATCGACACGAAGCGCGTGCCGGGCACGACGAAGGGCAGGAAGCCGCGTGGGCCGAATGTCTCGATCAGGTCCGACAGCAGCATGCCGGCCTCGAGGCGGATGCGCCCGCTCGCCGGATCGAACCACCTGACCCGGTCGAACCCCGTCATCGCGACGGTCCTGGCGGCGCCGATCGCGGCATCGCCATAGGCGCGGCCATTGCCGCGCGCGACGGTGCCGGCCGAGACAGCCTCGCCGACGGCCGCGAACGAGCGCGGCCGCAGCACGTTGCTATCGACGACCGGAAAACGCCCCCAGCCGCTGACGAGGGTCATGGTTCAGCTCCTGTGCCGGGCACGCCGCCCTGGGCTGGAGACTGATTAGCGATCAAAAGCTTATTTTGCGTTGAAAACACCAGCAACCGGGTGTCTCGATGCCCACCTCTCCCCAGCGGGGAGAGGTGCGTCGGAGCACTTCAGCGCGAGCTGATTTGGATCGAGGGTTTCTGGCTTTACCGCCCCAGCGCCAGCGCGATCAGGCCGAGCGTGCCGACGATGACGCGCCACCAGGCGAACACCACGAAACCGTGTCGGGTGACGTAGGTCAAGAACGTCTTGACCACGATGATCGCGGTGATGAACGACACCACGAAGCCGATCGCGACGATGTTCATATGGTCCATCGTCATCTCGGCGCGGTTCTTGTAGAAGTCGTAGGCGAACGCGCCGATCATGGTGGGGATGGCGAGGAAGAACGAGAACTCCGCCGCCGCTCGCTTGTCCGCACCGAGCAGCATGGCGGCCACGATGCTGGCGCCGGAGCGCGACACGCCCGGGATCATCGCCACGCACTGCGCGATGCCGATATAGAGATACATCAAGAGTGGAAACTTGGTGGCTTCATGCTCGCGCGGCTTGAGCTCGAGCTTGTCGACCCAGAGCAGGATGGCGCCGCCGACGATCAGCGTGAAGCAGACGACCCACGGATTGAACAGCATGCTCTTGATGTACTTGCCGGCGAGGAGGCCGACGATCACGGCCGGCAGGAAGGCGACCAGCACGCCGATCACGAAGCGGCGCGCATAGGCATCGCCCGTGAACAGGCCAATCGCGACGTCCCACAGCTTCCTGAAATAGAGCCCGACGATCGCGAGGATCGCACCCAGCTGGATCAGAACCGTAAACGAATCCCAGAAGGCACCTTCACCAAGCTGGAAGAAGCGCTCCGCGAGCAAGAGGTGGCCGGTCGAGGACACGGGAAGGAACTCGGTCACCCCCTCGATGATGCCGAGGATCACTGCCCGTATTGCGTCTGACATATTACGGTCCATTTCGGCTGGAAAAGCGGGGCTCTTCTCGCCTATTCGCCCCCATGCCGCAATCGCAAAATGCGACGTCACGCCCTTGCTTCGCGGTTTTGAAGGACTAGTGTGGCGCCGCACAAATATTGATGGATTCTTAAGCACCATCAAATAGTCAAAGGCTTCATGTTTACGCTGTTTCATCATCCGTTCTGTCCGCACTCGCGCTTCATTCGCTTGATCGTGGGCGAATACGGGCTCGACCTGAAGCTGGTCGAAGAGCGCAGCTGGGAGCGGCGCGAGGCGTTTCTGCTGCTCAATGCGGCCGGCACGACACCAGTTCTGGTGGACGACGAGCAGCCGCCCATACCGGGCGCGGCGATCATTGCCGAATATGTCGACGAGGCCTATGGCGCCGCGATGGGCCCCAAGCGCCTGATGCCGGAAACCATCACCGAGCGCGTCGAGGTGCGCCGGCTGATGGCCTGGTTCAACGAAAAATTCTTCGAGGAGGTCTCGCACCCTCTCGTCACCGAGCGCATCTACAAGCGGTTCATGAGCGAGGAGGACGGTGGCGGCCCGCCTTCGGCCGACGTGATGCGCGCGGCCAAGGCAAACGTGCGCTATCATCTGGCCTATATCGGCTGGCTGGCGCAGACGCGTAACTTCCTCGCGGGCGACCGACTCACCTACGCGGATCTCGCCGCCGCGGCGCATCTCTCGGCGATCGACTATCTGGGCGACGTGCCATGGAGCGAGGACGATGCAGCAAAGGCGTGGTACGCGCGGGTGAAATCCCGCCCGTCGTTCCGTCCGCTCCTCAGCGAATGGCTGGCCGGGGTGCCGGCGTCGCGGACTTACGTGGACCTGGATTTCTGAATTGCGATCCGACTGAACTGAAGACACAGCTGGCGCACGAAGCACGCGCGCTCGGCTTCGACTGCATCGGCATCACTGCACCCGGCACGATCGAGAGCGCCGGAAAATACTTCCTTGAATTCATCGCCTCCGGCGGCCATGGCGACATGGATTGGCTGGCCGCGAGCCCTGAGCGCCGCGTCGATCCGCGCGGACTGTGGCAGGATGTGCGCTCGGTGATCATGCTCGGCGTCAATTACGGCCCCGACCAGGATCCGCTCGCGATCCTCAAGCAGCGCACGCATGCGGCGATCTCGGTCTATGCGCAAGGCGACGATTATCACGATCTGATCAAGAAGCGGCTGAAGGCGCTGGCGCGCTGGCTAATTGCGACCGCGCCGTCGGACGTAAAGGTGTTCGTCGACACCGCGGCCGTGATGGAGAAGCCCTTGGCGCAAGCCGCGCATCTGGGCTGGCAAGGCAAGCACACCAATCTCGTCTCGCGCGAGTTCGGCTCCTGGCTGTTCCTCGGCGCGATCTACACCACGCTCGAGCTGCCGCGTGACGACGCAGAGATCGACCATTGCGGCTCGTGCCGGGCCTGTCTCGACATCTGCCCGACCGCGGCGTTCCCTGCGCCCTACAAGCTCGATGCGCGGCGCTGCATCTCGTACCTCACCATCGAGAACAAGGGTCCGATCCCGCGCGAATTTCGCAAGGCCATGGGCAATCGGATCTATGGCTGCGATGATTGTCTTGCCGCCTGCCCCTGGAACAAGTTCGCGCAGGAGGGTCGCGAGGCCAAGCTCGCGGCGCGTGACGAGCTGCGCGCGCCTGCGCTCGCGGCGCTGGCCCGGCTCGACGATGCTTCATTCCGCACGCTGTTCACGAAGTCGCCGCTGAAGCGCATCGGCCGCAATCGCTTCGTACGGAACGTGCTGATCGCGATTGGCAACTCCGGGGAGCTAGCGCTGGCTGCGGAGGCGCGGCGATTGCTCGACGATGCAAGCCCACTGGTGCGTGGGGCGGCGGTGTGGGCGCTGGGGCAATTGGTGGAGCGCGAGGCGTTTGCCGAGGTGAGGCTGCAGGTTCTCGATCGCGAGCCCGACGAGAGTGTTCGTGAGGAGTGGCGCGCAGAATTCACGGTTAGCTCCTCATCCTGAGGAGCCGCGCAGCGGCATCTCGAAGGATCGAGGCCGAGCTGCCGCAGCGGAGCCTGCATGGTTCGAGACGGCGCTTCGCGCCTCCTCACCATGAGGGTTGAGGGCCTTGATTTCCCCGCGCCTTTCTTCAATCTCGCGCCTCATGACAAACATGCCTTTCTTTACCCGCGACGGCGACACATTCCATCCGACGGAAGTCGCCAACGGTCCCTGGGATCCGAAATCGCTGCACGGACGCGTCATCATCGGCCTGCTCGGCTTCGTCATCGAGGAGCGTCATTCCGGCCCCGAATTGGTGCCGGCGCGGCTCACCGTCGATATGTTTCGGCTACCGACCATCGACAAGCCGATTGAAGTGACGACGCGCCTGGTGCGCGACGGCCTGCGCATCCGCGTGGTCGAGGCGGAGTTTGTCTCCGGTGGCGTCAGCATGGCGCGGGCGTCTTGCCAGCTGCTGCGCAAGACGCAAAATCCCGAAGGCAATGTCTGGTCACCGCCGAACTGGGACGTGCCGAAGCCGGCCGACATTCCCAAGCCCACCGATCCCAGGCTCGGCATGAACGGCAAATGGACGACGCGCCCGATCGTCGGCCATATGGGCTCGCTCGGCCCGCGCCGGCTCTGGATGAGCGAGGTGCGCGAGCTCGTCGCGGGCGTGGCGATGACGCCGTTCGTCCGTGTCGCCACCGGCGCCGATTTCGCCAGCCCGTTTGCCAATGCCGGCGACAGGGGGCTCGGCTACATCAACAGCGACGTCACCATCTATCTGCATCGCCTGCCGATCACAAACTGGATCGGATTCGAGGTGGTGAACCATCACGCCACTGATGGCGTCGCGATCGGCGAATGCTGGCTCTATGATGAACAGGGACCGATCGGGACCGCCACGGTCGCCGCACTGGCGCAGCGCAAGCCGATGGCGAATCCGTCGAAGCGGTAGCGCTCTCTCTACTCGTCGTTCCGGGCTCGCGCCAAGGGCCGCGCCCCGGAATGACGAGTGGAGACAGTTACGCCAAATGCCGCTGCATTTCCGGGCGCGCCTTCAGCTCGGCGCCCTGCTTGGCCACGATCTTCGCGATCCGCTCCGGCGCAAACTTCAGGTCGACGAACGCCGGCGCAGTGTTGGCAACTTCGTGATAGCTGGCAATCTTGCCCTCACGCAGCGTCATTATCGCCACGCCCTCGAACATCGCCCGCGCGCCATTCGCGTCCAGCAGGGTCGAACGATAGCTGAAGGTGTAGCGCGCATAGAGCGTGGTGCCGTCGGTGACGGGATCGTGCATGTCCCAGCGGAAATCGGTCGCCGTGCGATAGAACCAGTCGTCGATCAGCTCGGCGATCTTCTCGCGACCGGTGAAGACACCGTAGAAGACGTCGTGGTAGATGCCGTCCTCAGTGAAGAGGGCGGCGAACGCTTTGCCGTTGCGCTGCTCGACCGCGTCGCAGAACGCACGCAGCATGGCGACGGTGGTCATTGGCATTTCTCCCTCCCCGTTCTCTGTCATGCCCCGGCTTGCCGGCGCATCCAGTACGCCGCGGCTTCTCGGCTTAGGTATGACGGCCTCTGGAATACCGGATCGTCCGCTCAAGTCGGACGATGACATCGAGTGCTGAGCGGCAGTTTCACCCGATCTCCGCCACGGCGGCAAGAATGCGCGCGATGTCCTGCGGGCGGGAGAGGCGGTGATCGCCGTCCTGGATCATGGTCAGCACGACGTCGTCAGCCGGCAGGCGATGTGTCAGCGCGAAGGCGTGCTGCCATGGCACGTCGGGATCTTTCGCGCCCTGCAGGATGCGGATGGGGCAGCCGAGATCGATGGCGCTGCCGAGCACCAGGTGATTGCGTCCCTCCTCGATCAGATTTCGCGTAATCGGATAGGGCGAGCCGTCGCCATAGTCCGACGGCCGCAGCCAGAGGCCCTTGGTCTCGATCTCTTTCTTCACCGCCGGCGAAAAGTTCTTCCACATCAGCTCCTCGGTGAAGTCGGGCGCCGGCGCGATCAGGACGAGACCGGACAGCGAGGCCACGGCCTGTTGCGTCTCCTGGCGCTTCTTGATCTCGCGCGCGAGCAGCAGTGCCATCCAGCCGCCCATGGACGAGCCGATCAGGATTTGCGGGCCGGCGCAGAAGCGCTCGAACACTGCTACGCTCTCCTCCAGCCAGCGTCCGATGGTTCCATCGGCGAAATCGCCGCAGGATTCGCCGTGACCGGAATAGTCGAATCGGACCATTGCGCGGCCGTGCTCCCCGGCCCAGGCATCCAGCGCCATGGCCTTGCTGCCCTGCATGTCCGATTTGAATCCGCCGAGCCAGACCAGCCCGGGGCCTTTTCCGGCGCGGCGGCGCACCGCAATTCTGCGCGCCAACGGGCCTTCGCCCACGGTGATGAAGTCGAGCACGGTATCGGAAATTGCATCGGTCATGGAACGTTTACTCTGGCTGTGCTGTTTGAGCTGTTTGGACACGTCCGCCAGCACAATCCGACCTCGGCATTGGCCGTTTGGGACGCTTGCGGAACAGAACCAAGGTGTCTATGTCGTCTGCGTGCCAACGGGCGTGGCCAAAATGCCTCGCATTTGAGGGTTTTTCGCCTCTCGCACGAGCGACTTGCTTGCCGGCAAACGCATCTTCCTTCAAGATAGCCGCTTCCTTCACAACTTTGGAGAACCACCCATTCGCCGTCCTAATAAAGCTCCGCCCGCTGCCAGCAAAGACGGGCCGCGCATCAATGATGATATCCGCAATGCGCAAATCCAGCTGATCGATCAAACCGGTGACAACAAAGGCACGGTCGAGACGGTCCTGGCCATCAAGATGGCTCAGGAAGCCGGCATGGATCTGGTCGAGATTTCGCCGAATACCAGCCCTCCCGTCTGCAAGATCATGGACTACGGGAAGTACAAGTATTCCGCTCAGAAGAAAGCCGCCGAAGCCCGCAAGCGGCAGAAGACCGTCGAGATCAAGGAGATCAAGCTCCGTCCGATGATCGACGATCACGATTACGACGTGAAGATGCGCGCGATGCAGCGGTTCTTCGAAGAGGGCGACAAGGTCAAGATCACGCTGCGCTATCGTGGTCGCGAAATGGCGCACCAGGAGATCGGCACCAAGCTTCTGGACAAGATCAAAACCGACGTCGCCGAGCTCGCCAAGGTCGAGCAGGACGCAAGGTTCGAGGGTCGCCAGGTCGTGATGGTTCTGGCGCCGCGCTGACGCCGGCTCTTTGGGACTGAGAATTCAACGGCCCGTCCGGATCTCCGGCGGGCCGTTTTGTTTGTCAGGTTCTCGTCGCCTGCCAGGTGCCGCTACAGCGGTCGCCGGAAATGATGCCGTTCCACGAGCCGGCGCCGTTCATGCCGGCGAGCCGGCCGCCGCCGCTGGCGTGGGTGGCGCCGACCCAGACCTGGACCGCCACAGCGCCGCCGCGATTGACTTTGCCGGACACCCGGCCGCCGCCGGCGGACGACACCCGGCTGCCGGTGATGGTGAAGGGGACGCTGTAGCCGGAGCTGCAATTGCCCCGTGTGGTGGCGAAGGTGACATTCCAGATGCCGTCATAGCCGCTGACCCGGGCATCGGCAGTTGAAGGCGCCATGGCAGCGGCCAGCACGGCGAGCAGCCCCAGGCGGCGCGGGCGCGCAAAGCTGGAGAAAGAGGAAATCGATCGCGGGAAATGGGCCATTGGGTCCTGCTCCGGACATGAGGCGTGGACATTGGGGGTAGCAACCCCAAATAGTCGGCGGCTAGGTTCCGGCGGTTCATCGTTGCCATTTGGCTCCCGCTCTGTCATAAGCCCAGCCTTCATCGCCCGGCTGATTAAGGGCTGCCGTGGCGGTGTTTCGTGCGGGTTTCGCGCTCGTTCGCAAAACCTGAGCACAATCAACGCTCTAACGAGCATTTTAGACGGCCAGCCGCCTTCACGGGCGGATTTCTGTTGCGGCCATAGGAGAGCCAAATGCCCAAGCTGAAGACCAAATCGGGCGCTAAAAAGCGCTTCAAGGTGACTGCCACCGGCAAAGTGATGCACGCCCAGCGCGGCAAGCGTCACGGCATGATCAAGCGGACGAAGAAGCAGATCCGTCAGCTGCGCGGCACCCGCGTGCTGTTCAAGACCGACGGCGACAACGTCAAGAAGTACTTCTTGCCGAACGCCTGATCGCGTCCACGATCACTGCCACCTCGCGCCGCGTTCGCGCGGCGATCCGAAACCGAAGTCATCTCTGAAGGATTTTTGTCATGTCTCGCGTCAAACGCGGTGTGACCGCCCACGCCAAGCACAAGAAAGTCTACAAGGCCGCCAAGGGCTTCTATGGCCGCCGCAAGAACACCATCCGCGCCGCCAAGCCGGCGGTCGAGAAGGCCATGCAATATGCCTTCCGTGACCGCAAGCGCAAAAAGCGGACATTCCGCGCGCTCTGGATCCAGCGCCTCAACGCCGCAGTCCGTCCGTTCGGCCTGACCTACAGCCGATTTATCGACGGCCTCGCCAAATCTGGCGTCACCGTGGACCGCAAGGTGCTGTCGGATCTCGCGATCAACGAGCCCGCCTCGTTCCAGGCGATCGCCGAGAAGGCCAAGGCCGCGCTTGCGGCGTAACAGGGCCGACGCCGCGCTGGCGGCGTAGCCGTCCTCCACTGTGCTCTGCACAGCGTTCAGCTTGTGATGGCCCGGGCAGAGGCGCGTCTTGCCGCCTTACTGCCCCGGCCGTCATCTCTTGCGCAAGCATACTTCTCAGACGTGGATGCCCGGCAGCGCGCCGGGTGTGACGGGCTAGGATCATCGGCTCAGCATCCTGGCCAAAAGGGATTGCCATGACCGATCTTGCCCAGCTCGAAGCCCAGATCATCACCGACATCACCGCCGCGGCGGACGAGGCGGCGCTCGAAGCCGTGCGTGTCGCAGCCCTTGGCAAGAAGGGCTCGATCTCCGCACTGCTCGCAACGCTCGGCAAGATGTCGCCGGACGAGCGCAAGACGCAAGGCGCCGCGATCAACCAGGCCAAGGACAAGGTCACCGAGGCGCTCGCAGCAAAGCGCGACGTCTTGAAGTCGGCGGCGCTCGATGCCCGGCTGGCCGCCGAGACCATCGATGTCACGCTGCCCTTGCGCGATGCCGCGGCCGAGGCCGGCCGAATCCACCCGCTGAGCCAGGTCTGGGACGAGTTGACCACGATCTTCGCCGACATGGGATTCTCGGTCGCCGAAGGCCCCGATATCGAGACGGATGATTACAACTTCACCAAGCTGAATTTTCCGGAAGGCCATCCCGCGCGCGAGATGCACGACACCTTCTTCTTTCATCCGAAGGAAGACGGCTCGCGCATGCTGCTGCGGACCCACACCTCGCCGGTGCAGGTGCGCACCATGCTGAGCCAGAAGCCGCCCATTCGCGTGATCTGCCCGGGTCGCACTTACCGCATCGATTCGGACGCGACCCACACGCCGCAATTCCACCAGGTCGAAGGCCTCGTCATCGACAAGCACTCGCATCTCGGCCACCTCAAATGGATCCTGCACGAGTTCTGCAAGGCGTTCTTCGAGGTCGACCACATCAACATGCGCTTCCGTCCCTCGTTCTTCCCGTTCACCGAGCCCTCGCTTGAAGTCGACATCCAGTGCCGTCGCGACAAGGGCGAGATCCGCTTCGGCGAGGGCGAGGACTGGCTGGAGATTCTCGGCTGCGGCATGGTGCATCCGAACGTGCTGCGCGCCTGCGGCATCGATCCCGACGAGTACCAGGGCTTTGCCTGGGGCATGGGCATCGACCGCATTGCCATGCTGAAATACGGCATCGCCGATCTGCGCCAGCTGTTCGACAGCGACGTCCGCTGGCTGTCCCATTACGGCTTCAAGCCGCTGGAGGTACCGACGCTGGCTGGGGGGCTGAGCTCGTGATGGTCAGCGCTGGGAGCAATTCCACAAAGACCCTTTCCGTTCCCTCCCCCCTTGTGGGGGAGGGTCAGGGAGGGGGGTAGCCGCAGATGCCGCACACAGTGGTGAGCGACCGTCAGCGCAGCCGAGCGAAGCAACTTCGCCGCACGATGACGCGCGCTGAGACACTGCTATGGCGATATCTGAAAGCTAATCGCATGGATGGCCTGGGCGTCCGACGTCAGACACCGATCGGGAGTTACATCGCCGATTTCGTGTGCTTCTCATCGAAGCTAATTATCGAGCTCGATGGAGAATCTCACAATTTCGAGGAACGGCAGAAGGCAGATCAGCGTCGTGATGCGTTCTTCGTCGCGGAAGGATTTCAGGTTCTGCGTTTCACGAATGAGCAGGTGATGTCAAACCTTGAGGGAGTTGTCGAGGCAATCCGCCAGGCAGCTTCCGTCAGAGCGCGCGGCTTACCCCCCTCCCTGCCCCTCCCCCACAAGGGGGGAGGGAACACTGGCACCGACCAAGATCAATTCGTAAACACCGACAAGAACCGAGGCACACAGCCATGAAATTCACCCTCTCCTGGCTGAAGGATCATCTCGACACCGACGAGCCCCTGGAAAGGCTCGCCGACAAGCTCACCATGATCGGGCTCGAGGTCGAGAACATCGAGGACAAGGCGAAGGCGCTGAAGCCCTTCACCATTGCGAAGGTGATCTCGGCCGAGCAGCATCCGAATGCGGATCGCCTGCGGGTCTGCATGGTCGACACCGGTGACGGTGGCGCGCCGGTGCAGGTCGTGTGCGGCGCGCCGAATGCGCGGGCCGGGCTCGTCAGCGTGTTCTCGCCGCCCGGCACCTACATTCCCGGCAAGGACATCACGCTCGGGGTCGGCACCATCCGCGGCGTCGAGAGCCGCGGCATGCTGTGCTCGGCGGCCGAGCTGCAGATATCCAACGACCATGACGGCATCATGGAATTGCCTGCGGACGCGCCGATCGGCGCCGGCTACGCCGAATGGGCCGCGCTTGGCGATCCCGTGATCGAGATCAACCTGACCCCGAACCGGCAGGACTGCACAGGCGTGCACGGAATCGCGCGCGATCTTGCCGCTGCCGACATGGGCAAGTTCAAGGACCCCACGATCAAGCCGATCAAGGGCGAATTCCCCTGCCCGGTGAAAGTGACGGTCGAAGACGCCACGCTGTGCCCGGGCTTCGCGCTGCGCCTCGTGCGCGACGTCAAGAACGGCCCGTCGCCGGAATGGCTCCAGAAGCGGCTGACCGCGATCGGGCTGCGCCCGATCAACGCGCTGGTCGATATCACCAATTTCATGACGTTCGATCGCGCACGGCCGCTACATGTGTTCGACGCCAAGAAAGTGAGCGGCAATCTCGTCGTACGGCGCGCCCGCGAGGGCGAGAGCCTGCTGGCGCTCGACGGCCGCACCTACAATCTCGATCCCAATATCTGCGTGATCGCGGATGAGCACGGCGTCGAATCGCTTGCCGGCATCATGGGCGGCGAGGCCTCGGGCTGCGACGAGAACACCACCGACGTTCTGATCGAATCGGCGCTGTGGAACGAGATCAACATCGCCCAGACCGGCCGCAAGCTCGGTGTGAATTCGGATGCGCGCTACCGCTTCGAGCGTGGCGTCGATCCGGCCTTCATGGTGCCGGGGCTCGAGCTCGCGACCAAGCTGGTGATGGAGTTGTGCGGCGGCACGCCGTCCGAGACCGCCGTGGTCGGCAAGGCCTTCGGCGACGACCGCGTGATCGATTTCCCGGTCACCGAAGTCAAGCGTCTGTCCGGCATCGAGGTGCCCCAGCCGGAGATGAAGCGCATCCTGACCCATCTCGGCTTCATGATGGCGGGCCCAGGCCCGGTGGTGAAGGTCGCAGTTCCCTCCTGGCGCACCGACGTGCACGGCAAGGCCGACATCGTCGAAGAGATCGTGCGCATCTTCGGTGTCGACAAAGTGCCGATGACGCCGTTCGAGCGCGGCGAAGACGCACGCAAGCCTGTGCTGACCCCGCTTCAGCTGCGCACCCGGCGCGCGCGGCGCGCGCTGGCGAGCCGCGGCATGGTCGAGGCCGTGACGTGGTCGTTTATCGCAAAACCCGCGGCAAAATTGTTCGGCGGCGGCCAGCGCGAGCTCGAGGTGGCGAACCCGATCGCATCCGACCTTTCCGACATGCGCCCGACGCTACTCGCGGGCCTGCTCGCGGCGGCGCAGGCCAATGCCGATCGCGGCTTTGGCGACGTCGCGCTGTTCGAGGTCGGGCAGCTGTTCAGGGGAGACCGCCCGCAAGATCAGTTCATGGCGGCGAGCGGCGTACGCCGCGGCTTTGCGTCCTCGGAAGGTCTCGGCCGGCACTGGTCCGGCTCGGCGCAGGCTGATGTGTTCGACGCCAAAGCCGATGCGCTGGCGGTGCTCGCCGCTGCCGGCGCGCCGATGCAGGCGCTTCAGATCGTCGCCGGTGGCCCCGGCTGGCTGCATCCGGGGCGTTCGGGCACGATCCAGATCGGTCCGCAGAACGTGCTTGGCTATTTCGGCGAGATGCACCCGCGCGCGCTCGAGGCGCTCGGGGCCGACGGCCCGCTGATCGTGTTCGAGGTGATCCTCGACCGCATTCCGGAGGCGAAGAAGAAGCCGACCCGCGCCAAGCCTGCGATCGAGCTGTCGGCGTTCCAGCCTGTTATGCGCGACTTCGCCTTTATCGTCGATCGCACAGTCAAGGCCGGCGACATCGTGCGCGCGGCGCAAGGCGTCGACAAGAAGCTGATCACGGGGGTCAGCGTCTTCGACGTCTACGAGGGCAAGGGCATCGATGACGGCAAGAAGTCGATCGCGATCGCGGTCACGATCCAGCCGCGCGAGAAGACGCTGACTGACCAGGAGATCGAGGCTGTGGCCGCGAAGGTCGTGGCCGAGGTGACGAAGAAGACCGGCGGCACTCTTCGCGGATGAGCCTGACGGACTTTCTGCCGAAGGACGTCAGCCTCACCATTGCGATGGCGCTCTGCGCTGTCGCGTTCGTTTCGGGCACCGCCCGCGGCTTCTCCGGGTTCGGTTCGGCGCTGATCTTCATGCCGCTGGCGAGCAGCATCGCTGCGCCGCGGCTCGTGGCTGCCTTGCTGCTCGTGATCGATTTCGTCGCGGCCGCGCCGCTCCTGCCCGACGCCTGGCGCAAGGCGGACTGCAAGGCCACGGCCGTGATCGTGCTGGGCGCGCTGATCGGCGTGCCCCTTGGGACCTATTTCCTCAGCGTACTCGAGCCCGTCACCACGCGCTGGATCATCTCCTGCTTCGTCGCCGCGCTGCTGCTCCTGCTGCTGTCGGGCTGGCGCTATCGCGGCAAGGACCACACCTGGCTCTCGGTCGGCATCGGCGGCCTTTCCGGCTTCTGTAGCGGGCTGGCGCAGACCGGCGGTCCACCGATCGTCGGGTATTGGCTCGGCCGTCCGATTGCGCCGATCGTCGCGCGCGCCAACATCGTGCTGTTCTTCGGCGCGTCGGATTTCTTCTCGATGGTGAGTTACGCGAGCACGGGCCTGATCTCGCGCGAGTCGCTCGCGCTTTCGCTGATCGTCGGCCCGGTCTATGCGATCGGCGTCGCGTTCGGTGCATCACTGTTCGGCCGCGCGAGTGAGAAGGTGTTTCGCGGCATCTGCTACGCGTTGATCGCGCTGGCGGTGATTGCCGGGCTGCCGGTGCTGGATGGGATATTGCGGTAAACCAATGCTGTCGTCCCCTGCGAATGCAGGGGAACCATACCGCGTGATCTATCGATTAGGCACGAGTGACCGCCCCGACGAAGATCTTTTATCTGCTGGTCTTCGCCAAGCTCTCCCTGTGGTTTGTGGGTCCCTGCGTTCGCAGGGACGACAGCGGAGTGTTTGGGGACTGATTGCCTCACTGCCGCGGCACGCGTCGCTTCTTGGTCGACTGCGTCGGGACATCCGCCGGCTCGTCTTTGAGCGCGCCGATCTTGCGCAGCGCGGCGTCCGCGGCGCGTTCGCCGCTTTCCCAGGCGCCGTCGACGGTGCCCCACAGCGTCTCATGCGTGGCTTCGCCGGCAAGGAACATGTTGCCGATCGGCTCCGTCAAAACCTTTCGCGAGAGGTGACCGCCGGGCGCGGCCGCCGACATCGCGCCCATGACATAAGGCGAGGCATTCCAGCGCGTCGCGCTGGTCTTCTGCACGGCGGCCGCAGCTTCGCTGCCGAACAGTTTGGTGATCCACTCCTTCGCGAAAGCCGTCATCGCCTGCTCGCCCTGTCCGGAGAGATCGCGGCCGAACGAGCCGCCGACGTCGATTGAGCACAGCACGGAGCCGCCGATATTGGCGAACAACAGCGCCGTACGCGTCGAATTGCTCTGCTCGATCAGGGTGTCGTCGCGCGACAGTCCGAGCGGGTTGCCCGGCAGTTGCAGCACGATGCGATCGTAGCTGCCGAGGGTGAGCTTCGATGCCGCGTCCAGCGTGCGTTTCGGAATGTCGGGTCCGAACTTGATCGCGCCAGAGGTCAGTACGTTGGTCGAGACGGTGATGATGGCGGCGCGGGCCGCGATCTTGCCGCTTGGGGTCTCCACTCCGACATCGCGATTGCTCCAGACGATCCGGCTCACCGGCGTCGACAGCACCACCGGCGCCTGCTCGCCGAGTTTCGCGATCAGCGTCCCCAGACCCTGGCGGCAGGCGATCGCGCCATTGCGGTCCTGCGCGCGGGCCTTGTCGATGGCCGAAAGCTCCTTCAGATCCTTGCCCGCGAAGCCCGCGCCCAGCATGAACTCGGTCGCGCCAGCCCAGTCGCCGAGATCCTTCGGCAGCACGGAGGCGCAAGAGGTGTCCAGCTTGCCGCGCGCGGCGTCGTCGATGGCACGGTTGGTGCGGACCAGCGCGGCCAGGAACTCCTCGGTTTCGCCGGCGCGCGCATTGCGGCGGCCGATGCGCATTTTCTGGCCCGATGGCGCCGGCAGCACGTCGAGCCCGGCGCTGCGCGCCAGCCGGATCATCGGATTGGTGTCGGGATTGTGCATCCAGCGCGCGCCGCGGTCGAACGGCGTGCCGAAAATCGTGCTATCCGTGATGCAACGGCCGCCGATCTGGGCCGCCGCTTCCACCACCACAACCCTGCGGTTGGCGGCCATGATGCGCCGCGCTGCGGCAATCCCCGCAGCCCCCGCGCCAATCACGACGACATCGGCCTCCCGCGGCGGGGTCGCGGCGGTCGCGCGCAGCACAGGCATCGCGGCAAGGCCCGCCGACGCCGAAAGGAAGCCGCGGCGCGTGATAGTCATGTCATGGTTTCCGGGGACTTGCGACGTATGGGAACAGCCCGCGAACCTTGCCGTATCTGATGTTGCGCAGCAACCATCATGGTGAATCAATCGTACTTGATCTCACAGAGTGATGAACCGAATTGCAACACGTTTGGACCATGATAGAGAAGGGAAAAAGACGGCCGGAAAAGGCCCTGGGGGGAGTTTGAGATGGGGACGGTCCTGGACTCGGTCGGCAAGCTGATTGCCGCGTACCTCTCGAAGGAGGTGCCGGGCTACGAGCCGTTCACGCCGAGCGACCCGGAGCACCTGCGCGGCGTCATCGAGCCTGGCGACGTGCTGCTGGTCGAAGGCAACAACCGCATCTCCGGTATCATCAAATATCTGACGCAGTCGACCTGGTCGCACGCTGCGCTCTATGTCGGTCCGATCGAGGGCGCGGAGGAGGCTGACGGCGAGCCGCATGTGCTGATCGAGGCCAATATCGGCGAGGGCGTCACCTCTGCGCCTTTGTCGAAATATTTTCCCTATCACACCCGCCTCTGCCGCCCGGTCGGGCTGTCCTATGAGGACCGTACCACCGTCTGCCGTTATGCGATCAACCGCATCGGCTTCGGCTACGACACCAAAAACATCGTCGACCTCATGCGCTTCCTGTTCCCGCTGCCGATACCACAGCGCTGGCGGCGGCGCATGATCGCGCTGGGATCGGGCGATCCCACCAAGATCATCTGCTCGGCGCTGATCGCGCAGGCGTTCGACGCCGTGCGCTACCCGATCCTGCCGAAGATCACCAAGGCCGGCAGCCGCGCCGCTCGCCGCGAAATTCTGCACATCCGCGATTCCTCGCTCTACATGCCCCGCGACTTCGACATCTCGCCCTATTTCGAAGTCGTGAAACCCACCATCGTGCACGGCTTCGACTACACAGCCTTGCACTGGGCCGACAAGCAGAAGCCGCTCGAGGAGGTGGCGGGCACATTCAGTGTGTTTCCAGAAACGCTCCGTGCGCCGCCGCTCGTTCCTGAGGCGTCTGACGAAGCGACGCCGGCTGAAATTTCGGCTGAAGAAGTGAGCAAGCAACCTGCCGAGATGGCCGAACGAATGTCGGAGCATTTCCCGCTGCTAAAGAGATTGGCGATGTACCGCCCGCGGCGGCGGGGACGGGCAAGGGAGAGGGTGGCGTAGACCGCCTCCCCGCTGTCGTCCTGGCGAAAGCCAGGACCCGTTACCCCAGAGTGCAGTTTGACGAAGGCTCCGCGTTGGGTACGATTACCGCGCGCAGCCGAGAGATTCCGCGGTATGGGTCCTGGCTTTCGCCAGGACGACGCTGGGGCGTATCTCGCGCGTCCCTTTGCAAAGTCATTCTACAGTCATTGCGAGCGCAGCGAAGCAATCCAGACTGCCGCCGCGGTGAGATTCTGGATTGCTTCGCGGAGCCTGTCATCGGGCCGCGCTTCGCGCGGACCGTTGGCTTGCAATCGCGAAAGTAGGAACCTACCGCTCCGCCCGTCCGATCACTGCCATCAGCTCCGCGATCTTCTCGCGCTGATCGGCCTTGTCGCCACTGGCGATGGCGTGCTCGACGCAATGGGCGACGTGATCCTTCAGGATCTCCTCCTCGACCCGGCGCAGCGCGGCGCGCACCGCCGAGATTTGCGTGACGATGTCGATGCAGTAGCGATCTTCCTCCACCATTTTCGAGAGGCCGCGAACCTGACCCTCGATCCGGCCGAGACGTTTTCCGACAGATGTCTTGATGTCCATGCGCATGGGGCCTATATACCCCCCTAGGGTATCAATTGCAAGGGCGGAGCCTCGCCATGAACGACGCCGACCACGGGGACCATCACAAGCAGGAAACACATGCCGGATGCGGCTGTTCCAGGAAAGCCGCGCCGGCCGCAAAGCCGGCATCCTCCTGCTGCGGCGGCCACGGCGATCATGCCGGCCACGCCGATCATCATCACGGGCATGACCATGGCGGTGTCGCGACGAAGGTCCTCGATCCCGTCTGCGGCATGACGGTCGATCCCACGACCTCGAAGCACCACCTCACACATCACGGCGAGACGTTCCATTTCTGCTCGGCCGGCTGCCACACCAAGTTCGCCACCGATCCCGCCAAGTACCTCGCCAAGGACAAGGCGCCCGAGCCCGAGATGCCCGCGGGCACGATCTACACCTGCCCGATGCACCCCGAGATCCGCCAAGTCGGCCCCGGTAGCTGCCCGATCTGCGGCATGGCCTTGGAGCCGGAAGTCGCGAGTCTGGAGGCCGGTCCCAATCCCGAGCTCGCCGACATGACACGGCGGTTCTGGATCGGCGGGGCGCTGGCACTGCCGGCCGTGGTGCTGGAGATGGGCGGCCACCTCGCCGGCCCGCACAGCTGGATCGATCCGACATTGTCGAACTGGCTCCAGCTCTTCTTCGCCACGCCGGTGGTGCTGTGGGCCGGCTGGCCATTCTTCGTCCGCGGCTGGCAGTCGCTGCGGACGCGCAACCTCAACATGTTCACGCTGATCGCGATGGGCACAGGGGTGGCCTATGTCTACAGCGTCCTCGGCACCGTCGCGCCGCAAATATTCCCTGATACCTTCCGTGGCCATGAGGGTGCGGTCGCCGTTTATTTCGAGGCAGCTGCCGTGATCACGGTGCTGGTGCTGCTCGGCCAGGTGCTGGAGCTGCGCGCACGTGATGCGACCTCGGGCGCGATCAAGGCGCTGCTCCAGCTCGCGCCGAAGACCGCACGACGCGTCGAGCCTGATGGCAGCGAGCACGAGGTCGAGATCGATACGCTGCATGCTGGCGACCGTCTGCGCGTCCGCCCCGGCGAGAAGGTGCCGGTCGACGGCATCCTTCTCGAAGGCCGCTCTTCGCTCGACGAATCACTCGTCACGGGCGAATCCATGCCGGTCACCAAGGAGAGCGGAGCCAAGGTGATCGCCGGCACGCTGAATCAGTCCGGCAGCTTCATCATGCGTGCCGACAAGGTCGGGCGCGAGACGCTGCTGTCGCAGATCGTGCAGATGGTCGCCGACGCACAGCGCTCGCGCGCGCCGATCCAGCGCTTGGCCGACCAGGTCGCCGGCTGGTTCGTGCCGGCCGTGATCGTTGTCGCGCTCGCGGCCTTCGCTGCCTGGGCTTGGTTTGGACCAGAGCCGCGTCTCGCCTTCGGTCTCGTCGCAGCCGTCAGCGTGCTGATCATCGCCTGCCCCTGTGCGCTCGGGCTTGCGACTCCGATGTCGATCATGGTCGGTGTGGGCCGCGGTGCACAAGGAGGCGTGCTGATCAAGAACGCCGAGGCGCTGGAGCGAATGGAGAAGATCGACACGCTGGTGGTCGACAAGACCGGCACGCTGACCGAGGGCAAGCCCAAGGTGGTGGCGATCGTGCCGGCTGCCGGCTTTGCCGAGGATGACGTCCTTCGCCTCGCCGCCAGCGTCGAGCGTGCCAGCGAGCATCCCCTGGCCGACGCGATCGTGCGCGCGACAAAGGAGAAGCAGCTCACTCTTGAGCAAGTCGAGCATTTTGACTCGCCGACCGGCAAGGGCGCGACCGGCAAGGTCGAGGGCAAGAGCATCGTGCTCGGCAATGCCAGATATTTGTCGTCGATCGGAATCGACACCAAGCTGCTCGACGCCGAAGCCGAGCGGCTGCGCGGCGACGGTGCGACGGTGATCAACATGGCCGTGGACGGCCGGCTCGCCGGCCTGTTCGCGATCGCCGATCCGGTCAAGGCGTCGACCCCGGAGGCGCTGAAGGCACTCGCGGCCGAAGGCATCAAGGTCATCATGCTGACCGGCGACAACCGCACCACGGCGCAAGCGGTGGCGCGCCGGCTCGGCATCGCCGAGGTCGAGGCCGAGGTGCTGCCGGACCAGAAGAGCGCGGTGGTCGCCAAGCTGCAAAAGGCCGGCCGCAGCGTCGCGATGGCCGGCGACGGCGTCAACGACGCGCCAGCGCTGGCGGCCGCCGAAGTCGGCATCGCAATGGGCACCGGCACCGATGTGGCAATGGAGAGCGCTGGCGTGACCCTGCTCAAGGGCGATCTCGTCGGCATCGTGCGCGCGCGAAGACTGTCGCAGGCGACGATGAGCAACATCCGCCAGAACCTGTTCTTCGCCTTCATCTACAACGCCGCGGGCATCCCGATCGCAGCCGGCATCCTCTATCCGGCGTTCGGCCTGCTGCTCTCGCCGATCATCGCTGCGGCGGCGATGGCGCTGTCCTCGGTGAGCGTGGTCGGGAATGCGCTACGGCTGCGTGCGACCAGGTTGTGAATCGCTTGCGCGGCCAGGCAAGATATAGGTAGCCCGGACAGGCCAAGCGACACGCGAGGAGAGATATCTGATGCAGCGAATTACGATCACGATCGAGGATGATCTGCTGGCGGAGATCGACGCGGCGGCGGAAGCGCGCGGTTACCAGAACCGCAGCGAGATCATCCGCGATCTCGCCCGCGCCGGCCTGCAGAAGAGCAGCGAGGATACCACGCAGACCGGCTCCTGCGTCGCGGGGCTCGTCTACGTCTATGACCACGCCGCCCGAGATCTCTCAAAACGCTTGGTGCAGGAATTCCATGGCCATCACGACCTCGCGCTGGCGACCCTGCACGTCCATCTCGACGACGACAATTGCATGGAGATGACGGCGCTGCGCGGCGCCGCCTCCGAGGTCAAGCATTTCGCCGATCACATCATCGCCGAACGCGGCGTGCGCTACGGTCGCGTGGTGATGATCCCGACCGGCGAAGCCAAGCACGTAAAGGCGCGCAAGCACAGGCAGGGCCATCGGCATGAGTAGCAACTAGCCGCACACGCGGTGCCGACCCCTCTCCCCTTGCGGGAGAGGGTGGCTCACCGCGGAGCGGTGAGACGGGTGAGGGGTATGTCTCCGCACATCCAACTCTCATTTGAATGCGAAACAACCCCTCATCCGGCGCTTCGCGCCACCTTCTCCCACAAGGGGAGAAGGTAAGAATGAAGCCGCCCTTGCCGATGCCACATTGGGTGTCTACCTCTCGCGTGTTGCTTATTTCAGAGGGTCCCCATGCTGGATGCCGCCGTGAAGGCGTTGTCGCAAATGATCTCGCCGCCGATGCGCTCGATCCTGTGGCGATCGATCGGGCTTGCGCTGGTGCTGATCACCATCCTGGCGATCGGCCTGCAGCGGCTCCTCAGCTGGTTTGCGACCTCTGGCGAGGTCTGGCTGGAGGGCCTGCTCGGGCCCGGCTGGCATTCCTCGCTTGAAGTCCTCTCGTGGATCGTCTCGATCGCAGCGGGCCTCGGCGTCGTGTTCGGCGGCGTCTTCCTGATGCCCGCGATCACCTCGCTGGTGGCGAGCCTGTTCGTCGACGACGTCGCCGACGTCGTCGAGCGTGAGCATTATCCCGCCGAGCGGCCGGGCGTTGCGCTGCCATTCGGCCAGGCAATCCTCGAGGGCATCAAGACCGCGCTGCTGACGATTGTGGTTTATCTGATCGCGTTGCCGCTGGTACTCTTCGCCGGCGCCGGCTTCCTGATCTTCTTCCTCGCTGCCGCCTGGCTGCTCGGCCGAGAATATTTCGAGCTCGCGGCCATGCGCTTCCGCCCGCCGGAGCAAGCCAAGGCGATGCGGCGCGACAACGCCGCAACCATCTTCACCGCCGGTCTCTTCATCGCCGCCTTCGTCTCGATTCCGATCGTGAATTTGGCGACGCCGATCTTCGGCATGGCCTTCATGGTCCACATGCACAAGCGGCTATCCGGTCCGCGGCCCGAACTGATCGAGCCGGCGCGGCAGATGCGGTGACGCGCCCGGCGCGGCACTCAGACCGTCTTCTCCGGCCAGCGGCAGAGATCGTTGATCAGGCAAACCTCGCAGCGCGGCTTGCGCGCGAGACAGGTGTAGCGGCCGTGCAGAATCAGCCAATGATGGGCGTGCAGCATGAACTCGGCGGGGATCACCTTTTCGAGACCGAGCTCGACCTCGAGCGGCGTCTTGCCGGGCGCAAGCCCGGTGCGGTTGCCGACGCGGAAGACATGCGTGTCGACCGCCATGGTGTGCTCGCCAAAGGCCATGTTGAGCACGACATTCGCGGTCTTGCGTCCCGCGCCGGGCAGCGACTCGATCCCCGCGCGCGTCCGCGGCACCTCGCCACCGAATTCGCTGAGCACCTTTGCCGACAGCGCAATGACGTTTTTCGCCTTGGTGCGATAGAGGCCGATGGTCTTGATGTACTCGCGTAGGCGCTCCTCGCCGAGATCGAGCATCTTCTGCGGGGTGTCGGCCACCTCGAACAACGCGCGCGTCGCCTTGTTCACGCCGGCGTCGGTGGCCTGCGCCGACAGCACCACGGCGACCAGCAGCGTGAACGGGTTGACGTGCTCGAGCTCGCCCTTCGGCTCCGGATTGGCCTTGCGGAAACGGCTGAAGGCCTCGTGAATTTCGGCGGGCGTCCAGGGTTTTGTCGCTTTGAGCGATTTCTTCGCGGGGGCCCTCGGCTTCGCAACGGCCGGCTTTGGCTTTTTCTTCAGCCCGGGAGTTTTGCGCGGGACCGGCTTGCGGGTGATTTTCGCCATGATTGGGATATACTGAGCGACGATGAGCACAGGCAACGAAATTGAGCGCAAGCCTTCTGAAGATCCGCGCGAAGTGCAGATCTTCTCCGCGCTGCTGACGCCACATCGCTCGCTGAATCGCACCGGCTTCCTCGCCGTGATGCTGTTCCTGAGCGTGGTCAGCTTCGTCACGGGGCTCGCCTTTCTGATGATGGGCGCCTGGCCGGTGTTCGGCTTCTTCGGGCTCGACGTCCTCGTGATCTGGTGGGCCTTCAAGGCCAATTTCCGCGCCGCGCGGGCCAGCGAGGAGATCATGGTCACCCCTTCCGAATTGCGCGTGCGTCGCGTCAGCGATCGCGGCCAGGTCGCCGAATGGACGTTCAATCCGCTCTGGGTCCGGCTCGACATGGAAATCGACGAGGACTTTGGCATCGAGCATCTCTACCTCATCTCGCGCGGCCACCAGATCCAGATCGCCCGCTTCCTCGGGCCGGACGAAAAGGCAAGCTTTTACAAAGGCTTGTTTGAGGCATTGAACGCCGCCAAGCGCGGCCCGACCTACAACCCGGTCAGCTGATTCCAGATCGGAAATCGGGTGGTTTCGCACCCTTCCCTCTCCTACATTTCGGTCATGATGACACTCGCCATACATGACCAGCGCCTGGCCAAGCCGGGCCCCCAGAACGCCGCGCTGCGCGACTATGATTCCGTGCGCCGGGCGATCGCGTTCATCTCCGAAAACTGGCGGACGCAGCCGACCATCGAGGCGATGGCAGATGCGGCCGGCGTCACGCCCGATGAGCTGCACCATCTGTTCCGCCGCTGGGCCTCGATCACGCCGAAGGCATTCATGCAGGCGCTCACCCTCGACCATGCCAAGGGGCTCCTGCGGGATTCTGCGAGCGTCCTCGATGCGGCGCTCGACTCCGGCCTGTCAGGCCCCGGCCGCCTGCACGATCTCTTCGTCACCCACGAAGCGATGTCGCCGGGCGAATGGAAGAACGGCGGCGTGGGATTGACGCTGCGCTACGGCTTCCATCCCTCGCCATTCGGCACCGCGATCGTGATCGCGACCGACCGCGGCTTGTCGGGGCTGGCCTTCGCCGACCATGGCGAGGAGAAGATCGCGCTCGCCGACATGACGCGACGCTGGCCAAAAGCGACTTATGTGGAAGATCACGAAGGCACCGCGCCGTTGGCGCAGCGCATCTTCGACACGAAGCTGTGGCGGCCGGACCAGCCGCTACGCGTGGTCCTGATCGGCACTGATTTCGAGGTGCGGGTGTGGGAGACCCTGCTGAAGATTCCGATGGGACGCGCGGTGTCCTATTCCGACATCGCCTGCAACATCAACAGCCCGAAGGCCTCGCGCGCCGTCGGGGCCGCGGTCGGCAAGAACCCGGTCTCGTTCGTGGTGCCCTGCCACCGCGCCCTCGGCAAGAGCGGCACGCTCACCGGCTACCACTGGGGCATCACCCGCAAGCAGGCGATGCTGGGCTGGGAGGCGGGGCGGCTGGGAATGCAGTAGCTATTGTCATCCCGGCCTGGTCGGCAATCGCGCAAGGTCGGGACGACACCGAATGTGAGGGCGCGGTCTCACCGCACCTCGCACGATCGCGGCCTACCCCGCCAGATCCAGTTTCGACGCCACGGTTGAATCCGCATTGAGGCGGTAGATGATCGGCACGCCGGTCGCGAGCTCGCGCTTCAAAATGCCTTCAGGTGAAAGCTTTTCCAGCACCATGATCAGCGCGCGCAGCGAGTTGCCGTGGGCGGCGACCAGCGTGCGCTTGCCATTGAGCACGCTGGGCAGAATCTCCTGCACGTAGTACGGCAGCGCCCGCGCGAGGGTGTCCTTCAGGCTTTCGCCGCCGGGCGGCGGCACGTCGTAGGAGCGGCGCCAGATCAGCACCTGGTCCTCGCCCCATTTCTTGCGGGCGTCATCCTTGTTGAGGCCGGAGAGATCGCCATAGTCGCGTTCGTTCAGCGCGAGGTTCTTCGAAGTCGGCAGGCCTTCCTGCCCGAGTTCACCGAGGATGAGGTCGAGCGTGTGCTGCGCGCGCGTCAGCACCGAGGTGTAGGCGACGTCGAACACCAGGCCCTGCGCCTTCAGCTTACGGCCGGCTTCCTTCGCTTCAGTCACGCCTAGCTCGGTGAGATCAGGGTCCTTCCAGCCTGTGAACAGGTTCTTCAGATTCCATTCGCTCTGGCCGTGGCGTACGAGCACGAGAAGACGTTCGCTCATTCACTGCTTTCCGTTTCGTTCAGATGTCAGACAGGCCGAGCACGTCGGCCATGGAGTAATGCCCCGGCTTCTTGCCATGCGCCCACAGCGCCGCCTTGAGCGCGCCATGGGCGAACAGCATGCGGTCCTCGGCGTGATGCGACAGCGTCAGGCGCTCGAACGGGCCGAGGAAGCTAACACTGTGATCGCCGGCCGCGGTGCCGCCCCGCAGCGAGGCAAACCCGATGTCGCCCGGGCGGCGCGTGCCGGTGAGGCCGTCCCGGCCGCGCGCGGCGTGCTCATCGAGCGGTATGCCGCGGCCGCTCGCGGCCGCCTGGCCCAGCATCAGTGCCGTGCCCGAGGGCGCGTCGACCTTCATGCGATGATGGGTCTCGACGATCTCGATGTCAAAACTCGGGTCGAGCGCTTTGGCGACGCGCTTGACCACGGCCGCGAGCAGGTTGACGCCGAGACTCATATTGCCGGATTGCACCACGACAGCGCGGTTGGTCACGCTCTTGATCACGGCGTTATCCGAGCCCGACAGCCCGGTCGTGCCGATGACGTGGACGAGGCCGCGCTCGGCGGCGATCGCGACATTGGCGATGGTCGCGGCCGGCACGGTAAAATCGAGGATGCCGTCGGCATCCTTGGACATCGCCCATAGGTCGGCAGAGAGCTTGATGCCGTTGGCCGGGAGGCCTGCGAGCACGCCGGCATCCTTGCCGAGCAGCTCCGAGCCCGGCGCCTCCAGCGCGCCGGCCAGCACTGCGCCTTTGCTCTCGGCAATCGCCCGCGTCAGCGCGCGGCCCATCCGGCCGCCGGCCCCAGCAACAATCAAGCGCATGTCGGACATGGTGTGATCCTCTCCGCTGCCGTTGTAGCGGGGGCAGACAGTTCCGGCAACCGAGGGGCCTGACACCATCGTCATTCCGGGGCGATGCGCAGCATCGAACCCGGAATCTTGAGATTCCCCGGTGCGCAATTGCGCACCTGAGGCCTGGGCCTTCGGACCATCCCGGAATGACGGCGTGCTTCAGCCGTCCGACGGCTGCGGGCCGTCATAGCCCTCGATGATAATGAGATCGGCGATGGAGTGCGGCTGGCGCACCTTGATGTTGGCTTGGTATTCCGGCGAGTTGTAGCAGGCGAGCGCGGTCTCGTAGTCCGGGAATTCGATCACGACGTTGCGGTTGCGGCTGGCGCCTTCGACGGCGGTGAACTTGCCGGCGCGAACGACGAAGCGGCCACCCCATTTCTTGAAGATCGGACCGTTGGCGACGGCATAGGGCTTGTAGCCCTCGTCATTGCTCACATCGACGCGCCCGATCCAGTAGCCTTTTGCCATTGTTGTTCTCCCTCTTGTTAATCAGCCGAGCGCCTGCGCGATCTCGGCTTGAATGGCTTCCGCGATTGCCTTGGGCTCGGTGGCTTCCACCACCGGCCGCCCGACGACGAGGTAGTCGGCGCCGGCAACGATGGCGCGGCCGGGCGCCATGATGCGCTTCTGGTCGCCGCTTGCCGAACCCGCCGGGCGGATGCCGGGCGTGACGAGGCTCATCTGATGGCCAACAATCTTGCGCAAGGCACCCACCTCTTCCGGCGAGCAGACGAGACCATCGACGCCGAGCACCTGCGCCTGCTGCGCGCGCGCTTCGACCAGTTCGGAGACGCCGAGCCGATAGCCGGCCGCGTGCAGATCATCCTCATTGTAGGACGTCAGCACGGTGACGGCGAGGATCTTCAGGTTCGAATTGGCGCGGCCTTCGACAGCGCCCTTCATGGTCTGTGGATAGGCGTGCACGGTGAGGAAGGTTGCGCCGAGCTTGGTGATGCTCTCGACGCCTTGCGTCACGGTGTTGCCGATGTCGTGCAGCTTGAGATCGAGAAAGACCTTCTTGCCCTTGTCGGCGAGCCGGCCGACCAGCGGCAAGCCATCGGCATAGGCGAGCCGGTATCCAATCTTGTAGAAATTGACGCTATCGCCGAGCCTGTTGACCATCGCTTCCGCGATATCGACGCTCGGCACATCGAGCGCAACGATCAAGCGGTCCTTCGGGGCGATCTCGGCTGGCGTCATGTCACCTCACATCATGCGTTGGGAAATGTCGATCAACTGCCGCACCAGTGCCTGCAACGCGGCGATATCGCCCTCGTTCTTCAGCCTGTCCATATCGTCATAGGCCTGGTCGGCAAAGGCAAGCGTGAGCTGGTTGGCAATCACATTGGCATGGCAGGAGGTCAGGATCAGCCGCAACGCCTGCAGCGCACGGGCCGCGCCCAGCCGGCTCTGTGAGGCGCCGGCGAGCGCGAAGACGCGATTGCGGAACACGTCGCCGCGCGCCTCGTGCAGATCGTGTACGCGGCTGACCCAGTCGATCGCGTTCTTCAGCAGCGGCGGCACCGAAGCATTATATTCGGGCGTGACGATCAGCACGCCGTGATGCGCGCCGATCATGCGCTTGAGATTGATTGCGTGCTTGGGCACGCCGGATTTGGCCTGGAGGTCGCCGTCATAGATCGGCAGCGGAAAATCAGCGAGCGAGATGCGGGTGATTTCGACGCCGGCCTGGGCGAATTCATACGCCGCGACCGCCGCCAGCTTCGCGTTATGCGAGCCGGTGCGCAGCGAGCCGGGAATGATCAGGATCTTGGGAGCTGACATCCAATCCAATGCGTTCGGCGAAAAGAGCCCGCCGCGCAAAACGAGGAGCCGGCGGAATTAATCCTTGCGATACACCCAGACGCGGGCCGGCGGAAGGTTCATCCAGATCCGTTCAGAGGCCTCTGTGGACACGCCGGGCAGTGATTTCGGGATCGGCGGCACCACCGCATAGGTGAACTGGATGAAGGGCGCACCGGGCGCCAGCGCCGTGAAGGCGTCGCGGACGAGCCGCAGCCGCGTCAGCATCGGTTTTGTGACGAGCGGCAGGCCGGAGACGACCGCGGAGGCCGGCTCGCTCAAGACGTTCCAGAGCGTATCGCGCAAGCGATAGGCATCGCCCTGCACCACCTTGGCCTGCGGGTAGCGGTCGCGCAGCAGCGCACAGAAGCCAGGATTGTATTCGACGAGGACGAGACGCTTCTGGTCGATGCCGCGCTCGATCAAAGCCGAGGTGATGGCACCCGTGCCGGGCCCGAGCTCGACTACCGGAGCGTCGGAGTCGATATCGACGTAATGGGCCATGGTCCGAGCCAGCAGCTTGCCCGACGGCATCACCGCGCCCATGTGCAGCGGCTTTTCGATCCACGATCTGAGAAAGCGTACCTCATCATCGAGACGAGGCTTCTTCAACGCACGCGCGGACGATGGCAATGGCATGTCTGGACCGGACGGGACCGCAGGACGCGGCGTGTCAGAAAATGGTCATAAAGACGTATAGGCCGAAGGCGGCACGGTCAAGACGCGTCAACTCGCCCGATTACCGAAGAAATCCTTGACCTTGGCGAAGAAGCCCTCTGATTCCGGCTGCGTATTGCCGGAGGACAGCTTTTCGAACTCGGCCAGCAATTCCTGCTGCTTCCTGGTGAGGTTCTGCGGGGTCTCGACCACGACCTGGACGTACATGTCGCCCATCTGGCGCGAGCGCAGCACCGGCATGCCCTTTGATGCGATGCGGAAGCGGCGGCCCGACTGGGTTCCGGCGGGCACCTTCACCTTGGCCTTGCTCTTCTCGATCGTCGGCACCTCGAACTCGCCGCCAAGGGCGGCTGTCACCATCGAGATCGGCACGCGGCAATGCAGATCGGCGCCGTCGCGCTGGAAGAACTGGTGCTGGGCCAGCGACAGGAAGATGTAGAGGTCGCCGGGCGGGCCGCCGCGGACCCCGGCCTCGCCCTCGCCGGCGAGCCTGATCCTCGTGCCGTCCTCGACGCCTTGCGGAATGTTGACTGACAGCGTGCGCTCGCGGGTGACCCGGCCCTGTCCCGAGCAGGACGGGCAGGCATCCTCGATCATCTGGCCGCGGCCCTGACAGCCGGGACAGGTGCGCTCGAGGGTGAAGAATCCCTGCGACTGCCGCACGCGCCCGGCGCCGCCGCAGGTCGAGCAGGTCTTCGGCTTGGTCCCGGCCTTGGCGCCGATGCCCGAGCAGGCCTCGCAGGTGACCGAGACCGGAATCTCGATCTGCGCGTTCTTGCCGCCAAAGGCTTCCTCGAGCGTGATCTCCATGTTGTAGCGCAGGTCGGCGCCACGCTCGCGACCGCCGCGGCCGCGCTGTCCAGCCATGCCGAACAGGTCTTCGAAAATGTCAGAGAAGGAGGAGGCGAAGCCCGCGCCGAAACCGGCACCGCCGCCGCCGAAACCGCCGCCCTGCTCGAACGCGGCATGGCCGTAGCGATCGTACGCGGCACGCTTGTCCTTGTCCTTGAGGATCTCGTAGGCCTCGTTGATTTCCTTGAACTTGACCTCGCTGGTTTGATCCCCCGGATTGCGATCGGGATGGAATTTCATCGCCAGCTTGCGAAACGACGATTTCAGCTTGGATTCGTCGGCGTCGCGATCGACCTCCAGGGTCTCGTAGTAGCAGCGCTTGGTGGACGTGGACATGATGAGCTCGGTCTATCCAATCGCGTATCAAGTCGGAGCGAAACGACGCCGCTGCGCGACGACATGAGCGTCCCTCCGCCTTACGGCGGAAGACGGCACAGCGGCGTTCAGCATAACGGCTGAGAATTGATCGATCGTAACGGGCGCCTTGCCCGCCCGTCCCGACGCGGCGGCCTCCCCCGCGAGGGGGGAGGTCGGTAGCGCGTGTGGGGTCCAAGCCGTCCGCATCGTTACCCTCTCGGGGTTCAGGCGGACTTCTTGTTGTTCTTGTCGTCGTCGACCTCGGTGAATTCCGCATCGACAACGTCGTCCTTGGCCGCATCCTTCTTGGCGTCGGCCTCGGCCTGTTGCTTGTACATGGCCTCGCCGAGCTTCATCGACACCTGGGCCAGCGTTTGGGTCTTGGCCTTGATCGCCTCGGCATCGTCGCCCTTCAGCGCTTCCTTGAGGTCGCTGACGGCATCCTCGATGGCGCGGCGCTCGCTCTCGGCGACCTTCGAACCGTGCTCGGCCAGCGCCTTCTCGGTCGAATGCACCAGGCCATCCGCCTCGTTCTTGGCGGTCACCGCCTCGCGGCGCTTCTTGTCCGCCTCGGCATTGGCCTCGGCGTCCTTGACCATCTTCTCGATGTCGGCTTCCGACAGGCCGCCCGAGGCCTGGATGCGGATCTGCTGCTCCTTGCCGGTGGCCTTGTCCTTGGCCGAGACGTTGACGATGCCGTTGGCGTCGATGTCGAAGGTCACCTCGATCTGCGGCATGCCGCGCGGCGCCGGCGGAATGCCCATCAGGTCGAACTGGCCGAGCATCTTGTTGTCGGCCGCCATTTCGCGCTCGCCCTGGAAGACGCGGATGGTGACCGCGTTCTGGTTGTCCTCGGCGGTCGAGAACACCTGGCTCTTCTTGGTCGGGATCGTGGTGTTGCGGTCGATGATGCGGGTGAACACGCCACCCAGCGTCTCGATGCCCAGCGACAGCGGGGTGACGTCGAGCAGCAGCACGTCCTTGACGTCGCCCTGGAGCACGCCGGCCTGGATCGCAGCACCGATCGCCACGACCTCGTCCGGGTTGACGCCCTTGTGCGGCTCCTTGCCGAACAGCTGCTTCACGACCTCCTGGACCTTCGGCATGCGGGTCATGCCGCCGACCAGCACGACTTCGCCGATCTCACCGGCGGTGATGCCGGCGTCCTTCAGCGCTTTGCGGCAGGGCTCGATGGTCTTCTGCACGAGGTCGTCAACCAGCGCCTCGAACTTGGCGCGGGTGAGCTTCATCGTCAAATGCTTCGGCCCGGTCTGGTCCGCGGTGATGAAGGGCAGGTTGATCTCGGTCTGCGTCGTCGAGGACAGCTCGATCTTGGCCTTTTCAGCGGCTTCTTTCAGGCGCTGCAAAGCGAGCTTGTCGTTGCGCAGATTGATGCCCTGCTCCTTCTGGAACTCGTCGGCCAAATAACCCACGAGGCGCATGTCGAAATCTTCGCCGCCGAGGAAGGTGTCGCCGTTGGTCGACTTCACCTCGAACACGCCGTCGCCGATTTCGAGAATGGAGATATCGAAGGTGCCGCCGCCGAGGTCGTACACCGCGATGGTGCCGGCCTTGGTCTTGTCGAGGCCATAAGCGAGCGCGGCCGCAGTCGGCTCGTTGATGATGCGCAGCACTTCGAGGCCCGCGATCTTGCCGGCGTCCTTGGTTGCCTGGCGCTGGGCGTCGTTGAAGTAGGCGGGAACGGTGATGACGGCCTGATCGACCTTCTGGCCGAGATGGGCTTCCGCGGTCTCCTTCATCTTCTGCAAGATGAACGCCGAAACCTGCGAGGGCGAGTAGGTCTGGCCGTCGGCCTCGACCCAGGCGTCGCCGTTGGAAGCCTTCACGATCTTGTACGGAACGAGCTTCTTGTCCTTCTCGACCATCGGATCGTCGTAGCGGCGGCCAATGAGGCGCTTCACTGCGAAGAAGGTGCGCTCGGGATTGGTGACGGCCTGGCGCTTGGCCGGCTGCCCGACGAGGCGCTCGCCGTCATCCGTGACGGCGACGATCGAAGGCGTCGTGCGCATGCCTTCGGAATTCTCGATGACTTTGGCGTTCTTGCCATCCATCACGGCGACGCACGAGTTCGTGGTGCCGAGATCGATCCCAATGACCTTTCCCATGGTCCTGATATCCTTCTTTTTGCGGCAGGTTGGTTGGGCCCAGAAGGCACCCGATCCAAACCCCCTAAGATCAAACATCCGCGATATTGCGATGATTGAGGCTCATATAGGAGGGGGGGAGGGGCCCGCAAGGACCGAACGCAAGTTTCGGCCGTGAAAACATTGGGTTTTGGAAGATCATATCCGGGCTCAACCGCCCTTGCGGGTGAGGAAATATTAACAGGTTCGGGTCTCAGCAAGCCCCGCCAGCGCAATCTGCCCCACCCTGTTACGACAAGGCCAAACCCGCTAAAAGGCGGACCGGCCGGGCAGCCGCAGCACAGCTGCTCCGCGCGACAATGCGGCCCGGTGGCCGACCATCGAACGGCCTCAATGTGAACCAATCAGAGTGCCCATGAAGCTGACCCGTCCCCTCGCCGCGCTCGCCATCCTCATTGCCTCGGCGCTTCCGGCCCTTGCCGCCGACGCCGTTTACCCGCCTGGCTTGCGCCTCGGCATGGTGCCGCTGATCGGGCTGAGCACGGCCAAGACCTTTCCGGGCTTCGAGAGCGAGGACGGCAATGTCAAGGTGCTGATCACCGAGCTGCCGCCGGCGGCCTATGGCGAGGTCGTGAGCGCCTTCAATTCCAATCCGGCCGGTGCGAACGGCGTCAAGCAGGACAAGATCGAAACCCCCGCGGGCCTTGCCTATTTCACCACCGAAAGCGGCAAGGCCGGCGATACCCCGGTGAGGCGCTATTCGATGATTGTGCCGGGCGCCGGCTTCTCCGGCTATGTCGCGGTGCAGATTCCGGAGAATGCGACCAAGATCTACAGCGATGAAGCGGTGCGCCAGATGTTTGCGACCGCCGTCACCCGCAAGCAGGTCTCGGCCGAAGAGCAGATCGCGCTGATGCCGTTCAAGATCACCGATCTCGCCGACTTCAAGGACATCCGTACGCTGGCGCCGGGCTCGAGCATCATCCTGGCCGACGGCGACGAGAGCACGGGCTATGAATCGAAGCCGTTCATGATCCTCGGCCTGATTGGCGCCACCCCCCAGCAGACCGACGACCGCGCCCGCTTCGCCCAGGAAGCGGCGCTCCAGATCCCCGGCGTGCGCGAGTCGCGCGTCACCATGTCCGAGCCGATCCGCATCAACGGCCAGCAGGGTTTCGAGACCCGGATCGACGGCGTCAGCGGCAAGGACAAGGTTCCGGTGACGGTGGTGCAGTGGATCCGCTTTTCAAGCGGCGGCACCTCGCTGCGCATCATCGCCAGCGCCCCGCGCGACCAATGGCCAAGCGCCTTCACCCGCTTCCGCGCCGTGCGCGACGGCATTCAGCCGAAGGGCTAGCTCCCGTACGCGGGAGCGGTGAGGATCCGCCGACCCAAGCCCAACCCCTCGCCAAGACCGACTGCATTTTCGGGCTTCTGTTCGCACACAAGCGGAACTAGGCTTGGCCTCCATTGGGTTCATTCCTGGAGGGGAGACGAACGATGCTGGATCGGCGACACATCTTGGCGGCGCTTGCGACCACGGCGCTCGCGGGCCTCGCACCAACCGCGCTGTTTGCGGCCGCGTCAATCAAGCCTGACGAAGCCTCCGCGCTGCTCGTGATCGACGTGCAGAATTGCTTCCTGCCCGGCGGCAGCCTCGCGGTGAAGGAAGGCGAGCAGGTGGTGCCCGTCATCAACAAGATCGCAAAAGCGTTTGCGAACGTGGTGATGACGCAGGACTGGCATACGCCCGGGCACATCTCGTTCGCTTCGGTGCATTCCGGCAAGAATCCGTTCGAGACCGTCGATCTTCCCTACGGCAAGCAGGTGCTGTGGCCGGACCATTGCGTGCAGGGCACCGACGGCGCCGCGCTGTCAAAGGATCTTGCGATCCCGCACGCCGAACTGATCATCCGCAAAGGTTTTCACAAGGAGGTGGACAGCTACTCGGCCTTTCTCGAAGCCGACGGCAAGACCTCGACGGGCCTTGCCGGCTATCTCAAGGGCCGCAAGATCAAGCGCGTCTTCGTCGCCGGTCTCGCCACGGATTTCTGCGTCGCCTGGACCGCGCTCGATGCGCGCAAGGCGGGCTTCGAGGTCTATGTGGTGGAGGACGCCTGCCGCGGCATCGACACGCAGGGTTCGCTGGCAAAGGCCTGGGCTGATATGGCCAAGGCCGGCGTGAAGCGGATTCAGTCTGCGGATATCGCGGTGACCGCGTAATAATTTCGCGCAGTCATTCCGGGGCGGCCCGAAGAGCCGAACCCGGAATGAGGCCAAGGTTCAGTTTGCCGCGCTGTTCGGCTCGTTGGTGTTGGCCGCGGGCGCGGCCTTCGCGCCGCCTTTGGCGACACCGACCAGGGCGGGACGCAGCACGCGCTCGCCGATGGTGTAGCCGGCCTGCACGACCTGCACCACGGTGCCCGATGGCACCGACGCATCGGGGACTTCGAACATCGCCTGCTGGAAATTAGGATCGAACTTCTGGCCCTGCGGATCGAACTTCTTGACGCCGTGCTTTTCCAGCGCGTTGAGCAGCGAGCGCTCGGTGAGTTCGACGCCTTCGATCAGCGAGATCAGGCCGGGATCGGCCGCGGCACGCGCCTCGGCCGGTACGGCATCGAGCGCGCGCTGGAGGTTGTCGGCGATGTCCAACACGTCGCGGGCAAAGCCGGTAATGCCGTAGAGACGGGCGTCGGCGACCTCCTTGCTGGTGCGCTTGCGCAAATTCTCCATCTCGGCCAGCGTCCGCAGCATGCGGTCACGCGCCTCGGCCGCTTCCTTCTGCAACGTCTCGACCGAGCCCGGCTCGGGATCGTCGGGCATGATGTAAGGCTTCGACACTACCGGCTCGCCGGTCGGCGCGGTCGTGTCTTCGGGTTGCCGGTCTTGATCGGTCATCGGCTCTAATCTCGAACTCGTTTCCAGGGATTGTTGGCCCGGATATCGTGCCTAAGCGTACGAAAATCAAGCGCCCGTGATCGGGAACGCCGGTCAGCCCCCCAAAAGCCGACTGACGATGCGGGCGGCGTAGTCCACCGTCGGGATCACACGGGCATAATTCAGCCGCGTCGGGCCGATCACGCCGAGAACGCCGACGATATGGCCGGCGGCATCCCGATAGGGCGAGATGATCGTGGAGGAGCCCGACAGCGAAAACAGCTTGTTCTCACTCCCGATGAAAATTCGCACGCCTTCCGCGGTCTCGGCCCGGCCGAGCAGGTCGATCACGCCGCGCTTGGTCTCGAGATCGTCGAACAACAGGCGCACCCGCTCGAGGTCCTCCAGCGCGTGCAGATCTTCCAGCAGATTGGCGTGGCCTCGGACGATGAGCTGGCGGTCCTCGTTCTCGCCTCCGGACCAGCTCGCGATGCCGGCCGCGATCACCTTTTGCGTCAGCTGATCGAGCTCGGCCCGGGCCTCGCCGAGTGCGGTCTCAAGCTCGAGCCGCGCTTCGGCCAGCGTGCGGCCACGAATCCGTGCATTGAGGAAATTGCCGGCTTCGGTCAGCGCCGAGGAGGGAACTCCGGGCGGCAGCGTCAGCACGCGGTTTTCGACCTGGCCATCCTCGCCGACCAGGATCACCAGCGCTTTCTCCGGTTCCAGACGAACGAACTCGATGTGCTTGAGCCGGGCGTTGGATTTTGGCGTCAGCACGACCGCGGCGGCACGGGTCAGGCCCGACAGCCGCATCAAGGCCTGGTCCAGCGCCGCCTCGACCGATTGCGCCTGGCCGACCGACGAAAGCTGACTCTGGATGGATTGCCGTTCGGCCTCGGTGAGGTCGCCGACCTGCATCAGGGCGTCTACGAAGAAGCGCAGTCCGAGTTCCGTCGGTAGCCGGCCGGCGGACGTATGGGGCGCATAGATCAGGCCGAGCTGTTCCAGGTCGGCCATGACGTTGCGGACCGAGGCCGGCGACAGCGGCATCGCGATCAGGCGCGAGATATTGCGCGAGCCCACCGGCTCACCGGTCGCGAGATAGCTTTCGACAATTTGACGAAAGATGTCGCGGGAACGCTCGTTGAGCTGGGCAAGGCCTGCGCGCGGCGCGATCAGATGCATCGGATCGTGATGGGCCACAGACGGTAACTCCTCTCAGATACTCATAATTTGTCCATCCCGGACGCTTCTGACAAGCGTGGCGTTTGCGGGCCCGAAATCAGGGGTGAAAAAACCTTGCCGCCCACCCTCACCCCACCTACAAGCACCGCGAATAGCCTTTCCCGTGAGTTTTTGGAGGACTTCCCATGCGGCCAAGCCGCCGTGCGCCCGACGAATTGCGCCCCGTGACGCTGGAGCGCGGCGTGGTCAAATATGCGGAAGGCTCGTGCCTGGTGAAATTCGGCGATACTCATGTGCTGGTCACCGCCACGCTGGAAGACCGCCTGCCGCCGTGGCTGAAGGGCCAGGGGCGCGGCTGGGTCACCGCCGAATACGGCATGCTGCCGCGCGCGACCTCAGAACGCACCCGCCGCGAGGCCTCCGCCGGCAAGCAGAGCGGCCGTACCGTCGAGATCCAGCGCCTGATCGGCCGCAGCCTCCGTACCATCGTCGATCTCGAAGCGCTCGGCGAGCGGCAGATCACGGTCGATTGCGACGTGCTCCAGGCCGACGGCGGCACCCGCACGGCTGCGATCACCGGCGCTTGGGTCGCACTTGCCGATTGCATCAACTGGATGAAGGCGCGCAACATGATCAAGGCCAATGTGCTGCGCGACAACGTCGCCGCGATCTCCTGCGGCATCTATAATGGCACGCCGGTGCTCGATCTCGACTATGCCGAGGATTCGGAAGCCCAAACCGACGCCAATTTCGTCATGACCGGCGATGGGCGCATCATCGAGGTGCAGGGCACCGCGGAACGCGAGCCGTTCACCGAAACCGAGTTCCTGGCGCTGATGGCGCTGGCCCGCAAGGGCGTCGCGCGTCTGGCGGACTTGCAGAAACTGGCTGTGGCGTAGTCAATAGGCCATGCACCGCCGAATCACGGACAAGCTCGTCATCGCCACCCACAATCCCGGCAAGCTCGCCGAGATGCGGGAGCTGCTTGCGCCGTACGGCATCGAGGCGGTGTCGGCTGGTGAGCTCGGCTTGGCCGAGCCCGAAGAGACCGGCAACGATTTCCGCAGCAACGCCGCGATCAAGGCGATCGCGGCGGCGCAGGCGACCAAGCTTGCCGCTTTCGCCGACGATTCTGGCATCGTGGTCGACGCGCTCGACGGCGCGCCCGGCATTTTCTCCGCGCGCTGGGCCGGGCCGAACAAAGACTTCGCAGCGGCGATGGCGCAGATCGAGCGCCTGCTCCAGGAGCGCGGCGCGACCACGCCCGACAAGCGCAAGGCCCATTTCGTTTCGGCGCTCTGCGTCGCCTGGCCCGACGATCATCGCGAAGAGGTCGAGGCGCGCGTCGACGGCACGCTGGTCTGGCCGCCGCGCGGCACCGCCGGCTTCGGCTACGATCCGATGTTTCTGCCCGATGGCCATAGCCGCACCTTCGGCGAGATGGAGAGCATCGAGAAGCACGGCCTGCCGCCCCTCGGCCTCGGCCTGTCGCATCGCGCCCGCGCCTTCGTAAAACTGGCGGAGATCTGCCTTGAGCCGCGCTAAGGAAGCCTTCGGCGTCTACGTGCATTGGCCGTTCTGCCTGTCGAAATGCCCCTATTGCGACTTCAACAGCCATGTCCGCCACGCCGCGATCGACGAGGCGCGCTTTGCATCCGCCTTCGCCCGCGAGATCGCAACCACGGCTGAGCGCGCACCCGGCCGTGAAGTGACCTCGATCTTCCTCGGCGGCGGCACGCCATCGCTGATGCAGCCCGCAACCGTCGGCGCGGTGCTCGATGCGATCGGCAAGCACTGGCATGTTGCAGGCGACGTCGAAGTGACGCTGGAGGCAAACCCGACCAGCGTCGAAGCCACACGCTTTGCCGGTTATCGCACCGCCGGCGTCAACCGCGTCTCGCTCGGCGTCCAGGCGCTCGACGATGCCTCCTTGAAGGCGCTCGGCCGTATGCACAGTGCGCGCGAGGCCCTCGATGCCGTCGCCATCGCGCGCCGTTCGTTCGACCGTTATTCGTTCGACCTGATCTACGCCCGACCCGACCAGACGCCGGCGATGTGGGCGGACGAGCTGCGTCTCGCGATCGATGAAGCGGCCGAGCATCTGTCGCTCTATCAATTGACGATCGAGGAAGGCACGCCGTTCTTCGGCCTGCACCAGGCCGGCAAATTGAAGACGCCGGACGAAGCCGTCGCGCGCGCGCTCTACGACGTGACGCAGGAGACCTGCGACAAGCTCGGCCTGCCCGCCTACGAGATTTCAAATCACGCGCGGCGCGGCGCCGAGTGCCGGCACAATCTGGTCTATTGGCGCGGCGAGGAATATGCCGGCATCGGTCCCGGCGCGCATGGCCGCCTCGACATCGATGGTATCAGGCACGCCACCGCCACCGAAAAGCGCCCCGAAGCCTGGCTGATGCGGGTCGAGACCAACGGCGACGGCGTCGTCACCGACGAGCTCCTCAACAGCGAGGAGCGCGCCGACGAATTTTTGCTGATGGGATTGCGGCTCGCCGAGGGAATCGACCCTGAGCGCTACAAAGCCCTCTCGGGCCGCCCGCTCGACCCCCGCCGCATTGCGCTGCTGCGCGAGGAAGGCGCGATCACGGTGGACGCCACGGGCCGGCTGCGCGTGACGAGCAGTGGCTTCCCCGTGCTGGATGCGGTGGTTGCGGATCTGGCGGCGTAAGCGCTACGCCCCAAAACTCTTCGGCGAGCCTGCCACCGCAACCCCGCCGCCGGTCGTCACCTTCATCACCGCAAGTCCTCGCTCGTTGGTGCCGTCGGGGCGGAAGCGAAACAGGCCGTCGATGCCGGCAAAGCCTGAGGGGTTGGTCAGCACGTCGGGCGAGAAGCGCGTCGTGCCTTGCGTGCGCGCCAGTGCGGCGACGAGGGCGACCGCGTCATAGGCGAGCGTCGCAGTGCGCACCGGCTCGGCGCCATATTTGGTGCGGTAACGGCCGGAGAAGGCGCGGAAGCCGGCCGGATCCGGCGCGGCATAGAGGCCGCCTTGCAACGCTGCGCTGGCATAGACGCGCGGATTGTCCCACAGGCCGGTGCCGAGCAGCTGGATGTTGCGCAAATTCGCACCCGCCGCAGTCATCGCATCCGCCACTGAAACCACGGCATCGCCGTCGTCGGCAATGAACAGCGCGTCCGCACTGCCGAGCTGCTGCGCCACGGTTCGAGCTGGGGTGGCGCGGTCGGCGCCGTATTTCTCGAACGCGACGATGCGCCCACCACGCCGCGGCACTGCCGCCTTCACGGCGGCTTCGACCACGTTGCCATAGGCGTTGTCGGGCACGAGCACGGCAACGGAGCGCTTTCCGATGCTGGCGGAATATTCGACGATGCGGTTGACGTCGGACTCCGGCAGGAAGCTGAGCAGATAGACGCCGCGTCCGGCGATGCTGGAATCGGTCGAGAATGCCATCACCGAGATGCCGCGCGTGCGCGCGACCTGCGCCACCGCCGGCACCGATTGTGCGAACAGTGGTCCCAGGATGATTTCGGCGCCCTCGTCGACCGCCTGCTGCGCACCAGCTTGCGCGCCTTGCGGGCTGCCATTGTCGTCCTTGATCAGGAGCTGGATGTTCGGGTTTTGGAACTCGGCCAGCGCCATCTCGGCGGCGTTGCGCATGGATTGCGCCGCGAGGCCTGCATTGCCAGCCGCCGACAGCGGCAGGATCACGGCGACCTTGACCCCACCGGTGCCAGCGGTCGTGCCCTGTTGGGGCGGACCAGCCGGCTGCGCCGGTGGCGCGGAGCTGGAGAACTGGCTGAGACTCTGCTGCACGCCGGCGCAGGCCGACAGCAAGGGGGCGCCGAGCAACAGGCCAAGCGCGCTCCGGCGGGTTGCCCCGGGCCATCGGGGCGCCGGACCGGAAGACTTCGAACTAGACGGGCCCACCATCGCAGATTCTCTTCCGACCGGCCGTCGCCCAGCCGGTCACCACATTGCTCCACGACGCAAGCCGCGGATTCAGGCATATTGTCGGCAAACAGTTAACCAAAACAAAAGGATAATCGCCACTTAACGCGACCACCCTCCTATCCTGGCCCACCGCTGGCCGTCACTTACGCAGCATCAAGGGAGGTTTCCGTCGCGAATATGGCGCGAGGGCCTTGCTCCCGCGCAACGTGACCCCGCATCGATCACATTCCCGTCCGTTCCTCGCCCCTCACCTCGGCCCGATCTTTTTCGAAGAGCTGGTTCCCAGCCCTGCGGATCGTGCCTAAGTTGACTTCATTATGCGCGCAAAGCCGGCCCCGATAAATACGCCTGAAGCTCAAGACGCCACCTTGCGCGGCTTCTCCATCGACGCCCATCGGCTTGCGGTGGCGAAGGCCGCGCCGGGCCTGCATCTGGTCGCGACCCCCATCGGCAATCTCGGCGACATCACCCTGCGTGCGCTTCAGACGCTCGCCGGCGTCGACGTCATCGCCTGCGAGGACACCCGCATCACGCGGCGCCTGACCGAGCGTTACGCCATCGCAGCGCAGCTCAAGCAATATCATGAGCACAACGCGGAAGCCGCGCGTCCGAAGATCCTGGAGGCGCTTGCGGCAGGCGGCTCGGTCGCGCTGGTGTCGGATGCCGGGACGCCGCTGATCTCCGATCCCGGCTTCAAGCTGGTGCGCGAGGTCTGCGCCGCCGGCCATGCGGTCTATGCGCTGCCCGGCCCCTCCTCGGTGCTGGCGGCGCTATCGGTCGCAGCGCTGCCGACCGACCGCTTTTTCTTCGAGGGCTTCTTGCCGTCGAAATCGGCGGCGCGCAGGTCGCGCCTTGTTGAGCTGGCTCGCATCGATGCGACACTGGTGATGTTCGAATCCGGCAACCGCGTGCAGGACGCGCTCGCCGATCTCGCCGAGATCATGGGGACGCGCGACGCCGCGATCTGCCGCGAGCTGACCAAACTTCATGAGGAGATCTCGCGCGCAACATTGAGCGAGCTGGCTCGCGAGGCGGATACGCTGGAGACGCGCGGCGAGTTCGTGCTGGTGATCGCCCCACCTGCGGCCGACGCCGAGGTGCTGACGTCGGATGCGCTAGACCAGCTCCTGCGCGAGCAGCTGGCCGCGCGCAGCGTCAAGGATGCCGTGGCACATGCGGTCGCACTCTCGGGCCGCCCGCGGCGCGAGGTCTATGCCCGCGCGCTCGAGCTCGCAAAAGACCTGCGGGGCGGCGATGGCGAAGACTGAGGTCCCGGCGGAACCGAAAGTCGCCTCGCCCGAGCGCATCGCCGCGTTCCGGACCGGCATCTCCGCCGAGAGCCGCGCCGCCGCCTATCTGATGGCCAAGGGCTACCGCATCCTCGCCAAACGTTATCGCACCCCGCATGGCGAAATCGACATCGTGGCGCGCCGCCGCAATTTGATCGCCTTCGTCGAGGTCAAGGCGCGGGCGACGCTGGATGACGCCGCCTTCGCGGTGACGCCGCGCCAGCAGCAGCGCATCATCGACGCCGCGCAAGGCTGGCTCGTGGCGCATCCCGAGCATGCCGAATTCGAATTGCGATTCGACGCCATGCTGATTGCGCCGCGATCACTTCCACGCCATGTGTTGGCGGCATTCGACGCCTCGACCTGAAAGGCAGACCATGAAACTCAACGTCGCCGTCCAGATGGACCCCATCGCCCGCATCAACATCAAGGGCGATTCCACCTTTGCGCTGCTCCTGGAGGCACAGAAGCGCGGCCACGGCCTGTCCTATTACACCCCCGACAAGCTCTCGATGGTCGGCGACGAGATCGTCGCTCCGGTTCAGCTCCTCACCGTGCGCGACGAGCCGGGTGACCATTTCACGCTCGGCGAGCCCAGGCGCGAAGCGCTCAACGGCTTTGACGTGGTGCTGCTCCGCCAGGACCCGCCGTTCGATCTCGCCTACATCACCTCGACGCATTTTTTGGAGCGCATTCATCCGAAGACGCTGGTGGTCAACGATCCCGCCTCGGTACGGAACGCGCCGGAAAAGCTGTTCGTGATGAACTTTCCGCAGCTGATGCCGCCGACCCTGATCTCGCGCGAATTAGATGAGATCAACGCCTTTCGCGACAGGCACGGCGCCGTCGTGATGAAGCCGCTGCACGGCCATGGCGGCGCCGCGGTGTTCCGCGTGATGCCGCAGGACATGAATTTCGGCTCGCTGTTCGACATGTTCTCGGTGACGTTCAAAGAGCCCTGGGTGATCCAGCAGTTCATTCCCGAGGTGAAGCACGGCGACAAGCGCATCATCCTCGTCAACGGCGAGTTCGCCGCCGCCGTAAACCGGGTGCCGGCCGCGGACGACCTCCGCTCCAACATGGTACGGGGCGGCGCGGCGCAGGAGACCGAGCTCACCCCGCGCGAGCGCGAGATCTGCGCCGCCGTCGGCCCGGCGCTGCGCGAGCGCGGCCTCCTGTTCGTCGGCATCGACGTCATCAACGGCAATCTCACCGAGATCAACGTCACCTCGCCGACCGGCATCCGCGCCATCGCGCGGCTCGGCGGGCCCGACGTGGCGGCGAAGATCTGGGACGCGATCGAGCAGAAGCGGGCGAAGTAAGGGCGCTGCGGAAATTTAGAGGACGCGCAATCTCTCCCAGCTCGTCCCGGAAGGACGGACGACATCCTTTGGTGTTGTGCGCGGCCCATCTCGTAGGCAGCCCCGCCGCTGCACGCCCCCACATCACTAACCACCCGTTCACCATGACGCCGCGCCTGTCATGCGAACGAATAGGCTGGCTTGCGTAAATCTACGGGGCCGTTGGCCGGTTGAATAACGCCGCGTTCACCATCAGCCGAAAACCACCACCGTCACTGGCCATCACATCCGGCCTCGCAACACCCCTTATACTTTTCCTCCCTACTCATCGACACGGGGGACCCGCCACGTGCGGTTCGAGTGCCCCGCGTATGAGTAGAAGCGTATGAATACCGCACGCCTTGTCGTTCTCGTCATCGCGCTCGCCGCCGGGGGCGTCGCTGCGTATCTGGCGAGCGGCTATCAGAATGGGCCCGCGCCCGTTCTGCCCGTCACCGAGAAACTGCCGACCGTCGAGGTTCTCGTCGCGAAAACCGACATCGGGCTCGGCCAGGCCGTGAAGCCCGAGGATCTGCAATGGCAGGTCTGGCCGGCGGCGACGGCAAGCAACGCGTTCATTCGCCGCGACAGCAGGCCCGAGGCGCAGACCCAGATCGCCGGCTCGATCGCGCGCGTGCCGTTGATGCAGGGCGAGCCGATCCGCGAGCAGAAGCTGGTCAGGGCCGAAGGCTCCGGCTTCATGGCTGCCATCCTGCCCTCCGGCATGCGGGCCGTGTCCACCGAAATTTCAGCCGAGACCGGCGCCGGCGGCTTCATCCTGCCGAACGACCGCGTCGACATCGTGCTGACCCGCCGCCTGAAGAATCCCGATACCAACGCATCGACCGGCGGCAACGACCTCATCGTGTCCGAGGTCATTCTGACCAACATCCGCGTGCTCGCGATCGACCAGGCGCCGAAGGAAAAGGACGGCCAGACCGCCGTGATCGGCAAGACCGTCACGCTCGAGCTCAAGCCCGACCAGGTCGCCACGCTGTCGGCTGCGCGCCAGGGCGGCACGCTCCAGCTCGCGCTGCGGAGCATCGTCGATGCCAACGCAGTCGACGGGTCGCCCGAGGACCAGGCGGTCAAGCGTCCCGGTGGCGTGAACGTAATTCGTTATGGCGTGCAGGCGCGCCAACTGACGTCACAGAAGTGATGATGGGGACAGTATGAACTACGGGGATGATCGGACGGGCCTGCGCATTCGGGGGAAGCGCGCGCGCTCGGTCTTGGCGGGGACGATGCTGCTGCTGGGGCTGCTCGCAGCCTCCGACCGGCTCAGTGCCGCGGATGCCCCGGTCGGCGATCAGGCACCGATGCAGGCGCCTGATCTCGGTGTGTCCTCGGTCGCGACGATCGCGCCGGCGCGGACGCGCTTTCTGTCGCTCGGCGTCGGCAAGTCCGTCGTCATCGACCTGCCGCGCGAGGTCAAGGACGTGCTGGTGGCCGATCCCAAGATCGCCAATGCCATAATCCGCTCGGCGCAGCGCGCCTATATCATCGGCGGCCAAGTCGGCCAGACCAACGTGGTGTTCTTCACCGCCGACGGCCAGCAGGTCGCCTCCTACGACATCGCGGTGAAGCGCGACCTCAACGGCATGCGCGCCGCGCTGCGCCAGTCGCTGCCGGGCGTGCAGATCGAAGGCATCGGCGACAGCGTGATGCTGACCGGCTCGGTCTCGAGCCCGGTCGAGGCACAGCAGGCGGGCGACGTCGCCGCAAAGCTCGTCGGCGGCTCGGACAAGGTCGTCAACAACATCGTCGTTCGCGGCCGCGACCAGGTGATGCTCAAGGTCGTGGTCGGCGAAGTGCGCCGCGATATCGTCAAGCAGCTGGGCGTGGATCTCAGCGCCAGCCTGAACGCCGGCACCGCGGTGGTGAATTTCAACAATTCCAACCCGTTCTCGGTGTCTGGCGGACCGATCGTCGCGAGCAACGGACTTGGAGTCGCCGGTCTCGCCAAGGGCGTCGCCACCGTCAGCGCCACGATGCGTGCGATGGAAAGCGCCGGCGTCATGCGTACGCTCGCCGAGCCGAGCCTGACCGCGATCTCGGGCGAATCCGCCACCTTCATCGCCGGCGGCGAATTCCCGATTCCGGCCGGCTATTCCTGCGATCCGGTCACCCACGTCTGTACCACCCAGGTCACCTACAAGAAGTTCGGCATCTCCCTGAACTTCACGCCGGTCGTGCTCAGCGAAGGCCGCATCAGCCTGCGCGTCATGACCGAGGTCTCGGAGCTGTCGAATACGAACGCGATCACACTGACGCAGGCGGTGTCCTCGACCTCGAGCAACTCGATCACCATCCCCTCGGTTCAGACCCGCCGAGCCGAAACGACACTGGAAATTCCCTCCGGCGGCTCGATGGCGATGGCCGGCCTGATCCAGCAGCAGACCAAGCAGGCGATCAACGGCCTGCCCGGCGTCGACCAGGTGCCGATCATCGGCGCGCTGTTCCGCAGCCAGGACTTCGTCAACAACGAAACCGAGTTGATGGTGATCGTGACGCCCTATGTGGTGCGCGCCGTCGCCCAGAAGGAATTGTCGCGGCCCGACGACGGTTTCGCGCCGGCCTCCGACGCGCAGACGGCGCTGCTCGGCCGCATGAACCGCCTTTATGGCATCACGCGCCGCGTCGATCCCATCAACGGCACGCCCGGCGATTTCGGCTTCATCATCGATTGACGACGAGCGGACGGCCTGGGGACCGGAGCAGAAACGGGGCAAGAGGGGAATCAAGCGATGACGAGGACGATAGCCGACCGACGCCGCCCTTTGAGCGTCGCGCTGGTGCTGACGGGGCTGTCCGTCATGCTGGGCGCGTGCAACACCACCGGTGAAATCGTCACTCAGACAGTGCCGACCGACTATCGCCAGCGCCACCCGATCGCGGTGCAGGAGGGTAGGCGCTCGATCGTGATCTTCGTCGGCAAGGCGCGCGGCGGCCTCTCGGCCGCGCAGCACGCGGATGTCGCAGGCATTGCCCGGGACTGGATGCGCGAAGGCACCGGCTCCGTCGTCGTCGACGTGCCCGTCGACACCGCGAATTCGCGTGCCGCGGCGGCGACTTATCGAGAAATCCGTTCCGTGCTCGCATCCGGCGACGTGCCCTCGCGCGCCATCCTCCAGCATCCCTATCGTCCCGAAGACCCCGGCCTCCTGCCGACGATCCGGCTGAGCTATTCCAAACTCAGCGCAGTGGCCGGACCCTGCGGGTTGTGGCCGGAAGACGTTGGTCCGAACATCCTCGACCCCGGCTACAATGAGAACCGGCCGTATTTCAATCTGGGCTGCGCCAGCCAGCGCAACCTCGCGGCCATGATCGACAATCCGGCCGACCTCGAGCAGCCGCGCGCCGAGACGCCCGCCTACACCGCACGGCGCGACATCGCCTTCGACCGCTATCGCAAGGGCTCGACGACCGCGACCTCCTATCCCGAGGCCGACAAGGCCAAACTCAGCGACACCGGCAAATGACTGGCATCCACGACGAAGAAGCGGACGATCCGCGGCACCCCGACGAACACATTGCACCGGTTCCTCGCATCTCGGTGCAGGCTTTTTGCGAGACCGAGCAGACGCTCGCCGCGGTGACCGCGGCGGGGGAGGATCGGCGGCTCGCCAAGGCGCATCTCACTGCCAGGGACGGTGGTCTCGCTGCGGCAATCGAAGTCTATGAAACGATGCCGACGCCGAACGTGATCGTGATCGAATCCGACGGCACGCGTGACATCCTGGAGGGGCTCGACGACCTCGCCGGCGTCTGCGACCCCGGCACCCGCGTCGTGGTGATCGGCAATCCCAACGACACCGCGCCCTATCGCGAGCTGGTCCGCCGCGGCGTCAACGACTACGTGGTCGGGCCAGTCGAAACCCTCGACGTCGTCCGCTCGATCTGTAGCCTGTTCTCGGCATCCGAAGCCATCATCACCGGCCGCGTCATCGCGGTGGTCGGCGCCAAGGGCGGCGTCGGCGCGTCCACCGTCGCGCACAATGTGGCCTGGACCATCGCCCGCGACCTCGCGCTCGATTCCGTCGTGATCGATCTCGACCTCGCCTTCGGTACTGCGAGCCTCGACTACAATCAGGATCCGCTGCAGGGCATCGCCAACGCGGTGCTATCGCAGGACCGGCCGGACACGGCGCTGATGGAGCGCCTGCTTGCCAAATGCACCGAGCGCCTCAGCCTGCTGGCCGCCCCCGCGACGCTCGACCGCGTCTACGATTTCGGCGCCGAAGCTTTTGATGCGGTGTTCGACACGCTGCGCATGACCACGCCCTGCATCGTGCTCGACGTACCCCACCAATGGTCGGGCTGGACGCGGCGGGCGCTGGTCAACGCCGACGACATCGTGATCGTGGCCGAGCCCGATCTCGCCAATTTGCGCAACACCAAGAACATGCTGAGCGTGCTCAAGGCGGCGCGCCCGAACGACCGGCCGCCGCTGTATTGTCTCAACCAGGTCGGCATGCACAAGCGCGCGGAGATCGAGGTCAAAGCTTTCGCCAAGACCATGGAGAGCCAGCCGCTCGCGGTGATCCCGTTCGATTCGAAGCTGTTCTCGACCGCCGCCAACAACGGCCAGATGATCGCGGAGGTCTCCAAGAGCCACCGCACCACCCTTCTGTTCCAGAACATGGCCAACCGCCTCGCCGGCCGCGGCGAGGTGAAGAAGCCGAAGCGCTCGCTGCTCGGCCCGCTGCTGAAGAAGCTGAAGGGCAGGTCGGGCCGCGGATCCGCCCCGCATCGCAAGGCGTCGTAGGGGCGGCAAGCGTTTTCGAGCGACGGATCCCGGTTCGCGTCAAGAAAGCGCGCCAAAAACGAGAATCCAAACGGCGCGAGCTATTTGTCCGCCCGCTGCTGCTTCTTCGCCAGCAATTGCCGCAGCGCCGTGACCTTTGCCGCCGCCTGGTCCGGCGGCAGGTCGGCCTTCACGATGGCCTCGGCCTCGGCTTGCTTTCCTTCCAGCCCCAGCACCAGCGCGAGATTGGCGCGCACGCGGGAATCGGCGGGATTGCGCTCATGCGCGCGGCGCATCGTTTCCTCCGCCCGCGGCAGATTATTCTGGAGCATGTAAGACAGGCCGAGATTGGACAAAACCTGCGGCTCGTCGGGCACGATCTTCAAGGCGGTCGCATAATATTGCTGCGCCTCCTCATTGCGGCCGAGCTGATCGAGCGCCGCGCCCTGCGCCGACAGGATGCGCCAGTCCGGATCCTCGGGCGTATGCGCTCGGCCGAGGACGTCGAAGGCCTGCTGGAAATTGCCGTTGTCGGCGAGCGCGCGGCCATAGCCGGCGAGCAATGCCTTGTTGCTGGGATGGCCGAGCACGGCCTGCTCCATCACCGCGACCGCCTGCGCCCGCTGGCCGCTCTCGCGCAGCGCCTTGCCATAGGCGAGCACAACGCCGGGATCACCGGGCTTGGCGCGATAGCGTTCGCGCAAGGTGTCCATGTCCGGCTTGGCGTCGGCCTTCACACTGGCTTCAGATCTAACGCCGAGCGCGCCGGTGACATCCTCGATGCCATTGGTCTGGCAGCCGGCGAGGACAAGCACCATCAACGCGGGAAGCAGGAATTTCGCCGAAGGAGAGGCGGGAGACGGACGCTTGGACATACTCTGATCACTCGGCGACTGATCAGAGATGCTTACCCATTAACGCTAAAGCCCCGTTAAGGAGGCGCGGCCATTAAGGCCTAATCGACGAACTCCGCGCCGAACTCGCAGCCGATGCGCCAGCGCAGGCGGCATTGGCGGGAATAATCGGGCGCGAAGATGATGGTGAATTGCGGCGGCACTTCCAGGAATTCCGCCACCACTTTCACGCCGCCATCCGAGATATCCGTGATCGTGCAGTCGCGCGGCAGCGAGCCCGCGCCAAAGTGGATTTTGGCGAGCCGGCTGCATACCCGACGTTCGCTTCTCCGGCGATTTGCAAGCATTTGAATTCTTCACCCGTTAGACCACGGCCCATCCCGCAAGGGTAGGAGTAGCGGACATTCGTTGGAATGTGCTGAGGAGAGCCGCTCGCATTCGAGGTGTAGTGTCCGCTTCACGTTTACGATCGGGTAGGATTTTCTCGGTCCTAGGGCATGTTCCCGTATTGTTCTTGCGAAAGGCGCTAGGCTCTGCTACCCCTAATTGCGCGAAAGGGCAGGCTGGTTCGAGCATGGTTCAGCGGGTTTCTACCGTCGCCTTTGAGGGGATTGAGGCCCGTGCGGTCGACGTGCAGGTGCAGGTCGCCCCGGGGCTGCCGGCCTTCGCCATCGTCGGCCTGCCGGACAAGGCGGTGTCGGAGGCACGCGAGCGGGTCCGTTCGGCTCTGATCGCCTCGGGGCTGGCGCTGCCGGCGCGGCGGATCATCGTCAATCTGGCCCCGGCCGACCTGCCCAAGGAGGGCAGCCATTACGACCTGCCGATCGCGCTCGGGCTGATGGCGGCGATCGGCGCGATCCCGCCCGATGCACTGACCGGCTTCACAGTTCTCGGCGAGCTCGGCCTCGACGGATCGATCGCGCCGGTCGCAGGTGTCCTGCCCGCCGCGATCGGCGCCAATGCGCGCGAGGAGGGCCTGATCTGCCCGGCAGCCTGCGGCTCGGAGGCGGCCTGGGCGAGCCCGGACATCCAGATCATGGCCGCACAATCACTCATTCAGATCGCCAACCATTTCAAGGGCACGCAGGTGCTGTCGCGGCCCTCACCGAAGGTGCATGAGGCCGCCGCCTCGTCCCTCGACCTGCGCGATATCAAGGGCCAGGAGAGCGCCAAGCGGGCGCTGGAGATCGCAGCCGCGGGCGGACATCACCTGCTGATGATCGGCGCGCCCGGCGCCGGCAAATCGATGCTGGCGGCGCGCCTGCCCTCGATCCTGCCGCCGCTGTCGCCCGGCGAACTGCTCGAAGTCTCGATGATCGCGTCCGTCGCCGGCGAGATCGAGGGCGGCGCGCTGACCGCGCGGCGGCCGTTCCGCTCGCCGCATCATTCCGCCAGCATGGCCGCGCTCACCGGTGGCGGCGTGCGCGCCAAACCCGGCGAGATCTCGCTGGCGCATCAGGGTGTGCTGTTCCTCGACGAGCTGCCGGAGTTCGATCCGCGCGTGCTGGATTCGCTGCGCCAGCCCCTGGAGAACGGCGAGGTCGCGGTGTCGCGCGCCAATCATCGCGTCACCTACCCTGCCCGCTTCATGCTGGTGGCCGCGATGAATCCGTGCCGCTGCGGCAACGCGTTCGAGCCGGGCTATGCCTGCAAGCGCGGCCGCATCGACCGCTGCACCGGCGACTACCAAGCGCGCATCTCCGGTCCGTTGATGGATCGCATCGATCTGCGCATCGAGGTGCCGGCGGTGACCGCGGCCGATTTGATTCTGCCGCCGCCGGCGGAAGGCTCCGCCGAAGTCGCCGCGCGCGTGGCGGCGGCACGCGACATCCAGCTTGCGCGTTATGCGGATGCCGGCCTGCCGAACGTCCGTACCAATGCCGAGGCGCCGGCCTCGGTCCTCGAAGAGATCGCAAAACCGGATGCGCAAGGCGCCAAGCTATTGCGGGACGCGGCGGAGACCATGCGGCTGTCGGCGCGCGGCTATCACCGCGTGCTGCGGGTCGCGCGCACACTGGCCGATCTCGACAACGCGGACAAGATCGGCCGGCTGCACCTCGCCGAAGCGCTATCCTACCGCGCACTCGCGGAGGATGTGCGGCAGATGGCGTGAAGCACACGCGCATCAACCCGGCGGTAACGAGTTTCCTTTACGCTCTGCAAACCATAAGCCCCATGTGTTTCCAACTCGAGTTCCCGAGGGGCGGGCGAGTAGAGTGTCATGTTGCGTTTCAAGATCCTGGCCTCGGTTGTTCCCCTGTTGGCGGCGGCGGTGTTCGCCCGCGGCGAGATCGGATCGGTCTCGCATCCCTGCATTGCCCTGGGCGAGTCCTCGGTCGAGCTCACCTCCCTGTTCTGGACCGCCGGCGTGCATGTCGCCTTCACCGATGATCCCGCGCAGGCCACGGTACGGGTCCAGGTCACCGACAATGCGGACGCTGCGGACTTCGCGGTGGTCGACGACGGCCTCGGCTCGGAATCGGAATCCTGCCAGGGCAATCCGTGGACACGCCTGGTCTCAATCGCCGCGCAGCCCGTCGACGGCGGCCAGGTAATCTATCTCTCCACCGAAGGGCCGGCCGATTACCGCATCTATGTGCGCTCGAAGACGTTCTCGCAGCGCGAGGCCGCGGCGCTGATCGTCGGCGCCCGCGGCGGCCATGGCCGCCTGCAGGCCGCCTCACTCTAAACCGCGGTGAGATCACGATCGCGCTTTAGCTTCTTGTTTGCGCATGACCTTTTTGGAAAATCGCTGCACACTTTTGCGGATCATGCTCTGAAGCGTTAACACCTCGTCAACCCTGTTTGGAGGCGGCGCCAAAGCCTCAAGCTGTTCGCAAGGTCGACGCGACATCGTCGCACACGGCGGGCACGGGGTTTCGGACAAGGGTCGGTGGCGATGGGTCGGACGTTCCGGATCAAGGTGCGCATGCGCCGCTTCAGGCGACAGCATCCCCGTATCGCCTTCGCGCTCCGCTCCTTCATGATCTTCTCGGCGACGTTCGGCGCCGCCTATGGCTTCGTCTCCGGCAGCCGGTCCGAGAATTCCGGCTACGATCCCAACGCCTTTGCGATCGGCGCGAGCTTCCTGTTCGCGCTGGCGTGCCTTGGTCTTGCGACGCTGAGCATGCGGCTGCGCTTCGTCAACAAGCGGCTGCGTTCGCTCGCCGCCCACAACGAGGCGCTGATCGACCGCAATTGGGAGCTCAAGGAAGCCGAAGAGCGCGCCCGCAGCCTGTTCGAGCAGCAGGGCGACCTGATCGTGCTGCGCGACACGAGCGGCCGCATCACCTTTGCCAATGACGCCTATTGCGCGCTGGCCGGACAGGCCCGGAGCGCGCTGGTCGGCACACGCTTCGACTTCGACGTGCTGGAGCAGGGCGACAGCGCGCGCGAGAGCAGCGGCACGCGCGTTCACGACCAGAAAATCGCAACCCCGCTCGGTGCGCGCTGGATCGCCTGGCGCGAGGGCTATGTGCGCCGCGATGCCGGCCAGCCCGCCGAATTGCAGAGCGTCGGGCGCGACGTCACCGACCGCACCGAGACCGAGCGCGCTTTGTCCGACGCGCGCGATCAGGCCGATGCCGCCAACCGCGCGAAGTCGCGTTTCCTCGCGATGGCCTCGCACGAAATCCGCACGCCCCTCAACGGCATCATCGGCATGGGCAGCCTCTTGCTCGACACCACGCTGACGCCGGAGCAGACGACCTACGCCAGGGCGGTGAAAACTTCGGGCGAAGCACTGATGGCGCTGATCGAGGAGCTGCTCGATTATTCCAAGATCGAAGCCGGCAAGCTCGATCTCGAGCAGCGTCCGTTCGCCTTGTCCACGCTGGTCGAGGAGATCACCGAGCTTCTGGCGCCGCGTGCGCAGGCCAAGACTCTCGAGATCGCGTCCTATATCGACGAGCGCCTGCCGCTCGAGGTGGTGGGGGACGCCGCGCGGCTGCGCCAGGTGCTGCTCAACCTCGCCGGCAACGCCATCAAGTTCACCGCGAGCGGCGGCGTCGCGCTGATCGTCGAGCCCGGCATCCGGCCGAACGAGATCAGCTTCCTGGTCCGCGACACCGGCATCGGCATCGCGCCGGAAGCGCAATCGCGCATCTTCCGGGAGTTCGAGCAGGCGGACGAGCGCGTCGCGCGCACCTATGGCGGCACCGGACTCGGCCTGTCCATCAGCGAGCGCATCGTCAAGCGCATGGGCGGCCGGATCACGCTCGAGAGCGAACCGGGCAGGGGGTCGACCTTCGAGGTCGCGGTGCCGCTAGCCCCGTCACAAGCAGGTAGCGGACAGACGGCATTCGCCTGCCCCGAACTCGCCGGCAAGCCGATTCTCCTCGTCGCCGAGGGCATCGAGGCGTCGCTGATCGCACGGCGCCTGGAGCGCTGGGGCGGTCAGACCTGCATGGTGGCGGACGCCGCCGTGGCTCAAGCGCTGCTGCCGGAGCGTTCATGGCACGCCATGCTGGTCGATCGCGCGATCGGTCCCGCCGCTTCCGACCATCTCGGCGAAACCGCGCGGGCGCATGCGATGCAGCGCCTGGTGCTGCTGACCTCGAGCTCGCGCCATGAGGAACTGTCCCCGGCCTTCACCGGATTCCTGGTGAAGCCGCTGCGCGCCGCCTCGCTCGCGACACGCCTTTCGCTGACGCCGGAGGTCGCCTCGCCCGAGCTCGCACCGCAGCCATTGGCCGAATCCAAAACTGCAACGCCGGCGAAAGGGCTGTCGATCCTCGTTGCCGAGGACAACGAGATCAATGCGCTGTTGATGCGCTCGCTGCTGACGAAACTCGGCCACCGCGTCGTCATCGCTATCCACGGCGAGGCGGCGCTGGAATCCTGGCTCGCCGCCTCATCGGCCGGCACGCCCTATGATCTCGTGCTGATGGATATCCAGATGCCGCAGCTCGACGGCATTGAGACGACAAAGCGCATTCGCGCGCATGAGGCGGCCATGGGTCGCCAGCGCATGCCGATCCTGGCGCTCACCGCCAATACGCTGGTCGAGGACCGCTACGCTTGCTTCGAGGCAGGCATGAATGGATTCCTGATCAAGCCGCTCGACCGCGAGAAGCTGGATCAGGCGCTGGCGGGGCTGGCCGCGTCCCGCCACCTGAGTGTCTGATCCAGAATTTCACGAAAACCTCGGCCCGACCGGCAGTCGATAATTGAAATCGGCCTCGTTGCGCGTCACCATCCCCGAGGGGACGTTTTGCAATAGGGGACTTTGCGCATGAACGTGCTTTGCCGCCTCGCACTCATTGTCCTTATCGCTGGAATTTCCCGACACACCGCGGCCGATACGCCGGAACTCATCACATCGCTCAAGCAAGGCGGCTACGTGCTGGTGTTTCGGCACACCGCCACCGATGACAGCCAAAAGGACGTCTACCCTTTCAAATTCGACGACATGAGCGCGCAGCGCCAGCTCAGTGAAAAGGGCAGGGACATGGCGCGTCAGATCGGGACAGCGGTCAAGGATCTCGCGATTCCGATCGGCGAGGTCTACACCAGCCGGCTGAACCGCGCGGTCGAGGCGGGCAAGCTGATCTCCGGCCGCGAGGTCAAGCCGGTCGATGCGCTAACGGACAGCAGCAACGCCAGTGCGTCGGGAATGGCCAACCCGACGGGTGCAAATGCAAAGGCGGGCCAAGCCGTGCGTCATCTCGTCGATACGCCGCCGAAGGCCAGCACCAACACGTTCCTGATCACCCATAAGACGAACATCGCCGATGCCTTCGGCAAGGAGGCCGGCGACGTGCAGGAAGGCGAAGCCTTCGTCTACAAGGCCAGCAGCTCCGGCCCCGCCATCTTTGCGGGGCGCATCAGGCTAGCGGACTGGAATACGAAGGCAGGCAAGTGAGCCAACCAGCGGCGGCGTGCCAGCTAGGGTAACGGCCAGGTCGGGAGCCGAGCATGCCCCGTGCCGTCGGGCGGGACTCAGTCCGTCGGCATGCGAAAGAAAACGCGGCGCAGTGAGCTTATCAGGCGGCGCTCGGTCGGCTTTGAAGATGGTGTCCGCTTTTGCCGCGCGCTTGCAATGTGGGCACACGAAAAGATGCGCGATGATCGGCGTCGGCTCGTCCGCCAGCAGTTCGGAGCGAAACCACTTCATCTCGATGTGGCAGTCCGGGCAGATCGGAGCTTCAAGCTGCTCCGCAGCGCTTCTGAGACGATCAACCATAGTGCCTCTCCGCCGTTCTTGAAGGCATAGCGGAATACCGATTTTAGGTCTGCAACAAAAGACACTCAGCCCAACCAGCCAGGGGGGCCATGTTCACCGGCGCGATTACAGCCGCCTGAGCGCCACGCTCTCCACCGTGTGGTCGGCGCCCTTCTTCAGGATCAGCGTCGCGCGGGGCCGGGTCGGCAGGATGTTGTCCTCGAGATTGGCGAGATTGGTGCGCTCCCAGATCGCGATCGCGGTGGCGGTGGCTTCCTCATCCGACAACAGCGCGTAGCGGTTGAAGTAGGATTTCGGGTTGGTGAAGGCGGTGTCGCGCAGCGCCAGGAAGCGCTTGATGTACCATTGCCGCAGCGCCGCCTCGTCGGCGTCGATATAGACCGAGAAATCGAAGAAGTCGGAGACCACAGGCACCGCCTTGCCGTCGCGCGGCAGCTTGCCCGTCTGCAGCACGTTGACGCCTTCGACGATCAGGATGTCGGGCTGGTCGATCTCGGCCCACTGGTTCGGCACGATGTCGTAGGTCAGATGCGAATAGACCGGCGCGCGCACATGACGACGTCCGGACTTGATGTCGGAGAGGAAGCTGAGCAGCAGTGGCAGGTCGTAGCTCTCGGGAAAACCCTTCTTCTGCATGATGCCCTGCCGATCGAGCACCGCGTTGGGGTAGAGAAACCCGTCGGTGGTGATCAGCTCGACCTTCGGGCGCGGCGACCAGCGCGCCAAGAGGGCCTGGAGCACGCGGGCCGTGGTGGATTTGCCCACCGCGACCGAGCCGGCAACGCCGATGATATAGGGCACCTTGCGGTCGCGGATGTTGAGGAATTGCCGCTCGGCGTAATACAGGCGCTGCATCGCATCGACGTAGATCGAGAGCAGGCGCGACAGCGGCAGGTAAATGTCCTCGACCTCCTGGAGGTCGAGGCGGTCGTGCAGCGAGCGCAGCCGGTCGAACTCGCCCGGCTCCAGCGTCATCGGCGTGTCATCGCGCAGGCGCGCCCATTCTTCGCGCGTATAGACGCGGTACGGATTATACTGCTGCTCGGGTGCGCGGATATCCATGACGCGATCTTTCCACCTCGGCTAGTTGCCGCTCTTGCGCGACGCCTTTTCTTCCAACCCTGACATCGACGTCCGCTTGTCCAGCGCGGCCTCGACCTCCTCCAGCTTTACGCCGCGGGCCTTGAGCAGCACAAGGAAATGGTAGAGCAGATCGGCGCTCTCGGCGATCAGATGCGCGCGATCGTTTTCGACTGCTGCGATTACGGTTTCGACTGCCTCCTCACCGAACTTCTTGGCGCAATGCTCGGCGCCCTTGTCCAGAAGCTCGCGGGTATAGGAGGCCTCGCCACCGGCGGCCGCGCGGGCATCGATGGTCTCGGCCAGATCATGGATCGTGAAACGCGGCATACGGAATACTCGGAAAACGCGATACGGCCGAACGAGCCGTCCCGCACGGCTCGTGTAGCACTTTTACGAACGGGAGTCGTCAGGCATCGAGGCGCATGGGCAGCCCGCGCCGTGCCATGTGCTCCTTGGCTTCGCGGATGGTGAATTCCCCGAAGTGGAAGATCGAGGCCGCCAGCACGGCGGTGGCGTGCCCGTCGCGGATACCGTCGACGAGATGGTCAAGATTGCCGACGCCGCCCGAGGCGATCACCGGAACGGAGACGCTGTCGGCGATCGCGCGGGTCAGCGGAATGTCAAAACCCTGCCTGGTGCCGTCTCGATCCATCGAGGTGAGCAGGATCTCGCCGGCGCCGAGCGAGACCACTTCCTGGGCATATTCGATGGCATCGATCCCGGTCGAATTGCGCCCGCCATGGGTGAAGATCTCCCAGCGGTCGCCGCCCGGACGCTTGACGCGCTTGGCATCGATCGCCACCACCACGCATTGCTCGCCGAATTTTTCGGCCGCTTCCTTGACGAACTCCCGCCGCGATACCGCGGCGCTGTTGATCGAGACCTTGTCGGCGCCGGCGCGCAGCAGCGTCTTGATGTCGTTGACCTCACGCACGCCGCCGCCGACGGTGACAGGCATGAAGCAGGCTTCTGCCGTGCGCCGGACCACATCAAGCATGATGCCGCGGTTCTCGTGGGTCGCAGTGATGTCGAGGAAGGTAAGCTCGTCGGCCCCAGCGGCATCATAGGCGATTGCGGCTTCGACAGGGTCGCCGGCATCGCGCAAATCGACGAAATTCACGCCCTTGACGACCCTTCCGTCCTTGACGTCGAGGCAGGGGATCACGCGCACCTTGAACATTGCATGCCTCCTAGCGCGCGTTACGGATCAGGGCGAGGGCGGCGGCGGGATCAAGCCGGCCATCATAGAGCGCGCGGCCGGCGATCGCGCCGGCGAGCTTCTTGGCGCGCGGCGTCAGCATCGCCTTGACGTCCTCGATCGAAGCAAGGCCGCCGGAGGCAATCACCGGAATCGAAATCGCGTCCGCCAGCGCAATGGTCGCGTCCAGGTTCAGGCCCTTGAGCAGACCGTCGCGCGCGATGTCGGTGAAGATGATGGCGGCAACGCCGGCGTCCTCGAACCGCTGCGCGATCTCCAGCACTGTGACCTGCGAGGTCTCGGCCCAGCCTTCGACAGCGACCTTGCCGTCGCGGGCGTCTAACCCGACTGCGATGCGGCCGGGGAATTGCTTCGCCGCCGCCTTCACCAATTCAGGGTCGCGCACCGCGGCGGTGCCGATGATGACGCGGGTGATGCCCTTGCCGAGCCAGGCTTCGACGGTCGCGAGATCGCGAATGCCGCCGCCGAGCTGCACCGGAATCTTGATCGTCTTCAGCATCACCTCGACGGCCTGCGCATTGACCGGCTTGCCGGCAAAGGCGCCGTCGAGATCGACGACGTGGAGATACTCAAAGCCCTGCGCGGCGAAGCTCTGCGCCTGCGCCGCGGGATCGAGATTGAACACGGTGGCGCGCGCCATGTCGCCTTGCTCGAGACGCACGCACTGGCCGTTCTTGAGATCGATCGCGGGGAAGAGAATCATGTCGCACCTGCTCCCGTCCCCATCGCAGGAACGGACCTGTCAGCTATGCACTCCGTCATTGCGAGCGCAGCGAAGCAATCCAGACTGCCGCCGCGGAAAGACGCTGGATTGCTTCGCTTCGCTCGCAATGACGAGGTGAAAGCCGTCGAATCCATCACGGTTTCCATCGCAAAAAGTTCGAGATCAGGGCCAGCCCGAACCGCTGGCTCTTCTCGGGATGGAATTGCGTGCCGATCGCGGTGTCCTTCGCGACGATCGCGGTGACGGGCCCGCCATAGTCGGCGCGCGCCAGCACGTCCGCCTCGTTGGCGGGGTTGAGGTGATAGGAGTGCACGAAATAGGCGTGCTGGCCCTTGGGGCCAAGCGGCAGCTTGTTCAGCACCGGATGCTCGCGCAGCACCTCGAGCGTGTTCCAGCCCATGTGCGGGATCTTCAGGTTTTCGTCGCGCGGCGTGATCTTCTCGACGTCGCCGCCGATCCAATTCAGCCCCTCCGTCGTGACGTGCTCCTTGCCGCGGCTCGCCATCAATTGCATGCCGACGCAGATGCCGAAGAACGGCCGCGCCTTGACGCGCACCGCTTCGGTGATGGCCTCAACCATGCCGTTGACGGCGTCAAGTCCGCACCGGCAATCGGCGAAAGCGCCGACGCCCGGCAGCACCAGACGGTCGGCGCTGTAGGCCTGGTCCGGATCGCTGGTAACGAATACCTTTTGCGGGTCCTCCAGGCTGCGCGCGGCACGTTCGAAGGCCTTGGCGGCGGAATGCAGATTGCCCGAACCGTAATCGATGATGGCGACGCTCATCTTGACCCTCCCGGTTCTGGAAACAACCCAATGATGCCGCCCGCCGGCAACGGCGGCGGGTTCGAGAATTGCTGACCCGGCACGCTACGGGTCGGCGGCGGGCCGCCGCGATCGACGGCCCATTGATCGTTGACGATGCCGTGCTGCTTCTGGCTCCAACGTTCGAAGAAGCGATGCTCGGCAGTGTCTTCCTTGTCGGCAATCACGACGTCGAGCTGCCGCCATTTGCCGCGTGAGAGAGTCCAGCGGCGCAGGCTCGAGGCCTCGAAGCCCATCAGCAGCGCGACGATGATATTGGCGAAGAAGATCGAGCTGCGTCCAACACTCAGGCTGGACAGCCCCGCATTGAACGCGGCCACGAAGATCACCCAGCCGATCAGCGCCAGCCACAGCCGATTCCACAGCAGCCAGAGCGGGCCGAAGATCATCGCCCAGAAGTGGAAGCCGTCGCGCACGAAGACGAACTTGTCGGTCGCGCGCAGATCGGCTCCGGCAGGGGAGGGAGCATGAACTGTGTAGACAGGCATGGTGATGCCCCGTTCTCTAAATTCAGTGATACCGCAAGCGGCGCGTGCCGCTGGCTGGAGATGTCACCCGCCGAGCGAGCCCTTGGTGGACGGGATTTCGCCCACAGCCTTCGGATCGATCGCGACAGCGGTGCGCAGCGCCCGCGCCAGACCCTTGAAGCAGGACTCGGCGATATGGTGGCTGTTATCGCCATATAGTGTCTCGACGTGGAGAGTCACGCCGGCGTTGATGGCGAAGGCCTGGAACCACTCGCGCACCAGCTCGGTGTCGAACTCGCCGATCTTGTCGCGGGGAAAGTCGGCCTTGAACACCAGGAACGGGCGGCCCGAGATGTCGATGACCACGCGCGACAGCGTCTCGTCCATGGGCATGTGCACGCTGGCATAGCGGGTGATACCCGCCATGTTGCCGAGCGCCTGCTTGACCGCCTGGCCGAGCGCAATGCCGGTGTCTTCGGTGGTATGGTGATGATCAATGTGCAAGTCGCCTACCGCCTTGACCGTGAGGTCGATGCGGGAATGGCGGGCGAGGAGATCGAGCATATGGTCGAAAAAGCCGATGCCGGTCGCGATATTGGCCACGCCGGTGCCATCGAGGTTCACGGTGACCTCGATGTCGGTTTCCTTGGTCTTGCGCTTGATCGTCGCGGTGCGCATTGAAGGCTTTCGCTTTCATTTCAGCATGGTCTTGGTCGGAAAAGCGGTATCCGCTTTTCCAAATCATGCTGTTCGGGGCCGAAAACGCCGGTCTTTTACCAGCCAAATGACGCCTTCGCTACTGCGGGAACGGCTAGCCGGGCCTCTACTTCTGCCTATGGTGAGCGAATTAGGCCCGGAGCGGCCGTTGTGCGCCGGTTGTCCCTTTTGCCCCGACCGCCTAAATCAGGCCGACAACGAGGGTCATTCATGCAGGATTCCCAGAACAGCTCGCCTAGCTGGCACGGCACCACGATTTTGACGGTCCGCAAGGGCGGCAAGGTGGTGGTTGGCGGCGACGGCCAAGTCTCGATCGGCCAGACCGTAATCAAGTCCAACGCCAAGAAGGTCCGCAAGCTCGGCAAGGGCGACGTCATCGGCGGCTTTGCCGGCGCCACCGCCGACGCCTTCACGCTCTTTGAGCGGCTGGAGAGCAAGCTGGAGCAATATCCGGGGCAGCTGACCCGGGCCGCGGTCGAGCTCGCCAAGGACTGGCGCACCGACCGTTACCTGCGGCGGCTGGAGGCCATGATGATCGTGGCCGACAAAGACGTCTCCCTGGTGCTGACCGGCACCGGCGACGTGCTCGAGCCTGAGGCCGGCGTGATGGCGATCGGCTCCGGCGGTAATTATGCGCTGGCGGCGGCCCGCGCCCTGCTCGACACCGATAAGGACGCCGAGACCATCGTCCGCCGCTCCCTCGACATCGCCGCCGACATCTGCGTCTACACCAACCGGAATGTAACGATCGAGAGCCTCGCGAGCGGGTAGGCGGAGCTTCATTTGTCCGAAGGCTTGTCCGAATGCTCGGTGCAACCTCTCCCGCTTGCGGGGGAGGTCGGCGCGAAGCGCCGGGTGGGGGCTCTCTCCTCTGGGGGATTGTCCCATTGCGGAAGCACCCTCTCCCCGACGCTCTCCCGCAAGCGGGAGAGGGAGCGCAGTGCCACCGTGGCTGCTAGATGACGCCCACCTACACCTTCCGCGCGATGACAACGGCCGATCTGCCGCTGATCCGGCGGTGGCTGGGCGAAGCGCATGTGCGGGAATGGTGGGGCGATCCGGACGAGCAGCTTGAGCTGGTCAGCGGCGATCTTGACGAGCCGGCGATGGACCAGTTCATCGTCTTGGCCGACAACAAGCCCTTCGGCTATCTTCAGTGTTACCGGCTGACGGCCTGGAATACGGGCTTTGGGCCGCAACCGGAGGGCACGCGTGGGATCGACCAGTTCATCGGCGAAAGCAACATGATCGCGCGCGGCCATGGCTCGGCCTTCATTCGCCAATTCGTCGACGCGCAGCTGCGCGCCGGTCTGCCGCGGATCGTCACCGATCCTGATCCGCTCAACACACGCGCGGTACGCGCCTATGCGAAGGCCGGCTTCGTCCGCGACCGCATGGTCGAGACGCCGGACGGACCGGCGCTGTTGATGGTGCGTCAACCGTGACGCTGGCGAACACGCAACGGAGCAAGCTCGCCGTACCCCCGCAAGCCTGGCTCGGCATCGCGCTGTTGCTGCTGGCGTTACAGGCCTCCATCCTGTTCGCGGCGGGGCGCGTGCCGATCTGCACCTGCGGCTATGTGAAGTTGTGGCATGGCGCGGTGAACAGCTCGGAGAATTCGCAACAGGTCGCCGACTGGTATAGTTTCTCCCACGTCCTGCACGGCTTCCTGTTCTACGGCCTGACCTGGCTGCTGTTCGCGCGACTGCCCGCGCTGCCTTTGTCATGGCCGGCGCGGCTGATCATCGCCATGCTGATTGAAGGCGCCTGGGAAATCGTCGAGAACTCGCCATTCATCATCGAACGCTACCGTGCCGGTACGATTTCGCTGGACTATTACGGCGACAGCATCGTCAATTCGGTCTCTGACACGCTGTTCATGGTGCTGGGCTTCCTTGCCGCACGCCTGCTGCCGGTCCCGGCAACGGTGGCGATCGGGCTCGCCTTCGAGATCGTGCTGGCGCTCCACATTCGCGACAATCTGACGCTGAATATCCTCATGCTGATCCATCCGATGGAGGCCGTGAAGCAATGGCAATCCGGGCCGCCGATCATCTGATGGCCGAAAAAAGCGGCTTGTCCCGGCCGGAAACTGACCCTAGCTAAGGTGCCATGACAGACTTCTCTCCCCGCGAAATCGTTTCTGAACTCGACCGTTTCATCGTCGGCCAGGCCGATGCCAAGCGCGCCGTCTCGATCGCGCTGCGCAACCGCTGGCGGCGGCAGCAGCTCGAAGGCTCCTTGCGCGAGGAGGTGCTGCCGAAAAACATCCTGATGATCGGCCCCACCGGCGTCGGCAAGACGGAAATCGCGCGGCGGCTCGCCAAGCTCGCGAATGCACCCTTCCTGAAGGTGGAAGCGACCAAGTTCACCGAAGTCGGCTATGTCGGCCGCGACGTCGAGCAGATCGTGCGCGATCTCGTCGAGGTCGCGATCGTCCAGGTGCGCGAGCGCAAGCGCAAGGACGTGCATGCGCGGGCGCAGCTCGCGGCCGAGGAGCGTGTGCTCGATGCACTGGTCGGCGCCAATGCCTCTTCCGCGACGCGAGAATCGTTCCGCAAGAAGCTGCGTGCCGGCGAGCTCAACGACAAGGAAATCGAGATCGAGACGCAGTCGTCCGGCGGCGGCATGCCGATGTTCGAGATCCCCGGCATGCCGGGCGCGCAGATGGGCGCGATCTCGATCGGCGACATCTTTGGCAAGCTGGGCGGCCGCAGCAAGACGCGACGGCTGACGGTGGAGGGCTCGCATGAAATCCTCGTCAACGAGGAATCCGACAAGCTCTTGGACACCGAGCAGCTCACGCTGGAGGCGATCAGCGCGGTCGAGAACAACGGCATCGTGTTCCTGGACGAGATCGACAAGATCTGCGCGCGCGACGGCCGCGTCGGCGGCGACGTCTCACGCGAGGGCGTGCAGCGCGATCTCTTGCCGCTGATCGAGGGCACCTCGGTCTCGACCAAGCACGGCGCGGTCAAGACCGACCACATCCTGTTCATCGCCTCCGGCGCCTTCCATGTCGCAAAGCCGTCCGACCTGTTGCCGGAGTTGCAGGGCCGGTTGCCGATCCGCGTCGAATTGCAGGCGCTGACCCGCGACGACATGCGCCGGATACTGACCGAGCCCGAAGCCTCGCTGATCAAGCAATATGTCGCCTTGATGCTGACCGAAGGCGTGACGCTCGACATCACCGACAGCGCGATCGATGCGCTGGCCGACGTCGCGGTCGCCGTCAATTCCACCGTCGAGAACATCGGCGCGCGGCGGCTCCAGACCGTGATGGAGCGGGTGCTGGACGAGATCTCCTTCACCGCTCCCGACCGCAATGGCGAGACGGTCCGGGTCGACGCCGATTACGTGCAAAAGCACGTCGGCGACCTCGCCAAAAATGCGGATTTGAGCCGGTTTATTTTGTAATTCCGAGCTCCCGCGCTATCTAGGAGCGTCGTCCTGGCGAAGGCCAGGACCCCACCCCCGGCGGTCCTTGTTGAAACAGATGGCGACTTCGATCTCGGCTCAAACGACCTTCTGTGGTTACGGGTCCGGGATCAGCGCTCGCTATGCTCGCTTGTCCGGAACGACCGCTGAGATTGACGCGCGCCGAGTGCCATATGCGCGCTAGCATCCCGCAAAACCCCTGGCGCCTGCTGCTCGCGATCAACACCGCCGTCCTCGTCGGCGTGTTCGTTCACAAGATCCAGCTGCCGCCTTACGTTCCCTATATCCACCTTCTCGTCGACTACCATTTCGGCTTCATCAAGCGTGCGCTGATCGGGGCGATCGTCGCGCTGTTCACGGCGAAGGTGCCGGTATGGCTGGTGTTCGCGCTCGGCGGCGCGACGTGGCTGGCAACGCTGGGCCTTTACGCAAGACTGTTCCAGAACACGTTCGGCTTCACCGCGAAGACGCTGCCGTTGTTCGTCTTCACCGCGGGCTCGCCGTTCTTCCTCAAGAACTTCATGCACACGCTCGGCCATTTCGACATCTATGGCTGTGCGCTGGCGATCGTCCTGCTGCTGATGCCGGCGGGCTCATCGCTGTTCGTGGCGACGGCTGCGCTGTTCTCGATCATGCTCGTCCTGATCCACCACATCCATCTCTTGATGTATGTGCCGACGATCATCACCATCGTCGTGATCAGACATTACCTGGCTTGCGGCTGCCATCGCACCAACGTCGCGTTCGGTGTTGCCGCCTTCGCGATCGTCTCCGGATTGTTCTTCGCGGCGCAATTTGTGGGAACGATGCCGATCCCGGAGGCGGAATTCGTCGCCTATCTCAAGAGCCGGATGGCCGATCCATCCCGCACCGACCTGCTGCAATTCAGCTACATCTGGTATCAGCCGCTGGCGAAGGAGGTTGCCGACACCTGGGGCCGGCTGCCGCACAACATCCTCGGCGTGCCGGTCTTCGCGCTTTTGATCTGGCTGCACACGCCGTTATGGCGCTTCTTTGCGAACCTGATCGACGCGCTCGCCAGCGCGACTCATCGCCGTCTCGTGATCGCGGCGCTGATCGGCGTCAGCCTCGCTTATCTCGTGATGTTCGCGATGGTGTTCGACTATTCGCGCTGGATCTCGAACTGGGCGGTCTGCATGTTCCTGATACTGCATGCGGTGAAGATGCTGCCCGCCGCGCGGAAGGCGCCGCCGATTCAGGCGGAGGATCGCAACACCAATATCTTCGGCCTGATCATCACGCTGATCCCGCGGGTCGGAATCATCCGGCCGTTTTAGGAGGCGCGCTCCCTCTCCAGCTTACGGGAGAGATTTAATGCCTCGCCCGCCGAATTCGCACATACAGCGCACCTTCGCCGCCGTGGCCGATATGGGCCTCCTCGAAGCCGACGACGAAGGCGCGGAATTCCGGCAGGCTCAGCCATTCCGGCACCTGGCGGCGGAGCACGCCGCTTTCGCCACCGCTGCGGCCCTTGCCGGTGATGACCAGGACGAAGGTCAGGCCATCGTGATGGGCGCGGTGCAGGAAGCCGGTCAGCGCACGATGGGCACGCGTCTGGGTCATGCCATGCAGGTCGAGCCGCGCCTCGATCTCGCGTCGTCCGCGCGACAACTTTGCGCGCTCGCGCTTGCCCAGCGGCGCCAAGGGCGGCACGGACGGTTTTGCCACGCGCGGCGCCGGGACAGCTGCGACCGGCCTTGACGGTGACGCAGGTCTGGCCGCCTCGGCGGCAAGCGAGGATTCAGCGCGCGGCGCGGCGGGCGCCTTCGGCGCCCGAAGCTTCCTCAGCGGCTTCACCTGTTTTGCAACGAGCTCCCACAGCTCGCGCTCCTCCTCGCTCAGGGCGCGGCGACGCGGCACGGGGCGGGGCTCCAGCACGGGCGGACGGGATGATCGCTTCATTGCTGCCGAAGCGAACGATTCTTCACCGGCCGCTGCGGTTCGCGAACGGGCTCGATCGCTGGACGCGGCACCGGTAGCGGGACGGAACCGGCAGTGGCGACCGTTTCGTTTTTGTCGACCGTCGCCGCAGCAGCACGAGAGGCGGGCTTCGCCGGATCGGTCTGCGGAAACAGCTTTGCGATCTTTTCCGACGGTCGCGGATCCGGCACCGGCAATCGCGCGCCGCGCACACTGGGATCGAGGCTCTTCGGCACCAGCATCACGAAATGCATGGGATGGCGCAACCGCCCGGAGACGCGGCCGGCATCCGCGCCCGCGCCAAAATAAAGGTCGGCGCGCGCAGGTCCAATGATGGCCGAGCCGGTGTCCTGGGCGATCATCAGCCGGTGGAACGGCGTCTTGGCGCGCTCGGACTCGATCGGCAGCTCGCCCTCGATGAAGAACGGCGTGCCGTAGACGTGCAGCGATTTGTCGACCGCGATCGAGCGGCCGGCCGTCAGCGGAATTCCTTGCGCGCCCACCGCCTCCTCCTTGTCGGACAGATTGACCTCGCGGAAGAAGATGTAGGCGCGGTTCTGGCGGCGCAATTCCTTCGCCCCATCCGGATTCTGCGCCATCCATTCCCTGATCTTCTGCATCGACATCTCTTCCTTCGGAATGATGCCGCGCTCGATCAGGATGCGACCTATCGCCGTGTAGGGATAGCCGTTATAAGCGTCGTAATTGAGCCGGACCGTGCCGCCGTCGTCGAACTTGATCCGTGCCGAACCCTGGATCTGTGCGAACAAGAGATCGGTCGGGTCCTTGAGCCAGGCGATCTCCAGCCCGCGGCCGGCGATCTTGCCGTCCTCGATCTCGCCGCGGTCGTAATAGGGCACCAGCTTGCGGCGACCGATCTTGCGATAGACCGGGCCCTTGTTGGGCAGGCTGACCGAGTCCTGCTTGTAGCCACGCACGAACAGGTTGGAGGGCCGGCGATAGACCGGAACGTTGTAAACGTCGGTCTGGGTGTGCGATCCCTCGAGCACGGGCTCGTAATAGCCGGTGACGAAGCCGTCGGGCTCACCGAGACGGGAGATGCGCAGCGGCGCAAAATTCTGCTCGAAGAAGGTCTTGGCTCTGGCGTCGTCGGTGAGTTCGAGCGATTTGGCGACCCGGCAGGGCTCGCTCAGCGAAGCGCCGAGTGCTTTGGCTTCGGCTTTCGGCTCGGACGCGCCGGTCTGCGTGTTGATCGAACGGCAGCTCGCGCGGAAGGTCTTGTAGGCGGCGAGATGATTATCGTCGCTCCAGCCCTTCACGTCCGCCCAGGCCAGCGGCAGATATTGCGCGCCGGGAATCTCGAACGGCAGCGAAAGCTGCGGATAGGGCAAGGCGCGCGGCGGGGCGGCAGGCAATGTTGGAAGATGACGGTGGTGACTGCGGTAGTGGCGCCGCGCCGCCTCGGCGCCGAGCGAAAACGACGACAGCACGACGACACCTGCGCAAAGCGCCGTCGCGCTGGTCTTCAAGAAGATCTTAATTCGCGCTTCCGGTACCAACCAGCTTCCAGTTCGGATCGCGAGAGGAGGTGTCGCGGGCGAAAGTCCAGATGTCGGTGATGTCGGCGACCGTGTCGGCGCTGCCGTCGACGATATTGCCGGCCTTGTCGCGGGTGACCGAGATCATCTGCGAGACGAAGCGCACGGTGAGCTGGGCGGTGCGGTCGCGCAGCTCGGCGCCGACGAGCTCGGCCTTGTCGATCGAGACGAAACGCGTCTCGGTCTTCTGCTCGTTCTTCTCGCGCTCCTTGATCGCGGCGTCGAAACTCTCATAGACTTCCGGCGACAGCAAATCGCGCAGCGCGCGGCGGTCGCCGTTGGCGAAGGCCAGCACGATCATCTCATAGGCGCCACGGGCACCCGAGATGAAATGGCGTGGGTCGAAGGTGGAATCCTTGTCGACGATGGCGTCGAGACCCTGAGCGAGCGGGGTGCCCGGCTCGGCCAGGCCCTTCCAGCGGTCGGTGGGCGGGGTCGGCTCGGCCGTCGGTGCCAGCGGGGCCTGGTCGATCACCTTACCCGGCATGGTCACGACGTTCTTGTCCTGGGCACCTTGGAGCGCGTTGCGGTCGAACGGCGGCCGTTCGCTGCCGGTGCGCTGCCCCAGCACACTGCGCAGCCGCAGAAAGATGAAGACCGCCAGCGCCAGGAAGATGATGGTGTAGATGTCCACGTCGTATTCGCTTTCTGGTCTTTTCCGAGGGTCTCTTTATCAGAGGGTCCTTGCCGGGAAAAATCGATCCGGCCAGTAGACCGTTCCATAGGGGAACGGCAAGTCTACATCACCATTTCAGGTCCGCGCGTCTGGTCCCTGGGATGTAGGCACGAAATCTTGCCCGGCCAATGGCGCCTTTTGGCACAGTGCCGAGTGTAGCGCGTTTTATGCCCAAGGGGAAACCCGATCCTGCCCGGAAATCGCGCTTCTTCAATCGTTTAGGGCGCAATTTCGCGCAAAAGACCGGGGTGAACGTCACAGTTGCGGGCGCGACTCCGATCCCTCACCTGGGGGTCGTTCGTCCTTGTGGAATGAGGCGGCCCTATGTTAGCCAACCGCCGCGAAATTCAGCCCAAATCGGGTAAGGAGAGACTTTCATGACCAACGGTAACGGCACCCCTCCCGAGGCGGCCCAGGCTCCCCAGCTCAACGTGCTGGCGCAATATACCAAGGACCTCTCGTTCGAAAATCCAAACGCGCCGAGCTCGCTCCAGCAGCAGAGCCAGCCGCCCCAGATCAACATCCAGATCAATGTCAGCGCCAACAATCTCAGCGAACATGAGTTCGAGGTGACGTTGTCGGTCGAGGGCAAGGCCGAGGCCGCGAGCAAGGTGATGTTCTCGTTCGAGCTCGCCTACGCCGGCGTGTTCCGGATCGCCAATGTGCCGAAGGAGAATTTGCATCCGCTGGTCATGATCGAGTGCCCGCGCCTGCTGTTCCCGTTCGCCCGCGAGATCATCGCGACCGCGGTCCGCGACGGCGGGTTCCCGCCGCTGATGCTGGATCCGGTCGACTTCGTCGGTCTGTATCGTCAGAACATGGAGCGGCAGATGGCCGCTCAGGGCCAAGCCGGTCAGGCCTGACCGGCCGCCACGGCAGCTGGAGCGGGCAGGTACTCGTTCCAGATCGCCTTGTCGCCGAGCGTTGTGATGAAGGTGCGATGGGCCTCGCGTTCGGCAGCAGAAACCCGCGGCGCGAGCGGCACCAGGCGTTGCCGCCGCGGCGCTTCGCCACTTGCGCTGACGCGAATTTCCTCGGTTTCCGAGGCCAGCAGCAACTGCGACTGCCGCGCCCCGACCAGGTCGACATAGACCTCGGCCAGAAGCTCGGCATCGAGCAACGCACCGTGCTTGGTGCGGTGTGAATTGTCGATCGCGTAACGCGAGCAGAGATCGTCGAGCCGGTTGGACACGCCGGGATGCTTGCGCCGTGCCAGCAGCAGCGTGTCCACCAGCCGCTCGCGCGGGATCGCTGCGCGCTTGATCCGGTCGAGCTCGGCGTTGATGAAGCTGATGTCGAACGAGGCGTTGTGGATCACCAGCGGCGCATCGCCGATGAATTCCAGAAACTCGTCGACGATCTCGTGGAACAGCGGCTTGGTCGCCAGAAATTCGGCCGACAGCCCATGCACTGCAAAGGCCTCGGCCGGCATGTCCCTTTCAGGGTTCATGTAGCGGTGAAAGGTCTGTCCGGTCGGCATGCGGTTGAATATCTCGACACAGCCGATTTCGACCAGGCGATCGCCGCGGAGCGGATCGAGGCCGGTGGTTTCGGTATCGAGAACGATTTCGCGCATGATCGAGATGGCCGGTGTAAAATCGGCGAATCAGGCTCGCCGCTGCGGCATCTTAACGACCTCGGCCAGGATGTGCTTGATTTGCGCCCGCACCGGCTCAAGTCCGTGTGACGTATCCACTACGAAATCGGCGCGCTTGCGCTTTTCGGCGTCGGGCATCTGCTTGGCGATGATGGCATCGAGTTTTGCTTCGTCCATCGTTCCCCGCGCCAGCACCCGCTCGCGCTGAAGTTCCGGCGAGGTCGAGACCACGACCACTGCGTCGACCCGTTTCTCGCCACCGGTCTCGAACAGGAGGGGAATGTCCAGGACCACGACGGGGACCTTGGCCGCTTCCGCATCGGCAAAGAATTTTTGCCGGGAGGCGCCGAGCATCGGATGGACGATCTGCTCGAGCTTCTTGATCGCGGCAGGATCGTGCACCACGCGCGCGGACAGTTTGGACCGGTCGACCTTGCCGTTGATGGTCGTGCCGGGGAAGGCAGCCTCGATCGCGGGAGCCGCTTCGCCCTCATACAAATGATGAACTGCGGCATCGGCGTCGTAGACGGGAACACCGGCCTCCGCGAACAATTTGGCGGTGGTGGATTTGCCCATCCCGATCGAGCCGGTCAATCCCAGGATCCGCATCAGCGCCCAGCCTGTCTGTCGTTTACACCGCAACTAGCCGCTCGCGGCGCAGGAACGCAAGCAGCGGCAGCAGCGGCAGGCCGAGGATGGTGAAATGATCGCCCTCGATGCGCTCGAACAGATGGATACCGAGACCCTCGAGCTGGTAGGCGCCAACGCTGGTGGTCACGGCAGCGCCGGCGGCGTCGAGATAGGCCGTAAGCTCCGCTTCCGTCATTTGCCGCATCGTCATGCGGGCCACGGAAACATCCTCGAAAACAATCCTTCCGTCATGCGCCACCGCCACCGCCGAATTCAGCTCGTGGCTGTTGCCGGAGAGATCGCGCAACTGCGCCATCGCCTGGGGACGGCCAGCGGGCTTGTTGAAGAGGTGCTCGCCAAGAGCCAGCGTCTGGTCGGCGCCTATTACATAGCTTCCGGGATGATAAGCCGAGACCGCCTTGGCTTTCTCACGCGCCAGCAGCAGGGCGATCTCGCGCGGGTTTGAGAGTTTCGACACCGCCTGGATGCCGCGCTCATCGATAGCAGCCGTGACGGCCACGAATTCGAGTCCAGCATTCGCCAGCAGCATTTTCCGCGCGCTGCTCTGCGAGGCCAGGATCAGCGGAGATGTGCCGCGCCACAGACCCATTGCGACAACTATTCCGAGGGCCGGTTGCGTTGGCGATCGGTGTAGAGCTTCATGATCGCCGCGGCGGTTTCCTCGATCGAGCGCCTTGTGACATCCAGCAGTGGCCAGTCATGCTTGGCGCTGAGCTTGCGTGCGAATGCGACCTCCTCGGCGACCGCTTGCTTGTCGGTATAGGTATCACTGCCGGAATTGGCGCCCATGGAGAGCAGGCGGTTCTGGCGCACCTGAATCAGGCGTTCCGGCGTCGCATGCAGGCTCACCACCAGCGGCCGCGTCAGGGTTTCCAATTGCGAGGGCACCGGAATGCCCGGAACCAGCGGCACATTGGCGGTGCGGATGCCGCGATTGGCGAGGTAGATCGACGTCGGCGTCTTCGAAGTGCGGGACACACCCACCAGCACCACGTCAGCTTCGTCGAGGCCTTCGACATGCTGCCCATCGTCGTGGATCATGGTGTAGTTCAGCGCGTCGATGCGCTTGAAATATTCCGCGTTGAGCACGTGCTGGGCGCCGACGCGACCCGTGGTCGCGGCACCGAGATAGGCTTCGAACAGTTGCATCACCGGGCCGATGATCGACAGGCTCGGAACGTTGATCTCCTTGCACTTGTTCTCGAGCCTGAAGACCAGATCCTTCTCCAGCAGCGTGAACAGCACGATGCCCGGCGCCTCCTCGATCTCATCGAGTACGCGATCGAGCTGCTTTTGGCTGCGCACCAGCGGATAGACGTGCTCGACCGGCGTCACGTTGGCGTATTGGGCCGCGACCGCGCGGGCCACGGTGATCAGCGTCTCACCCGTGGAGTCGGAGACGAGGTGCAGATGGAAATAATTGTTCGAGGTCGGCACAAAAACCCTTTGTATGGAGGCGGTGTGATTTGTGGATTTCTGTGGAGCTTAACCCCTCGGAAAGGGTTGCGCGACAGGAGGGGCGGGACAACGGCCAATTTTCTTCACACCGCTGCCCGTCAGGACAAGTTTGCCGGTCCTCCGCGACGGCAACGGGATTGCGCGGACAAGCCTCTTGATAAGCTGCCGACAGGCGGGCGCAAGCCCCTGAACGCGGGTCAATTATTCCGACAGGGCAGACTGGCGCAGGATATGTTGATGGATGTGAACAAGCGCGCGTGAAGCCGCGGACGGAATTGTGTGAGTCCAATCCACGGTCACATAGACTCAAACCTTAAGAATCTAAGATTCTAGATTTGAGGAAGGCGCTACGGACGGATAAGTGTGCAGGGTAAGACCTTAACGAGTTCTTACTATCCCCAGCGTTTGGAATGCTCGGCAGGAATCCGGGGCGGCACATGTTTGAAGACCTCTATCTCTGGATCAAGGCGCTGCACGTGATCGCCGTCATCGCCTGGATGGCGGGCATGCTCTATCTGCCACGGCTGTTCGTCTATCATTCGGAGACCGAAATCGGCTCGAAGCAGTCCGAAACGTTCAAGATCATGGAGCGCCGGCTACTCAAGGCGATCATCAACCCCGCCATGATGGTCACTTGGCTGGCCGGGCTTTATCTCGCCTGGTCCGGCCATTGGTTCACTTCCGGCTGGCTGCACGTAAAACTGGCACTGGTCTTGGCAATGTCCGCGGTCCACGGCTTTTTTTCCCGCTGGCTGACGGATTTCGCCCGCGACCGGCGCCCGCGGACCCAGAAATTCTATCGGATTATCAATGAGGTGCCGACAGTCCTGATGATTTTCATCGTGATCATGGTGATCGTGAAGCCGTTCTAGGCAACGCGCGCGACGAATCCCTCGGCGCTTCGGCTTGCGGAGCAGGAAGCGATTTTCTATATTATCGGTATCCCACCCAACGCAGGCGGATGTGGTTGTGTCTGAGCTTTCCAGAGGCCGGACACCGCATCAGGTTTGAAGCCTCACCGGCACTCTCCTTGCCAGACCTGCGGACCTTACCTTCTCACGTCCGCATTTCAGCCTCCTCGCACCCCTTCCAAGGTTACCCCACAGGACCACCCCAATGCGGGAAATTAAACTTCAGGACCTCAAGTCGAAAACCCCGGCCGAGCTGGTCTCGTTCGCGGAAGAGAACGGGGTCGAGAATGCCAGCACCATGCGCAAGCAGGAGCTGCTGTTCGCTATCCTCAAGCAGCTTTCGCTGGCCGAGACCGACATTGTCGGCGAGGGCGTCGTCGAGGTGCTGTCCGACGGCTTTGGCTTCCTCCGCTCGCCCGATGCAAATTATCTGCCGGGTCCGGACGACATCTACGTTTCGCCCTCGCAGATCCGCCGGTTCGGCTTACGCACCGGCGACACCCTCGAAGGCCATATCCGCAGCCCGAAAGAGGGCGAGCGCTATTTCGCGCTGCTGAAGGTCAACACGCTCAATTTCGAGGATCCGGAAAAGGCCAAGCACAAGGTCAATTTCGACAACCTCACGCCGCTGTTTCCGAATCAGCGCTTCCGCATGGAGATCGACGATCCCACGCGAAAGGATCTCTCCGCACGCGTGATCGACATCGTCGCGCCCATCGGCAAGGGCCAGCGCGCTTTGATCGTCGCGCCGCCGCGCACCGGTAAAACCGTGCTGATGCAGAACATCGCGCATTCGATCACGCACAATCACCCCGAATGCTATCTGATCGTGCTCCTGATCGACGAGCGCCCGGAAGAAGTCACAGACATGCAGCGTTCGGTGAAGGGCGAGGTGGTGTCCTCGACCTTCGACGAGCCGGCGGTGCGCCACGTCCAGGTCGCCGAGATGGTGATCGAGAAGGCCAAGCGCCTGGTCGAGCATGGCCGCGACGTCGTGATCCTGCTCGATTCGATCACGCGCTTGGGTCGTGCCTACAACACCGTGGTGCCGTCATCCGGCAAGGTGCTGACCGGCGGTGTCGATGCCAACGCGCTCCAGCGCCCGAAGCGCTTCTTCGGCGCCGCCCGGAACATCGAGGAGGGCGGCTCCCTGACTATCATCGCGACGGCACTGGTCGATACCGGCAGCCGCATGGACGAAGTCATCTTCGAAGAGTTCAAGGGCACCGGCAACTCGGAGCTGATCCTGGACCGCAAGGTCTCGGACAAGCGCACCTTCCCGGCGATCGACATCTCGCGCTCCGGCACCCGCAAGGAGGAGCTCATCACCGATCCGCAGGTGCTCAAGAAGATGTACGTGCTCCGCCGCATCCTGAACCCGATGGGCACCATGGACGCGATCGACTTCCTGCTCGACAAGCTGCGCTCGACCAAGAGCAATTCGGAGTTCTTCGACTCGATGAACACCTGAGTGCAGTGCAACGGAAAGTGGAGGGCGCCCTGGGGCGCCCTTTCTTGTGCAGCTTTGCTGCAGTGAACCTGCAGCATGGCAAGAGGCTTGTTACATAGCCCGTTTTTATTTAAGTCATTGATATAGTACGATAATGTTTTCAATTCGGTGAGCCGACCGAGTTGAACGGCTGCGTTCTGCAGCAAAAATGCTGTGCCAATATTGCACTGCAATGCAATCTTCTGCTGCGGGATGTGGCGCAGCAAAATCATGCCGCCTGGCGTTCGAAATGGAGGTTTGCCTTTTCTCCGGCAGCCGGACAAATAGGCCATGCATCCGCAAGACCAGACCATCTTTGCGCTGTCGTCCGGCCGTCCGCCAAGCGCGATTGCGGTGGTGCGCGTCTCCGGGCCACGGGCTGGCTTGGCGCTGACGACACTGGCGGGTGAGCTGCCGGCGCCGAGGCACGCCAGCCGCAGGTTGCTCCGTGACGCCGTGGGCCAGCCGATCGATGATGCGGTCGTGCTCTGGTTTCCGGGGCCGGCAAGTGCGACCGGCGAGGACGTCGCCGAATTCCACGTCCATGGCGGCCGCGCTGTGCTCTCGGCGCTCCTCGCTGCAATTTCTGCTATCCCGAACACGCGAGCGGCCGAGCCCGGCGAGTTCACGCGACGTGCATTCGAGAACGGCAAGCTCGACCTCACCGAGGCCGAGGGCCTCGACGATCTCATCCACGCCGATACCGACCGCCAGCGGCGTCAAGCGCTGCGCCAGTTGCAGGGCCTGCTCGGCAATCGTGCACGCGATTGGCGCGAACGTATCATCGAAGCTTCGGCCTTGATCGAAGCCGGCATCGATTTCTCGGATGAGGGCGACGTGCCTGCCGAGCTTCTGGCGCCCGCCGTCAAGGCGATCGGAGCGCTGCATCGCGAAATTGCAGAAGTTCTTGCGGCACAGGGCCAAGCTGAACGGCTGCGCGATGGCCTGGTGGTCGCGATCGCAGGCGAGCCGAATGTCGGCAAGTCGACGCTGATCAATCAGCTCGCACGCCGCGAGGTTGCGATCGTCTCGCCGTACGCTGGCACCACACGCGATGTGATCGAGGTGCAGCTCGATCTCGACGGCTACCCCGTCACGCTGATCGACACCGCCGGCATTCGCGAGACCGACGATCCTGTCGAGCAAGAGGGCGTGCGCCGGGCACGGGCCAGGGCCGAAGACGCGGATCTCGTGCTGTGGCTGGTGGAGGGATCGCAGACCATCGATCCGGACGCGACGCGGTTGCTGCGGAAGGCCGGCGGCGGGAATGGTCCGTCTGGCGGCTCGATCTGGATCGTGCGCAACAAGGTCGATCTCGGCGGGGCTGGGGGATCGGGGCCGCGGGACGAGTTCGCGATCTCCGCGAGCCGGGGCGATGGCATCCCTCAGCTGGTCGATGCTCTCGTGAAATTCGCCTCTGAATTCTTCGGGAGCAGCGAGGGTGCATTGGTGACCCGGGCACGCCAACGCGAGCTGTTGCGCCAAGCGGCAGACAGCTTGCGCCGGAGTTTGGAGCTTGTAGAAGAGGGCGAAGAGCTCGCCGCCGAGGAATTGCGTGCCGCGGCCTATGCCTTGGGCCGGCTGCTGGGCCGGGTGGACGTGGAAGACGTGCTCGGCGCCATTTTCCAGAAATTTTGCATCGGAAAGTAGGATTAGTTCTTCATTGTAGAGCTAGCCTTTGTTCCACTCTTTGCGTTTCACGTGAAACACATGCTGTGGTTCCTTTGCCTCGTGAAACGGTTGGGGCGCCGGCCGCCCTTACGAGCATCACTGCACGATAATCCAGACTGCCCACGAAAGATTCTGGGATCGCGTCGCCGCGATATCTTTTGATCATTTCAGTGATTTTGTTTCACCTGAAACGCAGCAGGTTCAATAGCTCGTCTACTGTGCATGGGGTTGTTTTCGCGAAATCGCTTTCCCCTCGAATGCTCCGTTTCACGTGAAACATCTCCGCCTAGTTTCCACTTCCGGCTTTCACACCTCTGAGCTAGAAGTTGGCTCATGCGAACAGAGCGAGAGAACTACGACGTCATCGTCATTGGCGGCGGTCACGCCGGCTGTGAGGCCGCGGCGGCTGCTGCTCGGATGGGTGCAACAACCGCTCTTGTGACGCATCGTTTCTCGACCGTAGGCGCGATGTCCTGCAACCCCGCCATTGGGGGTCTCGGCAAGGGCCATCTGGTCCGCGAAGTCGATGCGCTCGATGGTCTGATGGGCCGGGTCGGCGATGCCGGCGGCATCCAATTTCGTGTCCTCAACCGCCGCAAGGGTCCGGCTGTCCGTGGTCCTCGCGCTCAGGCCGACCGAAGGCTTTATGCGGCCGCGATGCAGGCCGCGGTCCGGGAGACCGAGGGTCTTTCCGTCCTCGAGGGGGAGGCTGAGGAGCTGATCGTGGTGGAAGGCCGGGTCATCGGTCTGCGCCTGGCCGACGGCCGGGAGCTTCGGGCAGGGGCGATAGTCGTCACCACCGGCACCTTCCTGCGCGGTCTGATCCATCTCGGCGAGAAGAATTGGCCCGCCGGTCGCGTCGGCGAGGCACCGGCGATGGGCCTTTCTGGCTCCTTTGAGCGCGCCGGCTTCACCCTCGGGCGGCTGAAAACGGGGACTCCTCCCCGCTTGGACGGCACCACGATCGATTGGTCGGCCGTCGAAATGCAGCCCGGAGACGAACCGCCTGAGCCGTTCTCGGTGATGACGGAACGGATCACGACCCCGCAGATCCAGTGCGGCATCACCCGGACCACCTCGGTGACCCATGAGGTGATCCGCGCCAATGTCCATCGCTCCCCGATGTATTCCGGCCAGATCAAGAGTTCCGGTCCGCGTTATTGTCCGTCGATCGAGGACAAGATCGTCCGCTTCGGCGACCGTGACGGCCATCAGATCTTCCTGGAGCCGGAAGGGCTCGACGATACAACTGTCTATCCCAACGGCATCTCGACCTCGCTCCCTGAGGAGGTCCAGCTCGCGATCCTCGCCAGCATTCCCGGCTTGGAGCGGGTGAAGATGGTCCGTCCGGGGTACGCCATCGAATACGACCACATCGACCCCCGCGAGCTCGATCCGACCCTCCAGACCAAGCGTCTGCGCGGTCTGTTCCTGGCCGGGCAGATCAATGGCACCACCGGATACGAAGAAGCCGCCGGGCAGGGCATCGTGGCAGGCGTCAACGCAGCGCTCTCCGCCAGCGGGGCGGCGCTAACGGTGTTCGACCGGGCGGATGGCTATCTGGGTGTGATGATCGACGATCTCGTCACCCGCGGGATCAGCGAGCCCTATCGGATGTTCACCTCCCGGGCGGAATACCGGCTGACGCTGCGGGCCGACAATGCGGATCAGCGTCTCACCGAGAAGGGCATCGCCTTGGGGTGTGTCGGCAGTGCCCGCATGCAGCATCATCGCGCCAAGATGGGTGCGCTGAACGCAGCCCGCGCGCTCTCGAAGTCGCTTGCGATCACCCCGAACGAGGCGATCAAGCACGGACTCTCCCTGAACCGCGATGGCCAGCGCCGGTCCGCCTTCGAACTGATGGCCTATCCGGATATCGGCTGGAGCCAGGTCCGGGCGATCTGGCCGGAGCTGTCGGCGATCGACCCCATCATCGCGACCCACCTCGAAACCGACGCCAAATACGACGTCTATCTGGAGCGCCAGAGCGCCGACGTCGAAGCCTTCCGGCGCGACGAGGGTATGGTGCTGTCGGAGGTCGATTATCAGCAGGTCCCCGGTCTCTCCAATGAGGTGCGGACCAAGCTGGAGAAGGCCCGACCGTTCACGGTCGGCCAAGCCGGCCGGATCGATGGGATGACGCCGGCGGCGCTCGGCATTCTCGCGGCCTACCTGCGGCGCGAGGCACGGAAGACCTCGAAGGCGATTGCATAGGCGTTTCACGTGAAACAGCGCGGGCCGGGAGGCGGCAGATCGTCATCAGGAAAACCTGCGGCGGGCGAGGGTGGCGGTCGATGGCCCGAGCCGAGGCTGATCAGACCGAAGATCGACCACGCCGGCACCAACGATCAATCGCTGGACGCCGTCATCGCTGCCGACAAGATAGCGGCGCTCAAGCTCGCGCCTGTTTCACATGAAACGGAAGACCGGCTCGATCGCTACATCGCCTTGCTCCGCGAGTGGCAGGCCAAGACCAACCTGGTCGCGCCCTCGACCCTGCCGCACCTCTGGACCCGGCACATCGCCGACTCGCTTCAGCTCGTGGATCTCGCACCGGCGGCAAAACGATGGGCCGACCTCGGGAGCGGCGGTGGCTTCCCGGGCATCGTCCTGGCCTGCGCCATGGCCGGGAGGCCCGATGCTCGCGTCCATCTTGTCGAGCGAATCGCCAAGAAGGCCGCGTTCCTGCGCGAAGCGATCCGTGTCACCACATCTCCGGGAGTCGTACATCTCGCTGAAATCGGGGATAATGTGGATAGAATCACCGGCCCCGTCGATTGCGTCACCGCGCGTGCGCTCGCTCCGCTACATCAACTCATCGGCTTTGCGGAGCCGCTGATACGCCAGGGCGCAAAAGCGTTATTTCTCAAGGGTCAAGATGTAGAGGCTGAATTGACCGAAGCCGCTAAATATTGGAATATTCGGCCTCAGCTTCATCCAAGCCGCACCGGCGACGGCTGGATCGTGGAACTGACGTCTGCCGAACGGCGCGGGTGAGGCGTTCAGGGGCCTGAGTGGGGAATTTACGATGACCGTGATTGACGAGCCGCAGCAAGAACAGACCGCCCAAGAACAGGCAGCGGAGGTGCCGCATGGCCACCCGCGCATCCTGGCGCTGGCAAATCAGAAGGGGGGCGTCGGAAAAACAACCACAGCGATTAACCTCGGCACGGCGCTCGCAGCGATTGGCGAACGCGTCCTGATCGTCGATCTCGATCCGCAGGGCAACGCCTCGACCGGCCTCGGCATCGATCGCCGCAACCGTAGCTGTTCGATCTACGACGTGCTGGTCGGCGAAGCCGCCTTGCGCGAGGCTGTGGTCTCGACCGCGGTGCCGCGGCTGCACATCGCGCCCTCGACCATGGATCTCTCCGGCCTTGAGCTCGAGCTCGGCACCACGCCCGGCCGCGCCTTCAAGCTGCGCGACGCCATCGGTGCGCTCAACAACAATGTCTCTCCGCATGCCGACTACACCTACGTGCTGATCGACTGCCCGCCTTCGCTCAACCTGCTCACGGTCAACGCGATGGCGGCGTCCGATGCGATCCTGGTACCGCTGCAATGCGAATTCTTCGCGCTCGAAGGTCTGTCGCAATTGCTGCAGACCGTGGAGCAGGTGCGCTCGACGCTCAACCCGAATCTGTCGATCCACGGCATCGTGCTGACCATGTTCGACTCGCGTAACAACCTCTCGAACCAGGTCGTCGCCGACGTCCGCCAGTTCATGGGCGAGAAGGTCTACAAGACCATGATCCCGCGCAACGTGCGCATCTCGGAAGCGCCGTCCTACGGCAAGCCGGTGCTGGTCTACGACCTCAAATGCGTCGGCAGCGAAGCGTATTTGCGGCTCGCCACCGAGGTGATCCAGCGCGAGCGCGAGCTGCGGACCACGCATTGACGAGGCCGTAGGGTGGCAAAGGTGTCTTCGCCGGGTCCACCGTCTTCCGCACACACTGGTGGGCACGCTTCGCTTACCCACCCTACGTTTCGAAATTCAGTTCTGGAGTGCGCTCAAGTGAATCCAAGGGAGCTGGCGATGGCCGACGAAGCGCGTTCGCGACTGGGCCGGGGTCTTGCGAGTCTGATTGGTGATGTCGGCGGCGAGGCTCAGCATGTCGATCGCCCGCGCGCGCAGCGCAAGGTGCCGATCGAATTCATCAAAGCCAATCCGCGCAATCCGCGTCGCACCTTTTCGGAGGCCGAGCTCAAGGAGCTCTCCGACTCCATCAAGCAGCACGGTGTGATCCAGCCGATCGTGGTGCGTCCGGTGAAGGGCGCGCAGGATCGCTACGAGATCATCGCCGGCGAGCGGCGCTGGCGCGCTTCGCAAATGGCTGGCCTGCATGAAGTGCCGATCGTCCCGGTCGACATCAGCGACAGCGATGCGCTGGAGTTCGCGATCGTCGAGAACGTGCAGCGCGAAGACCTCAACCCGATGGAAGAGGCGCAGGGCTATCACGCGCTTGCCAACGAGTTCAAACGCAGCCAGGACGATATCGCAAGAGTCGTCGGCAAGAGCCGCAGCCACGTCGCCAACATGATGCGTCTGACGAAGCTGCCGGCCGAGGTGCAGGCCTTGATCGCAACCGGCGAGCTGACGGCTGGCCATGCTCGCGCACTGATCGGCGTGCCCGATCCGCTCGCGGCCGCCAAGCGCATCGTCGAGGAGGGCCTCAACGTCCGTCAGACCGAGGCGCTTGCGCATGAAGAGGGCGTGCCGGGGCGCAAGCCGCAGAAGGCGCGCGCTGGGGCGAAGGAAAAGGACCCCGATACGGTCGATCTGGAAAAGCGCGTCAGCGACGCGCTCGGTCTCAAGGTCACCGTCAATCACCGCGATCCTGGCGGATCCGTGCAGATCAACTATCGCAACCTCGATCAGCTCGACGAGGTGATGAAGCGGCTCGCGAAGGGCGCGCTGTAGCTCGCGTGTCGTTCCGGAGCTGGGTGCGAAACCGGGATCGTGCGCGGCACGTCCAATCTATTTCCCTCACCCTGAGGAGCTGCGAAGCGGCGTCGCGAAGGGCGGGGATCACAGGCGGGCCTGCATCCTTCGAGACGCGCGCAAGAGCGCGCTCCTCAGGATGAGGGATTACCGCCATCATTGTGACGCGGGACTCTCTCCACACGTCATTGCGAGGAGCATCAGCGACGAAGCAATCCAGAATCTTTCCGCGGAGGGATTCTGGATTGCTTCGCGGAGCCTGTCATCGGGCCGCGCTTTGCGCGGACCCGTTGGCTCGCAATGACGTGGAGAGAATTCGGCTCAGCCCCGCCGCTTTGCATTCGCGGCGATCGCCATCAGCGTGCGCTGGGCGATGGCGGCGGCGAGGGTGGATTGCTTGCGGGTGTCGAGCGCGGCGGTCGCGAGCTGCTCGATGATGGCGGCGAGCCGGGCCGGGCTGAAGTTGCGCAGCGCCGCTTCGACCGCGGGCTTCCGCGAGAAGTGCAGCCGTGGAAAGCCGCCGTCGAGCACGGCTGAGGCCGGCGTCCCGTCGGCAATCGCGAGCGCCGATTTGTGCAGCCACGCGGCCTGGCGCTGCGCGGCGGAGATGATCACGCCGGGATAGGTGCCGGCGATCATGGCCTTGGCGAATTCGGCCTCGACAATGTCGGGCCGGCCGGCAAAGGCGCCATCGACGATGGGATCGAGCTTCAGCTCGGAGGCGTCGGCAACCACGGACATCACGTCATCCAGCGTGACCTCGCCCTTGCCATGGGCATAGAGCGTGAGCTTGCGCAGCTCGTTGCGCGAGGCCTGGCGGTCGCCGCCAAGGAACGACATCAGCGCCGCGCGGGCGTCCTGCGCGATGCGCAGATTGGCGATGCGGAGCTCCTCCTCCATCAGCTTGGCGAGGTCGCGCTCGGTGTCGGGATAGCAGCCGATCGCGACCGCCGTCTTGGCGCGCTCGCACGCCTTGCGCAGCGGCGATTCCGGGCGCAGCTCGCCGGCCTCGATCACGATGCGGCAATCCTTTACGTTCATCTCGGCCAGGGTGTCGATGCCGCTGGCAAAGCTGCGCGAGCCGGCGCGGACGCGGATGGCGCGGCGGCCGCCGAACAGCGGCACCGTCATGGCTTCGTCGACGAGGCGCGACGGCTCGGCGGAGAGCTCGTCGCCGTCGAGCTTGACCAGCGAGAACGGATCGTTGGGATCGTCGACGGCGGATGCGATCAGCGCATCGGCGCGCTCGCGCACGAGGCCCGCGTCGGGACCGTAGAGCAGGATGATCGGGCGGCCCGCATCGGGGCGGGCGAGGAAGGCATCGATCTCTTTTCCGCGCAGCGCGACCATGCCTAGATTGTCATTCCCGGGCGCGCATCGCGCAAAGCCGGAATCCAGAGGTTGGGAATTGAGATTCCGGGTTCACTTCGCGCCCCCGGAATGACGGAAATGAACTACGTGCCCGCGGTGAAGAACGAGGCGAGCCGAGTGTTGATGTTCTCCGCGATCTCGTTGGCGGCACGATCCTCGGCGTCGCGCACGGCGCGGTTGCGGGAGAAGCGCTGATAGGAGCCGGGCATGTCGTAGGACACGCGCGAGAAGGTGGTCCCGGTCATCACCGACTTGCCGGTCGCGACGTCGATCAGATTGTATTGCGCATCGATGCCGTAATTTTCGCTGGTCGGCAGTCCCGTCGCGGCGCTCACGATCAGGGACGAGCGGGTGGTGGTGAAGCGGATCTCCAGGCGGTGGGTCGGCGGCATTCCCGTCGCCGTGCCGTAGAGCTTGAAGGCCAGGGCATTGCGGACCTCGACGCCAACGCGCGCCTCGCGGGAGGCGTTCGCTTTGGCGATCGGCGGCAGCTCGACCCCCATCAGCTTCTCGCGCAGGCCAGGGGTACCGTCGTTGCGCTCGGCATACATCGGCTGGAAGCAGCCGGCCGTCAGCGCCGCCAGGGCGGCGACCGCCAGCAAGCGGGCTGCGATGCGGATCCTAGCCGACAACATTCACGATCCTCTTGGGGACGATGATCACCTTGCGGACGGGCTTGCCGTCCAGGGCCAGCTTTACCGCATCGAGGGCCAAAACGGCAGCCTCGATTTCCGGATTCTGGGCCAGTGTTGCAACTGTGACCTCACCCCGCTTCTTGCCGTTGACCTGGACCACCAGGGTCACGCTGTCTTCAACCAGCAAATCGCGTTCGATTTGGGGCCAATTGGCCTCCGAAACCAGCCCGCTCTGGCCCAAAGCCTGCCAGCACTCCTCGGCCAGATGCGGCATCATCGGGGAGAACAGCTGGACCAGGATCTGGCTGGCCTCCCGGATTGCCCAGGCCAGGTCCGCGGCGGGCTGGCCGGGGCGCTGGAGCACCTCGGATAGGGCATTGGCGAATTCGCGGATATGGGCGAGGCAGACGTTGAAGTGCAGTCGCTCGATGCCGGTCGTGACCTTGTCCAGGGCGCCATGGGCGGCCTTGCGCAAGGCGGTGGCATCTGCCCCGAACGAAGCCGGCCGGGCCGCCGGCGCGTCGTTGCCGAGTTCCTTCGCATCGTTCACCAGCCGCCACAGCCGCTGCACGAAGCGCGATGCGCCCTGGACGCGCTCGTCGCTCCAGATCACGTCGCGATCGGGCGGGGAGTCTGACAGCATGAACCAGCGGGCGACGTCGGCGCCGTAGGTCTCGATGATGTCGTCGGGATCGACAGTGTTCTTCTTCGACTTCGACATCTTCTCGATCGGACCGATCTGGATGTCTTCGCCGGTCGCGAGCAGCGTGGCGCGGCGACCATTGCCGCCGACCTCGACCTTGACCTCGGCCGGCTGCACATAGGAGCCGTCGGCCTTTTGGTAGGTCTCGTGCACCACCATGCCCTGTGTGAACATCCCGGCAAACGGCTCGTCGAGCGCGATGTGCCCAGTCGCCTTCATCGCGCGGGTGAAGAAGCGGCTGTAGAGCAGGTGCAGGATCGCGTGCTCGACGCCGCCGATATACTGATCGACCGGCAGCATCCGGTTGGCGACCGCAGGCGTCGTCGGCGCGTTCTCGTTCCAGGGATCGGTGAAGCGCGCAAAGTACCAGGACGAATCCACGAAAGTGTCCATGGTGTCGGTCTCACGCTGCGCCTTAGCCCCGCATTTCGGGCAGGTGACGTGTTTCCAGGTCGGATGATGATCGAGCGCGTTGCCCGGTCGGTCGAAGGTCGCATCATCCGGCAGCTTCACCGGCAAATCCGCATCCGGCACCGGCACCACATCGCATTTCGGACAGTGGATGACGGGAATCGGGCAGCCCCAGTAGCGCTGGCGCGAAATGCCCCAGTCGCGCAGGCGGAAATTGACCTGCCGCTCGCCGACCGGCGCGTTGCCGCGCAGCTCGCCTTCCAGCCGCTTCGCCACCTCTTCCTTGGCCTGATCGATCGTCATGCCGTCGAGGAAGCGGGAATTGATCATGCGGCCGTCACCGTCATAGGCGGTATCGGTGATGACGAACGATTTCGGATCCTGCCCCTCGGGGCACACCACCGGCGTGTTGCCGAGATTGTACTTGTTGACGAAGTCGAGGTCGCGCTGGTCGTGCGCGGGGCAGCCGAAGATCGCGCCGGTGCCGTATTCCATCAACACGAAGTTGGCGACATAGACCGGCAGCTTCCAGGAGGGATCGAACGGGTGCACTGCGCGGATGCCGGTGTCGAAGCCCTGCTTCTCCGCGGTGTCGATGACCTCCTGCGCGGTGCCGATCTTCTTGATCTCGGTGATGAACTCCGCAAGCGCAGGGTTCTTCGCGGCGGCCGCCTGCGCCAGCGGATGATCCGCCGAGATCGCCATGAACTTCGCGCCGAACAGCGTGTCCGGGCGCGTCGTGAAAATCTTCAGCTCGTTTTCGCCGGCCGTCGTCGCCGCATCCAGCGCAAAGCGGATCAACAGGCCTTCCGAGCGGCCGATCCAGTTGCGCTGCATTAGCCGCACCTTGTCGGGCCAGCGGTGGAGCCCGTCCAGCGCCGACAGCAGCTCCTGCGAGTACTTCGTGATCTTGAAGACCCACTGGTTCATCTCGCGCTGCTCGACGACGGCGCCGGAGCGCCAGCCACGGCCATCGATTACCTGCTCGTTCGCGAGCACGGTCATGTCGACGGGGTCCCAGTTCACCTTGCGCTTCTCGCGCTCGGCGAGCCCTTCGCGGAGGAAGTCGAGAAACATCTTCTGCTGGTGCTTGTAGTAGGAAGGATCGCAGGTCGCGATCTCTCTGGACCAGTCCAGCGACAGCCCGATCGAGCGGAGCTGCTTCTTCATCGCGGCGATGTTGTCGTAGGTCCAGGCCTTGGGCGCGACCTTGCGCTCGATCGCGGCGTTCTCGGCCGGCAGGCCGAAGGCGTCCCAGCCCATCGGGTGCAGCACATTGAACCCCTTGGCGCGCATGAACCGGGCCAGGACGTCACCGAGCGTATAGTTGCGGACATGACCGATATGGATGCGCCCGGAGGGGTAGGGGAACATCTCGAGGACGTAATATTTCGGCCGCGGATCGTCGTTTCGGGAGACGAAGATCGCCTGTTCGTCCCAGAGGCGTTGCCAGCGCGGTTCGGCGTCGCGGGCATTGTAGCGTTCGGAGGTCATGGAATCGTTGGGTTTTCGTGGGTTCGGCCGGCTAAAGACGGCGGACTAGGCCATAAAAGCCTGTAAGGGGTCAATGGGTTGCCGAACGCCGATAGATTTCACGTTTTCCGCTTCAAACCTCCGGTTCGCTACCGAGGTAGGTCCAGTTTGAGGTGCAATTAACGAGCTGAGCGCCAGTCTCGAGCGCGGCAACCGCGCGCTCTATCTTGCAAGAGCAGCGGCCGCAATCGCGCCGTTACGGAGAGCGAGTTCGATCGGGAGCGGATGGCCGGCTAGCCTGCCATCGCGATCTCGGTCGCGCCGGTCTCGATCGCCTGCACGCCGTGCTCGACGACGTTGTTGCGGCCGCGGTGTTTTGCGGCGTAGAGCGCGGCGTCGGCGGCTTCGATGAGGTCACCGGGGCGCAGTGTCTCGTTTGGCTTCGTCGCTGCAACGCCGATCGAGACGGTGACGATCATATGCGCGGAGGTGATATGCGGCAGGCAGAGTTTCAACACGGCCGCGCGGACGAGTTCGCCGATTTCGACGGCGCGGGCGACGTCGGTGTTCGGCAGCAGCAGACAGAATTCCTCGCCGCCATAGCGCGCCGCGAAACCCATCGTGTCGGCGGCAATGCCGGACAGCGATTCGCCGAGCCGGGTCAGGCAGGAATCGCCTTCGAGATGGCCATAAGTGTCGTTGAAGAGCTTGAAGTGGTCGACGTCGATCATCAGAAGCGCGAGGTCGCTGCCATATTGCTGGGCGCGCATCCATTCGAAATCGAGCCGGCTCTGGAAGCCGCGACGGTTTGCGAGACCGGACAGCATGTCGATCGATGCCATCACCGTCAGGCGGTCGTTGCTCGCGATCAGCTCGCGCTCGCGCTGACTCAATTGCGCGGCCATCGCATTGAACGCGCGCGCCAGCGGCACGAACTCGGCGGGCAGGCGAGTACGCGCCGCCCGCGCCGACAGATCGCCTTCGCCGAGACGCTTGGCCATGTCGGCCAGCATCTCGATCGGCTTGATCACCAGTTTCTCGGCGGCGATCAGCGCGCCGAGCAGGACGAACACGACGACGAAGGCGAGCTGAAGATAGGCGGTGCGGATGTCGCGGCTCACCGCCGCGGACACCTTGTCCTCGTCGATGCTTGCGATCAGGCGGGCATTGGTGCCGGCGATGCGGATGTAGCTGACCGCGCGGCGGGAGCCGTCGGCAGCTAGAAAGGACAGCGCGCCTTCATCCTGGTCGGACCGCAGCGCCCTGTCGGCGATCGCCGACATCAGCGGCATGTTGTCGAGGGGACGGCCGACCGCGCTGTGCTGGTCGGCGGGCGCGGCCAGTACGGTGCCGGCGCTGTCGACGAGAACCGCCGTGATGCCGGCGCGTCCGCCGAGATTGCTCATAACCTTCGACATCCAGTCGAGGTTGACGGTGGCGAGCACGACGGCATCCGGAACGCCGCTGAAGGCGGACACCGGATAAACCGCCATGACGGTCGGCGTCGGCGCGGGCCGCGACAGGATGAAGTCGCTCAGCACGAAACGGCCGGTTTCCTGTGCCTGCAGGAAGTAGGGCCGGTCACTGAGATCGAGGCCGACATACATGTTGTTGGTGGCGCACTGGATGCGGCCGTCCTGGCCCGCGATTAGAAGCGTGCGGATCCAGGGCAGGCTCGACGGCAGGCTCGCACGCAGCACGTCGCAGCTCTTGCTGATCCCGCCGGCGGACGCCCGAATGAAGGCCTCCGATTTCAGGATGGTCTCGACCGACGAGATCACCTCGCGCTGCGCATCGGCGCTGTGCCTTGCGACGGTGGTGAATTCGGCGGCGGCCTGCGCGATCTGCCGCGCGCGCGTGTCTTCGAGCGAACGGATGCGCTCGAGCATCAAGGGGGCCACCAGAATCACCGCGAGCAACGCGAGCCGCGCCCGGATTCCGAGAACCTGCTTGAGTTTGGCTCGTTTGCGGTTGAGACTGACGCTTGCCATCTTCGCTACCCACCCCACGGGCAAGGTAAAGCGAAGGGTTCAAAAACTCTTTCTTGAACTCGGTAAAATTGGACTTACCTGCGGTTACGACCACAACCGATCGACGTCATGACAGAAGCCAACGCCGCGCCGGCAACCGGCCATTCACCAAACGGGCTCGCCGCAGTCGAGGCCGAAATTGCACGTGCCTGCAAGGATGCGCAGCGCGATCGCGCCTCCGTGACGCTGATCGCAGTGTCCAAGACTTTCGCCGCGGATACGATTACCCCGGTGATCGACGCCGGACAGCGCGTATTCGGCGAAAATCGGGTCCAGGAGGCCAAAGGCAAGTGGCCCGCGTTAATGTCTGTCTACTCGGACATCGCGCTGAATCTGATCGGGCCGCTGCAATCCAACAAGGCGAAGGAGGCGGTCGCGCTGTTCGATGCCATCCATTCGGTCGACCGTCCGAGCATTTGCCAAGCGTTAGCCAAGGAAATCGAATCCCAGAACAAGCACCCGCAGCTGTTCGTCCAGATCAACACCGGCGAGGAGCCGCAGAAGGCCGGCGTCGCGCCCGGCGAGGCCGATGCCTTCCTCGCGAGCTGCCGCGACACCTATGGGCTGACGATTTCCGGCCTGATGTGCATCCCGCCGATCGACGAACCGCCGGCGGCGCACTTTGCTCTCACCGCCAAGATCGCGGCGCGCAATGGCCTGAAGAACCTGTCGATGGGCATGAGCGCGGATTTTGTGACCGCGATCATGCTCGGCGCCACCCATGTCCGCGTGGGAAGCGCGATCTTCGGGCATCGGTGAGAGCCGTAGGCGAAGGGCCGTGGGGCAACGGTCTTGATTTCGTCATTGCGAGCGAAGCGAAGCAATCCAGAGTCTTTCCACGTATGCATTTCGGGATTGCTTCACTTCCCCCGCAATGACGGCGGAAGGGGCCGCACCTACGCAAACCCCACCGACACCTTGCCCAGCACGCCGAAATCCACCGCAAAATGATCGCCGGCCTGGATCGGCAGCGGCGGATGGCCCATGCCCGGGGTCACCACCTCCGCTGCCCGATCTGATCCCTGTCGAGCATGCGTCCTCACCCGATGATGATTTTCGTTCTTGGTCCCAATCGTCGCAGCAATTGCAGCATCGCAGATCTCGTCATGGCGACGCAGCCTGCGGTCGGGCCGAAATTGTCGCGGGCGAGGTGCAAGAACACCGCGCTGCCGCGGCCGGCGATGCGCGGCCTCGTGTTGTGGTCGATCTCGATGATGAAATCATAGAGATGGTCGCTCCGCTTGAGCCGGTCACCGCCCTGCCCTTCGCCGAGCCGGATACCTTGGTTGTAATGACGGTCTTTGGGGTCCTCGCACCAGGCGTCCTCGCCGGTGATGATCCGGGCCGGCAAGAATGTCTGCGGACGGCTGTGCCGATCGCCCCGCCACCACAACCGCCTGGGGCGGAAGCTGCCTTTCGGGGTGCCGCCGTCGCCCTCGCGCTTGTTGGCGAGGATGCCGCCGCGTCCCAGCGCCACCGGTATCGTCAGTGCTCCGGCCGTCAGCCAGCCCCGGCGGGGATTGCCGGCGGCACACCTAACGCGGATCGCGGACAGCGGCCCGGCACTTCGGTTCATGGTGTAACTAGCTGACGCAGCTTTGTTTTTCATGTGAACGTGCGATGTCGAATTCATTACAGGACATTCATCAAAACGCCCTGCTATTCTGGGTTAGAGTGGTTCTGGCTTGTGAATCGGTAACAGCCCACTACTTCAACACGAACAACAATAACAACGGCGACCCCTAACTTTCCCTCGCGGCTGGGTGCGGCATGGATGCGCGCCGAGCCGGATCCAAAAGGATGACCCCCTATGGCCAATGCCCGCAAGATCCTGATCGTGGATGACGATACCGATCTGCGCGATACGTTGGTGGAGCAATTATCGCTGCACGAAGAATTCGAAGCATCCGCCGTCGATACCGGCGCCAAGGGCGCAAGCGCCGCAAAGGCCAATGCTCCCGATCTCGTTCTGATGGATGTCGGCCTGCCCGACACCGATGGTCGCGAGGTGGTTCGCTCGTTACGCAAGGGCGGCTTCAAGGCCCCGATCATCATGCTGACCGGCCACGACACCGATTCCGACACCATTTTGGGGCTGGAGTCCGGCGCCAACGATTATGTGGCAAAGCCCTTCCGCTTCGCCGTGCTGCTCGCCCGCATCCGCGCCCAGCTTCGCCAGCACGAGGCCAGCGAGGACGCGGTGTTCTCGGTCGGCCCCTACTCTTTCCGCCCCGGCTCGAAGATGCTGACGGCAGCGAACGCGCGCAAGGTCCGCCTCACCGAAAAGGAGACCGCCATCCTCCGCTTCCTCTACCGGGCCGGCCAGATGCCGGTGTCGCGCGAGACGCTGCTCCAGGAGGTCTGGGGTTATAATTCCGGCGTCACCACCCACACGCTGGAAACCCACATCTACCGCCTTCGCCAGAAGATCGAGAAGGACGCCGCCAACCCGGAAATCCTGGTCACGGAAGCCGGTGGCTACAAGCTGGTGCCGTGATACGCTTCAGGGGCCTGCGAATCGTTAGATCGCGTGCCCTTGAGCCTCGGACCTGAATGTCAATCGACGACGATGTAGCGCTTCTCGAGCGTGTCCCGACACTGCGCCTGTTGGGAGACGCCTCGTTGCGCATGCTGGCGATCGGCTCCGAGCAGCGCAACTTCGTCCGCGGCGACGTCCTGTTCAATCTCGGCGACGATGCCGACGCCGGCTTCGTGGTCCAGCGCGGCGCCTTCCGGGTCGATGACGGCGCCGGTGCCGAAATGATCGCCGGTCCCGGCGCCCTGATCGGCGAGCTCGCGCTGGTGGTGCCGATGAAGCGGCCGTCGACCGCGGTCGCGCTGGAGCACGCCTCCGTCATCCGCATCGCGCGCAGCCTGTTCCAGCGCGTGCTCGAAAGCGACCCCGCCGCCGCGGTTCGCCTGCGCGACGAATTCGCAGTCCGCTCCAGCCAGATCGCCAGCGATATTTTGATGGCCGGTGCGAAGCTGACGTCGTGAGTGATCCTCATGGTGAGGAGGCGCGTCAGCGCCGTCTCGAACCATGAAGGCCCGGACATCGCCCGCAGCCCATCCTTCGAGACGCGCGCACGCGCGCTCCTCAGAATGAGGGCGTCAGGCGTGATGGACGGTGCTAAACCTCGAGCGTCACCGTCACCGGGACATGGTCCGACGGCCGCTCCCAGCTCCGCGCATCGCGAAGGATCTTGAAATCCTGAACCGCATCCTTCAGCGCGCGCGAGACCCAGATGTGGTCGAGCCGGCGGCCGCGATCGCCGACGGTCCAGTCGGGGGAGCGATAGCTCCACCACGTATAGACCTTCTCCGACATCGGGATGCGCTCGCGCGCGACATCGATCCATTCGCCGGCAGCCAGCGCCGCCTTCAGCTTCTCGGTTTCGATCGGGGTGTGCGAAACCACCTTCAGAAGCTGCTTGTGCGACCAGACGTCGTTCTCGTGCGGGGCGACGTTGAGGTCGCCGACGAGGATGTGGCGGTCCTGCCCTCGCGGATGCAGCGGCTCGCAGGCTCTCATCTCGTCGAGGAAGCGCAGCTTGTGGTCGAACTTCTCGTTCAGCGCGGGATCGGGAATGTCGCCGCCGGCGGGCACGTAGAAATTATGCACGATCAGCGGCTTTGCGATGTTGGCCGTGCCGCCGAACGACACCGAGATGTGGCGGGAATCCAGCTTGTCGCAGAAGGTCCGGATGTCCTTCGACTCGAACGGAATCTTCGAGACGATGGCGACGCCGTGATAGCCCTTCTGCCCGTTCAGCGCGACGTGCTCATAGCCGAGCCGCTTGAAACGCTTGAGCGGAAAGGCGTCGTCGATGCATTTGGTCTCCTGCAGGCACAGCACGTCCGGCCGCGCGCTCTTGAGGAATTTCGCGACCAGATCGATGCGTAGCCGCACCGAATTGATGTTCCAGGTTGTCAGGGAAAAACGCATGGGACGTGCGTCTTAGCAAGCTCTCGCAGGATGGGCAAAGGCGCAGCGCGACGTGCCCACGTCTTTTCCAGCTTGGAAATGCGAGGTCTCGCAGCACGGGCACAGCAATTTGTCCGGTGCAGCTCGAAGAGCGAAGCGTGCCCACCATGCCTGCCGCGAGGAAAGAGATGGTGGGCACGGCGCAAGGGCACCTTCGCTCACCCTACGGCGATAGAACGTTCAACCTGGCGATGGGCCGTAATTGGTGAAATCGATCTTGAACATGTTGGGATCGAGCTTCTTGCTCGAATCCAGATTGTAGACCGCGATCGTGGTGTCGTAGCCCTGCGGATCGGTGACGGTCCACTGCTTCAACTGACCGTCCTTGGCGCCAAACATCAAGAGGAGACGGCTGGTGCCGACCAGCGCCTGCTTCTCCTCGATGGTAACGCTAATGAAGACGTCGTCAGCCGATACGTTGACGACGTTGGTGTCTCTCATCAGGTCGATGCGATCGGACAGCAGGAAACGCAGCGGCGTCTGCGACAGCGGATACACGTCCTGGGTTGCGAGCTTGCGATCACGCACCACCAGCGACGATCCGTCGGCGACGATGTCGATCGGGCTCGGCGCATCATATTCGAAGCGGACCTTGCCCGGCTTCTGGATGTAGAAATCGCCCTGCGTCTTGCTGCCGTCGGGGCCGACCTGAACGAAATTCCCGACCAGCGTCTGAAGCGAGGACAGATAGGCGCTGACCTTGGCGGCCTGTGCCTTCTGGTTGGCGTCGAAGGTCTGGAAGATGCTGCTCGGCACGTTGCGGCGCGGATCCGGGATGACCGGATTCGGTGGCGTCTGCGTCGCACCGGTGATAGCTGGCCCGCCCGCGGCGCCGCCGTCACGTCCCTTCGGCGCGGGCTTGGGCACAGGCACAGTCTGCGCCAGCGACGCTGCGGTCACCATCGCGGCGGTCACCAGAAGCACGCCGGCCACCCGCGCGCTACGCGCAGCGATGGTGGCAGCGAATCGAATGTCCGTATGTCTGATCAACGCGTCGTCCTAACGTGGCTGGGCGCCTTCTTAGCGTGATTTCGGCCAAAAGCAGATATCGATTCTGCGTGAAATGATGTCTCGAGGTCCCTTGCCTCACATATGGCTGTCTTCTTCCTCGACCAGAATCTCACGCTTGCCGGCATGGTTGGCGGGCCCGACGATGCCTTCCAGTTCCATGCGCTCCATCAGCGATGCAGCGCGGTTATAGCCGATTTGCAGGCGGCGCTGGATGTAGCTGGTCGAGGCCTTGCGGTCACGTTTGACGATGGCAACGGCCTGCGCAAATAAATCGCCGCCGCCGTCGGCACCCATGCCCGTGGCGTCGAACACCGCGCCATCCTCGTCCTCGGTGGGCTCTTCGGCCGTGACCGCTTCGAGATATTCGGGCTGGCCCTGCGTCTTGAGGTGACGCACCACCTTCTCGACCTCCTCGTCGGAGGCAAAAGGTCCGTGCACGCGGCTGATGCGGCCGCCGCCGGCCATGTAGAGCATGTCGCCCTGGCCGAGCAGCTGCTCGGCGCCCATCTCGCCGAGGATGGTGCGGCTGTCGATCTTGGACGTCACCTGGAAAGCGATGCGGGTCGGGAAGTTCGCCTTGATGGTGCCGGTGATGACGTCGACCGACGGACGCTGCGTGGCGAGGATCACGTGCAAGCCGGCGGCGCGCGCCATCTGCGCCAGACGCTGCACCGCGCCTTCGATGTCCTTGCCGGCGACCATCATCAGGTCGGCCATTTCGTCGACGATGATGACGATGTAGGGCAGCGGGTCGAGCGAGAGCTTCTCTTCCTCGTAGATCGCCTTGCCGGTCTCCTTGTCGAAGCCGGTATGCACCGTGCGCGTCGGCTCCTCGCCCTTGGCCTTCAATTCGAGCAGGCGCGTGTTGTAGCCATCGATGTTGCGCACACCGAGCTTGGCCATGTTCTTGTAGCGCTCTTCCATCTCGCGCACGGCCCATTTCAGCGCAACCACCGCCTTCTTCGGATCGGTCACAACCGGCGTGAGCAGATGGGGGATGCCGTCATAGACGGAGAGTTCGAGCATCTTCGGATCGACCATGATCAGCCGGCACTGGTCGGGGCGCAGCCTATAGACCAGGCTGAGGATCATGGTGTTGATGGCGACCGATTTGCCGGAGCCGGTGGTACCGGCGATCAGCATGTGCGGCGTGCGCGCTAGGTCGATGATGACGGGATCGCCGCCGATGGTCTTGCCGAGGCAGAGCGGCAGCTTTGCAACCGTGTCGGTCGCCTCTTTCGCCACCAGCAGTTCGCGCAGATAGACTTTTTCCCGGTGCGCGTTCGGCAGCTCGATGCCGATCGCGTTACGGCCGGGCACGACCGCGACGCGGGCGGATAGCGCGCTCATCGAGCGCGCGATGTCGTCGGCAAGCCCGATCACGCGCGACGACTTGATGCCGGGCGCCGGCTCCAGCTCGTACAGCGTGACGACGGGACCCGGATTGGCCTTCACGATCTCGCCGCGCACGCCGAAATCCTGGAGCACGCCTTCGAGGGAGCGGGAATTGGTTTCAAGCTCGGCCTTGCTGAGCGGCTGGCGGTCGCCGGCCTTTGGCGCGGCGAGCATGGAGACGGACGGAAGATCGAACTTGTCGGAGGATTTCTTGGCAGGAGTTTTCGGAGCAGCCTTCTTGCGCGGGGCGCGCGCGGCGGGCTCCTCCTCTTCCTCCTCGTCTTCCTCTTCCTCTTCTTCGTACTCGTCCGCGTGGTCCTCGTCCTCGGACTGCGGTGTGATCGAGGGCGCGCCGCGGCCGCCGCCGAGATTGGGCTCCTGACGACTGAACGCAACGGGCTTGGTCTTCGGCCCGCTCGAGACCAGCGAGCGGTAAGCGGCGCCGAGCAGCCAGATCAGTCGCGCCTTGGTGCTCATCAAGGCGTGGAACAGCCAGCCCAGCGACACCGAGCCGCGATCGCTCTCCTCGTCTGCGTCGAGCGGTTTGTCGTCGTTTTCGATATCCGCGAACTCGTCGTCATGCTCGCGCGCGCCGAGACCACAGGCGATCAGGAAGGTCGCCGTCATCGCGGCGAACAGGATCGTGCCGAGCAAGATGCGGTAGATCGTGCCGGCCGGCCCAAAGATCACTGCGGGTGCGCGTACCAGGGCATCGCCGACCACGCCGCCAAGGCCGGTCGGCAGCGGCCAGGCGCCGCCATGCGGCCAGCAGCTGACGAAGCCCGCCGCGATCACCGTGCAGAGAATCCAGGAGCCGAGCCGCAGCGCTTCGCGGTCGAATGGCCGATGCGTCATCATGCGCCAGCCCCAGACCGCGACGGTCAGGACCAGCATGATCGCGCCGAGCCCGAGAATCTGCATTGCAAGATCGGCGCCGATCGCGCCGGCATAGCCGAGGATGTTGCGGATCGGCCGTGAGGTGGCGTGGCTGAGGCTGGGATCCTGCACCGACCAGGTCATCAGCGCCGCCGACGCGACGCCGGACAGCGCGACCAGGCCGAGGCCGGTGAGCTCGCGCAGGCGCCGCGCCAACCCCTCGCGGATCGAGGGCGGCAGATGGCCGACCAGTGGAATGACACGTTCGATTGCCGACATGCTCATGGGCCCCGCCTAACCCAGAGTCTCGACCAGGCGGTGCAGCGCCTGCGCCGTGGTCTCGCCATCCTGCACCAGCGCGAGGCGAATGTAGCCTGCGCCGGGATTGAAGCCGTCGGGCTGGAGCCGCGCCAGATAGCTGCCGGGCACCACGCGCACGCCTGCTTCCTTGAAGAGTCTCAGCGTCACGGACACGTCGTCGCCGATCGCGGACGTGTCGAGCCAGACGCAGAAGCCGGCATCGGGCCGGCGGTAGCCGTAACGATTGCCGATGATCTGGTCGGCGAGATCGAACTTGATCCGGTAGAGCCTGCGGTTCTCCTCGACATGCGTTTCGTCGCCGTAAGCAACGGTCGCGACATGCTGGAGCGGCACCGGCACTTGCGGCGCCGCGATGTTGCGCAGCTCCAGGAACATGCCGATGAACTTCTTGTCACCGGCGGCAAAACCGACGCGCAGGCCCGGAAGGTTGGAGCGCTTCGAGAGCGACTGGAACGCGACCACGCGGGTGAAATCGGGGCCGGCGCATTCGAGCGCGCTGCCCGGTGCCTGGCGGGTGTAGATTTCCGAATAGCACTCGTCGCTGAGAATCACGAAGCCGTGGCGATCGGCGAGTTGCTTCAACCGCTTGAAATAATCGGGTGTGGCGACCGAGCCCTGCGGGTTGGCGGGCGAGGCGAGATAGAACGCCACCGTGCGCGCCAGCGTCGCCTCATCGATGGCATCGAGATCGGGCAGGAAGCCGTTGTCGACGGTGGTCGGCAGATAGACTGGCTCGCAAGCTGCTGCGAGGGCGCCGGCGCCATAGACCGGATAGAACGGGTTCGGCATCAGGACGGCGGGCTTGCCCGGGCGCGGGCCGACATAGCGCGCGGCTGCGATCGCGGCGAGGAACAGCCCCTCGCGGCTGCCGTTGAGGACGAGAATCTCGCTCTCGGGGTCGAGCGCCCGGGGCAGGTTGAAACGCGACGACAGCCAGGCGCCGGCGGCTTTGCGGAACGGGTCGGTGCCCTTGTTCATGGGGTATCGGCCGAAATCGGCGATGTGCTTGGCCAGCACTGGGCCGACGAAATCAGGCACCGGATGCTGGGGTTCCCCGACCGCAAGCGTGATCAAGGGCTTACCCGGCTGATGCGGGGCCAAGAGCTCGTTCAGCCGGACGAAGGGCGAGCGTTCGGTCTCGGAGCTTCCACCGGTCTGCGGCGCACGGGATGAAGCGGTCATAGCCATTCTGGGCGCCAGCACTCTTGGAACAGCCGGTCGCGCGAAGGCACCGGCGGGAAGCGGTTCAGTTCACCATAGATAGGGCGAGGTTAAGACGCGATTAACCATCGGTCGCCGCCTCCGTCCAGAGCGGGAATATTGAGGCGGGATGACGGCGGGATCCATGGCGCTTTTGTCGAGGTCCACGCTTCTCGTCGCTGGCGGCGCTTGATCGTGCTCTTCCCGGGAACGTCGATGTTTCGGCGACGTCATAGCCGGGACAAGCCCGGCCAAGAGGAGCTTCGTGACAGTCGCGCAACGGCAATCTTTTCTTCGGCACCCCGATCGAAAGAAAGGGGCTCCAGCTTGCGCTGGAGCCCCTCAACGGTCAGGGCATTGCCGGGTATGTGCCCGAACCGTAGGTCTGGTCGCGGTCCCCAAGGAGATCGCGACCGGGAGGAGAGTTACATGTTGTAGGCGCGCTCGGTGTGCTCGGTGATATCGAGGCCTTCACGTTCGCTCTCGACATTGGTGCGGAGACCAACGATCACGTCGACGACCTTATAGAGGATCGCCGAACCGATGCCCGACCACACCAGCGTCGTGCCGACGCCCCAGAGCTGGGCGATCATCTGCGTTGCGAAGTCATAATCGGCAGCCTTCGGCGGGATCGCGGTATAGTCCATGATGCCGGCACCACCCAACGCGGGGTTGACGAGGATGCCGGTGCCGATCGCGCCGACGATGCCGCCGACGCAGTGCACGCCGAACACGTCGAGCGAGTCGTCATAGCCCAGCGCGTTCTTCACGGCGGTGCAGAAGAACAGGCAGACCACGCCGACCACAAGGCCGAGAACGATCGCACCCATCACGCCGGAGTAACCGGCCGCAGGCGTGACCGCCACGAGGCCCGCGACAGCGCCGGAGATGACGCCGAGCACCGAGGGATGACCCTTGATGATCCACTCCGCGAACATCCACGACAGCGCGGCGGCTGCGGTGGCGACGAAGGAGTTGGTCATGGCGAGCGCAGCGCCGCCGTTGGCCTCGAGGTTGGACCCGGCGTTGAAGCCGAACCAGCCGACCCAGAGCAGCGAGGCACCGATCATCGACATGGTCAGCGAGTGCGGAGCCATCAGCTCCTTGCCGTAGCCGACGCGCTTGCCGATCAGCAGAGCGCCGACGAGACCTGCGATGCCGGCGTTGATGTGCACCACGGTGCCGCCCGCGAAGTCGATCGCGCCCTTCTTGAAGATCCAGCCGGCGTCGGCATTGATCTCGTCGAGCTTGGCCTGCGCCGCGGTCTTGGCTGCCGCGTCACCCGCCGCTGCGAGGGCCTTGGCCGCATCCTGAATCATGTCCGGGCCGGGCCAGTACCAGACCATGTGCGCGATCGGGAAGTAGATCAGCGTGACCCAAAGCGGGATGAAGAGCGCGATCGCCGCGAACTTCATGCGCTCGGCGAAGGCGCCGACGATGAGGGCGGGCGTGATCGCCGCGAAGGTCATCTGGAAGCAGACATAGATGAGCTCCGAGATGTTGGCGTCGACCGAGAAGGTTGCGGCCTTGGTATCGGTGGTCACGCCCATCATGAAGGCCTTGGAGAAGCCGCCGATGAAGTCGGAGCCTCCGGTGAAGGTGAGGCTGTAGCCGTAGACGGCCCAGATCACGGTGACGACGCAGACGGTGTAGAACACCTGCATCAGAACCGAGAGCATGTTCTTGGAACGGACGAGGCCGCCGTAGAACAGCGCGAGGCCGGGGATCGTCATCAACAGCACAAGCACTGTCGATGTCAGCATCCAGGCGTTGTCTCCCTTGTTGACCGTTGGCTCGGCATAGGCTGCGGTCGCAGCGAACAGGCCGACTGCGAGAGCCGCCAGTCCCGCGCCATAGGGACGCTTAAACGTCATTTTATTCACTCCTGATTGGATAAAGGTTGAGCGCGAAATCAAAGGGCCGCGGCGTCGGCCTCGCCGGTGCGGATGCGCACCGCATGGTCGAGGTTGATGACGAAGATCTTGCCGTCGCCGATCTGGCCGGTTTTCGCGGCAGACGTGATGGCGTCGACGGTTTTGTCGACCTGGTCGGAGGCGATAGCGACCTCGATCTTAATCTTGGGCAGGAAGCTCACGGCATATTCGGCGCCGCGGTAGATTTCCGTATGGCCCTTCTGGCGGCCATATCCCTTGACTTCCGTCACCGTGAGACCGTGAACGCCGATGGCGGTCAGGGCGTCACGGACTTCTTCCAGCTTGAATGGCTTGATAATCGCCATAACAATTTTCATGGGTCCTATCCCCGCTTTGGCCCGGTCCGGACATGGCCGGGCGTTCTCGACTGGTTCGCCACGAGGGAGAAGTTCACTACGCGGGCACAGCCGGGACCCTAGAATCAAATGCCGTGCCAGATCAGGCGCGTTGCCTAATAGATTATGAAAACGGGTGTTTTCGCGCTTGGCGCGTGCTGCTGCGCAGTGCGCTATTACGTCGCGCTCAAAACGTGGTCACGACTGCCCAAAAGGCGGGCAGGACAGGCTGTCGACACAATGTTGCTCATGCCTCGGGCAACGGGAAGGTAATTTCGTAGCGTAAGGCTTATTGCAGGGCCTCGCCGTGCTGCGAAATGTCCAGGCCTTCGAGTTCGTGCTCATGGGATACGCGCAACGGCACGAACAGGCCGACCAGCTTGAGCAGGATGAAGCTCACGCCTGCCGACCAGACGAAGGTGACGGCGACGCCATAGAACTGGATCAACAATTGCTGGGGGTGGCCCTCGATCAGGCCGGCGGCGCCGCCAATGGCGCTGGTTGCGAACACGCCGCCAAGCAGGGTGCCGGTCAGGCCGCCGATGCCATGGACGCCGAACACGTCGAGCGAATCGTCATAGTTGAAGCGGTGCTTCAGCCAGGTGCAGGCCCAATAGCAAACCGCACCGGCGATGATGCCGATGACAATGCCGTGCCAGGGCGCCACGAATCCGGAGGCCGGCGTGATGGTGCCGAGCCCCGCGACCGCGCCGGAGATCATGCCGAGCACCGAAGGCTTGCGCCGCGTCGACCATTCGATCGCGCCCCAGGTCAGGGCGCCGGCGCAGGCGGCGAGATGCGTTGCGATGATCGCCATCACCGCGCGCGAATTGGCCGCGCCCGCCGAGCCGCCGTTGAAGCCGAACCAGCCGACCCACAACAGGCCGGTGCCCATCACCGCGAGCGAGAGATCGAATGGCGAAAGATTCTCGGTGCCATAGCCGTGACGGCGCCCCATTACCATCGCGGCGACGAGGCCGCCGGTGCCGGCCGACAGATGCACCACGAGGCCGCCGGCGAAATCCAACACGCCCATACTGGCGAGGAAGCCGCCGCCCCACACCCAATGCGCCAGCGGAATGTAGACGAACATGAACCAAGCGACGGAGAACAAGAGATAGGCGGAGAACCGCATGCGATCGGCGACCGAGCCCGCGACCAGCGCCACCGTGATGATCGCAAACGTCATCTGGTAGAGCATGAACAGCGATTCCGGGATCGTCTTGGCCGCCGGATTGATGCTGTCCATGGTCATGCCCGCAAGGAACCAGCGGTCGAGCGTGCCCATCCAGGGGCCGTCGCCGACGAAGCACAGCGAGTAGCCGAACGCGACCCAGAGAATCGAGATCAGCGTCACTGCGGCGAGGCTCTGCGCCATGGTGGCAAGCACGTTCTTCTTCCGCACCATGCCGGAGTAGAACAGCGCAAGTCCCGGGATCGTCATCATCAGCACCAGCGCGGTGGCGACGATCATCCAAGCGGTGTCGGCGGTGTTGATCTCGGAGCCCGCGGCGTGCGCCGGCGAGGCAATGATCGACAAAAGTCCGATCGGCACAGCCAAACAAGCTGCGCGGCGCAACAATCCCGCCATGTCGTTCCCCCAGCATGGTGATGACGTCGCACACTGTGGCGTCGTTGCCCGGTGCGATCGACGAAGACATATCAGCGCGTTTTTGAGCGAAGCGGATTCCGGCTCGCCCCAAGACAACGCGTCAAACCAGAATCTAGAGCGCGTCGCTGTCGGTTTCGCCGGTGCGGATACGCAGCGCGTGGTCGATCGGCGTGACGAAGATCTTGCCGTCACCGATCTGGCCGGTGCGCGCGGTCGCGGTGATCACGCTGACCGCCTTGTCGGCCACGTCGGATGCGACCGCGATCTCGATGCGCAGTTTGGGCAGGAAGTTCACGACATATTCGGCGCCGCGATAGATCTCGGTGTGGCCCTTCTGGCGGCCATAGCCCTTCACCTCGGTCACGGTCATGCCGTGCACGCCGATCGCCGTGAGGGCCTGGCGGACCTCATCGAGCTTGAAGGGTTTGATGATCGCGACGACGAGTTTCATGGTCAGGCCTATTCCCCGGGATGCGCCGTATGTCCTCGGCGCTGCGTCAATCTGGCATCTTTCCGGGCAAATGGCACAAAAAAGTTGCAGGTTGAAGCGGAAAAACGTTTGGACATGTGAACGGCCGCCTCTGTACAGGGCAGCCGTTCATCCTTCACAATGCATTTTTGGCATGGATGCGGTGAACCCAGGCGTCCCGGCCGGTACATAAGTATGTTCGAGGGGGACGGCTACATGGCGAGTTGGTTCTACGCATCCGAGGGCAAGCAGCAGGGGCCCTTTCCGGAGGGGCAATTTCGCGACCTCGTCGCCCAAGGAATCGTGCGCCCAGACACGCTGGTGTGGACCGAGGGCATGGCCGGCTGGCAGAAGGCCGCCGAAATTCCTGGCCTGGTCCGCGGCGGCGCCGCGCCGCCGATGATGCCGGCCGGCGGATATGCTCACGCTGGCGGCTATGATGGCGCAGGTGGAGGATCACTTTCGGTCGATTTCGGCATCCTCGAGTTCACCTGGCGCAGCATCGTCTTGCTGATCGGAATGATCTTCGTCCTGCCAGCGCCGTGGGTGTTCGTCTGGTACACGCAATGGATCGTGTCCTGCGTGAACGTCCCGGGGCGTCCGAACCTCAGCTTCACCGGCAATGCGATGACGCTGGTGCCCTGGTTTTTCGGCTTCATCGTCCTGGCGATCGCCATCTCCTTCATCGGCAGCGAGATCTTGAGCAACCTGCTGTTCATCGTCCAGATCGTTCTCTACTGGCTGCTGATCAAATGGATGGTCGCGAACCTCGCCTCCAACGGGCAGCCGCTGGGCCTGAGCTTCACCGGCTCGATCTGGGCCTATATCGGCTGGAGCCTGCTGTTCGCGGTCTCGATCATCACCATCATCGGCTGGGCCTGGGTCGCCGCCGCGCAGATGCGCTGGTTCTGCCGCAGCGTCGAAGGCACGCGGCGCGAAATCGTCTTCAAGGGCAGCGGCCTTGACATTCTGTGGCGTGGAATCGTGGCCGTGATCCTGTGCAGCTTCATCATCCCGATCCCGTGGGTGTATCGCTGGATCATGAACTGGTTTGCATCGCAGACCGAGCTCGCTCCGCGCGGCTCGCTCTAAGCTATCACGCCCTCCGCTCGCGCACCGAGCCTTCCTGCGCGACGGAGGCCACCAGCGTGCCGTCGGGCTTGAAGATCGAGCCGCGGGTCAGGCCGCGGCCGCCTTGTGCGCTCGGCGAATCCTGAGCGTAGAGCAGCCACTCGTCGGCGCGGAATGGGCGGTGAAACCACATCGCGTGGTCGAGACTCGCTGGCATCATGCGCTTGTCGAACAGCGTGCGGCCATAGCGCGCCATGATCGCATCCAGCAGCGAAAAGTCCGAGGCATAGGCGAGCGCACACATGTGCAGTGCCGGATCGTCGGGCAGTTTCGCAGCCGTCTTGATCCAGACGTGAATGCGGCCATCGTCGATCTTCTGGCCGAAATAACGGCCGAGCTCGACCGGGCGCAACTCGATCGGACGATCGGATTCATAATAGCGGCGGATGAACTCCGGCATCTCCTTGAACATCGGCTGCTTCGCCACCTCCTCCGCCGTGAGCTTTTCCGGCGGCGGGACGTCGGGCATCTTGTCCTGATGATCGAACGCACTCTCCTCCTCGGCGTGGAACGATACCATGATCGAGAAGATCGCGTTGCCGTGCTGGATCGCGGTGACGCGGCGCGTCGAGTAGCTCTTGCCATCGCGCAGGCGCTCGACCTGGTAGATGATCGGGATCTGCGGGTCGCCCGGCAGAATGAAATAGCAATGCAGCGAATGCGGCAGCCGGCCCTCGACGGTGCGGCAGGCCGCCACCATCGCCTGTCCGATCACTTGGCCGCCGAACACCCGCTGCCAGCTCGTTTTTGGGCTGTTGCCGCGGAACAGGTTCACCTCGAGCTGTTCGAGGTCGAGGATTGAAATGAGGTCGATCAGGCCTTTGGACATGCTGCTGCTTTCGAGTGCCTCGTCATTTCGGGCATCGCGACAGCGATGCCCCGGAATCCCGAGCCGATAACCTCCGGATTCCGGGTTCGCGCTCGCGCGCGCTCCGGCTGACGGAACGATTGCCGTTCCGCCCTTGTTTCACCGCACTGTTTCGCCCACCTCAAGTCTGCTAGCAAGTCCAGGAATTGGCCGGGAAAGTCGGGTATGTCGGTACAGGGGAGCATTGTCATTGGCGGCGGCGCGTTTGCAGGGCTGGCGCTGGCGCTGGCGCTGCGCCAGGGGCTCGGGCCCGAGATTCCCGTCATCGTCGCCGATCCCGCGCTCAGCATGCGTCCAAGCCGCGATCCGCGCGCAACTGCGATCGTGGCGGCTTGCCGCCGGCTGTTCGAGGCGATCGGCGCTTGGGACGATGTCAGGGGCGAGGCGCAGCCGATCCTCGACATGGTCGTCACCGATTCCAAGCTGGAGGACGCGACGCGTCCGGTGTTCCTGAATTTCGCCGGCGATGTCGCGCCGGGCGAGCCCTTCGCGCATATGGTCGAAAACCGTCGCCTGATCGATGCACTGGTGGTGCGTGCGGAGGCCGAGGGCATCGATCTGCGTGCCACCATTGTCGCCTCGTACGACGCGCGTTCCGAAGGCATCGACGTGACGCTCGGCGACGGCAGCGTGATCGCCGCAAGCCTGCTGGTCGCCGCGGATGGCGCCAGATCCAAGCTGCGCGAGCGCGCCGGCATCGCTACCCATGGCTGGGAATATGACCAGTCCGGCATCGTCGTCACCGTCGGGCACGAGCGCGATCACGAGGGCCGCGCCGAGGAGCATTTTCTGCCGGCCGGTCCGTTCGCGATTTTGCCCCTATCCGGCAAACGCTCCTCGCTGGTGTGGACCGAGCGCCGCAGCGAAGCCGCACGCATCATCGCGCTGAGCGAGGCGGAATTTCACGGCGAGCTCGAGCAGCGCTTCGGTCTGCATCTCGGCGAGGTCAAGGCACTCGACACGCCGCGTGCGTTCCCGCTGTCCTATTTCGTCGCGCGCTCCTTCATCGCCGAGCGTCTGGCGCTGGTCGGCGACGCCGCTCATGTCATCCATCCGATCGCGGGCCAAGGCCTCAACATGGGACTGAAGGATGTCGCCGCGCTGGCCGAGGTGGTGGTCGATGCCGCGCGTCTCGGCATGGATCTCGGCAGCGTCGATGTGCTCGAACGTTACCAGCGCTGGCGCCGCTTCGACACCATGGCGATGGGCGTCGCCACCAACTCGCTGAACTTCCTGTTCTCCAACCAATCGACGCTCCTGCGCTCGTTGCGCGATATCGGCCTCGGCCTCGTCGACCGCGCCCCGCCGCTTAAGAATCTCTTCATCCGACAGGCCGCCGGCTTGACCGGTGAAGTGCCGCGTTTGTTGAAGGGCGAAGCGTTGTAGGCGGAGGTTTCAAGAGCGCTCGCCCCACCCTCTCTTCATCGTCCGGACAAGCGCGCTCTGAGCGCGCGCAGATCCGGGACTATACGCCGCAGCAATGATTTGCGGGCTTGGAGTTACCAGCTTCGCGCCATAACTCCCTTTGTGGTTATGGATCCTGGCCCCCCGCACGCAATTGCGCGCTAGGCCGGGACGACATCAAGAATGTGGTGAAGCCATCGCGCTCCAGCCGGGATACGTGCCGTGACTTCAATCGATCTTGCGCGCCTCTTCCGGCAGCATGATCGGGATGCCGTCGCGGATCGGGTAAGCGAGCTTGGCGCTGCGCGAGATCAGCTCCTGCTTGGCAGAATCGAACTCCAGCGGGCCCTTGGTCAACGGGCAAACCAGAATCTCCAGCAGCTTCGGATCGACGCTGGCTTCGGGGCGTTCGGTGGGCGCGTTCATGATGGTCTCCGGCAGTCGGATTGCCTCTAGCACAGAAATTCGCATCCGCCCATCGCGGCCTAAGCGGACATCATCCGCAAGAGCTCGTCGAGCAGGGCCTGGAGCCGCGCCTGCGGCACGGGCGTGCCCGATAACGCGAAGCCGAGAAAGCTCCAGTACAGGATCTGCGAGCGCGCCTGCGCCATCGCCGGGTCGAGTCCCCGCTTCTTCAGCAGCGCCTCGATATAATCGAGCCTGCGGCGGTCGATCGCACGGACTGCGCCTTGCGCGGCCGCATCGAACGCCGCCCAGTTGCGCACGGCGCGCTCGAGGTCGAGCCGCGCGCTGAAAGATCTTCGCAACAGCGCCGTCAGCGGTTCGTCACTGCCAGCCTCGACATCGGCGATGATCTGCTCGGCCGCGATCTCGCGCCAGCGCTTCAGCAAGGCCGCGTGGAAGGCGCCGAGATCGGCAAAATGCCAATAAAAGCTGCCGCGCGACACGCCCATGGCCTTGGCGAGCGGATCGGCCTTCAGCGCCGTGAAGCCGCTTCTGGCGAGCGCCTTCAGCCCCTGTTTGATCCAGTCGTCGGCGGCGAGCTGTTCGGTCATGGCGAGTTCCCGATGATCAGGACCATACACGAGTGTATTGACAGGTCACCGTGCGCGGGTCCATACCATACACACCTGTATGGCCACTGGATAGATCGGAGTTTCCGTCATGCGCGATCTCCTGCTGCAATGCTCCGGCGCTGCCGCGATCGTGCTGGCGCTGATCCACGGCATGCTCGGCGAGACCAAGGTGTTCGCTCGTGCCACAATCGAGCCGCCGCGCCTTCGTACGCTGATCCGCTTGGTGTGGCAGGCCGGCACGGTGGCCTGGATCGGCGGCGGCGTGCTGCTGCTCGCGGCACCCTTGATGCAGTCGAACCTCGCCCGGCACTGGATCGTCGTCACACTCGCCGTCGTGTTCGGCTGCGCGGCACTCGCCAACGCCCTCGCGACGCGCGGCCGCCACTTTGGCTGGGTCGGCATGGGCACTGTGGTGGCGCTTGCGGTTGCCGGCTACTAGCGGCGCTCGCGTTTGGCCCGTGAGGCGTAGGCCGCAGCCGCACTTCAAATGCGCGTTGCATGCGGAGAGCGCTGATCTTTTGGCGACCATTAGAACAAATCTAAGATTGGTCACCCCAAACCGGATTGACTTCACCTTCGCCTTTGCTTCCTTCGGCTGCGCTTCGCGCTGAGCACACAGCGCACACGACAGAGGAGGAGACGTTCGTGAAGGTCATTCGAGTTGTTGCCATTGCACTGACGATCGGGATTGGTACGGGATCGGCGGTCATGGCCGACGGTTTCAAGGACTGCACCAAGCTCGACAAGGCGTCATGGAAGCCGGCCAGCGAGGCCGAAGCCAAGGCGAAGGCGCTGGGCTACGAGGTGCGGCGCTCCAAGATCGAAGGCTCGTGCTACGAGGTGTACGGCGTCAAGGAAGGCAAGCTCTACGAGCTGTTCTACAGCCCCGAAGATCTCAGCCTGAAGCATACGATTGCCAAATGACTTGCGCGAAGTAGTCTGCGCCAAGTGACTCGCGCCAAATGACTTGCGCAAAGTGAAGCGGAATTGATGGCAGAAGCGATGCCACAAGCGCGCGGGGTGTCCAACGGGACCCCCGCGGATCGAACTGCTTCGCGGGCGGTCGCGGTCTGGGACCTCCCGCTGCGGCTCTGGCACTGGCTTCTCGCGACCTCGGTTCTGATCGCGTGGTTCACGCCGACCGTCTATGACGGCCTGCACCGCATCGTGGGCTATACGGTCATCGGCCTACTTGGCTTCCGACTGGTCTGGGGCTTCATAGGAGGCCGTTATTCGCGCTTCCGGATGGTCGGGGTCAGACTTCGCGCGGCGCCCGGCTATCTCTGGAACCTGCGCCGCGGCATCACCGGCCGCTATATCGGACTCAATCCTGCCGGCACCTTGATGCTGGTGGCGCTGCTGGCTTCGCTCGCGGTGTCGACGATCACGGGCGCGATGTCGGTGACCGTCACTTTTTTCGGCGTCTGGTGGGTCGAGGATACCCACCATTATTCATCGGACGCCGTCATCATCCTGGTCGTGCTGCACGTGCTCGGCGTGGTGCTGATGGGGACGCTCCAGCGCGAGAACCTGATCCGCGCGATGTTCACCGGACGCAAGCGCATCCGCAATCGCCTCTAGGGCTTGTTGCCGATCCTTGCAGGTCTCCTTCGCTCTCCTTGGGCGCGATGGCGGTGTGACGCATGCGCAATGCTCGGCAAAATCGAATTGCGCAGGAAGCATTAACGTCACGGTAAGCATGCAATCAGGCGTTGCACAAAATTAACGCGAACGACGTTTAGCCCGTTCACCATCGACACTATTGACGATGGAGCGATATTGGATGTTCCGCGTTTTTTCCTGCCTTACCGTCGAGCATGATTGGCGGTTGGTCCTGCTGGCTGGCCTGGTCTGTTTCGTCGCGAGTATCGTTGCGATCAGTATCTTCCATCGCGCGATCGCTGCGCGCGCGAGATCACGGTTGATCTGGATCGCCATTGCTGGCGCTGCGATCGGATACGGAATCTGGGCAACCCATTTCGTTGCGATGCTCGCCTATGAGCCTGGCGTCCCGACCGGTTATGGAATCGTGCTGACGACGCTCTCACTGGCTACGGCAATGCTGCTGACGTCGGGGGGCTTCAGTGTTGCGCTCGGCGATTCCGGCCGGTGGCGCGCAGCGGCCGGCGGCGTCATCATCGGCGGCGGCATTGCCAGCATGCACTATCTCGGCATGTGGGCCCTTGAAGTGCCGGGTCGCGTCGCCTGGTCGCCGGACCTCGTGCTCGTCTCGATCACTCTCGGCATGTGCCTCGGCTATGCGGCCTTGGCTGTGGCGATCAGGTACCAGAACTACCGCGGCACGCTCGCGGCGGCGGTCCTGCTGACCCTTGCCATCGTATCGCATCACTTCACGGCCATGGGTGCCGTGCAAATCACGCCGGACCCAATGCGTGCGACAGGTGTCCTATCGCTTTCTCCGGCCGTGCTCGCGCTGGCTATCGCCGGTGTAGCACTCTCCGTGCTGGGCATGAGCCTGATCGGCGTGGTGGCCGATCGTCGCCTGGCAAGCAGAACCGTGAAGTTCGAAGGGATCATCAGCCAGCTTTCGGACGCACGGCAGCAGCTCGAAGACTCGCAGCAGGAGCTACAGGAACAGAAGCTGAGGCTGGACACGGCCATCAACCACATGGTCGAAGGCCTTTGCATGTTCGATGCCGAGAAGAGGCTGGTCATCTGCAACGAGCGTTACGCCAATCTGTATCGGCTGCCGCCGGAATTGCTGCGCGCGGGAACCTCGCACCGCGACATCATCAGGCATCGCATCATCAGCGGTACACTCAAAAGCGACGCAAGCGACATTGCCGCCGAGCAACTGATCTCGAAGCTCGATGCTTTGCCAGTCAATGCGGTCTCGAGCCGAATCGACGAATTCGCTGATGGCCGGTTGATTTGCGTGACGAGACAGCCGATGGCTGGTGGCGGATGGGTGGCAACGCATCTCGATGTCACGGAGCAACGCCGGTCCGAAGCCAAGATTACCTATATGGCGCAGCACGACGCGCTGACGGAGTTGCCAAATCGCGTGCTGCTGAGAGCGCGTTTGGAGCAGGCCTTCGCCGAGACGCGCAATGGAGCTCGCCATCTGGCGGTCCTCATGATCGATCTCGACCGCTTCAAGGAGGTCAATGACACGCTCGGACATCCGGCGGGCGACTCGCTGCTGCGTGCGGCCGCGACGCGTTTGCGGGAGTGCAGCCGGGAAACCACCTTGATTGCCCGACTGGGTGGCGATGAGTTCGCCGTCGTGGACTATGTTACAAATCCCGTCGTGGATGCGGCCTCGTTCGCCGAGACGATCAAGGCTGCGCTCTGCGAACCCTTTGACCTTGGCGATCATCAAGTCACCGTGGGCGCCAGCATTGGGATCGCCATCGGGCCCCGCGACGGGGCTGATTCCGACGTCATCCTCAAGAGCGCAGACCTTGCTCTGTACGCGGCAAAGAGTGGCGGACGCGGCGCATTCCGCTTCTTCGAACCGGAGCTGGACCAGCTCATGCATGTCCGCCGCAACCTGGAAAAGGACATGCGCAGAGCGCTTGCGCGGGGCGAATTCGAGCTCCACTACCAGCCATTTGTGAGTGTGGAGACCGGCCAAACCTGCGGCTATGAGGCGTTATTGCGGTGGCACCATCCGGAGCGCGGTCTGGTCTCGCCTGCCGAATTCATTCCGCTTGCGGAGGAAACCGGCTTGATCCTGCCCCTGGGCGAATGGGTCTTGAGAGCTGCCTGCACTGAGGCAGCCAAGTGGCCTTCCGATCTGATGATCGCAATCAATCTCTCTCCCGCTCAGTTCAGGAGCAAGGAGCTCGTCTCCATCATTGTCGGCGCCCTGGCGACCTCGGAGATTGCGCCGCACCGGCTCGAGCTCGAGGTCACCGAAACCGTCATCATGCACGACAGCGACGCGGTGTTCGCAGCGCTTGGGCAGCTGCGCGAGCTCGGCGTGCGAATTGCCCTCGACGATTTCGGCACGGGCTATTCATCGCTGAGCTTTCTGCAGAAATTTCCATTCGACAAGATCAAGATCGACCGCAGCTTCGTCAGCGAGCTGTCCAGCAAAAGCGAAGAGGCGCATCGGATCGCCCGTGCCGTCGTGGCGTTCGCGGTCAGCCTCGGCAAGACGACGACCGCTGAAGGCGTCGAAGCCGCCGAGCAACTGGACATCCTGCGCGAACAAGGCTGTGTCGAGGCGCAGGGCTACTATTTCAGCCCGCCAATGCAGGCCTCGAGGATCCCGGAGGTGGCCCAGCGGAAGGCCGAAGCCGAAGCGGCTGTCCGTGCCGCGTAGGTGTTCTCACTGCAGCGGCGGATCGCCGCTGGTGCGCTTCTTGGCGAGATCCATTTCGGTGACCGCGATCAGGATCTCGGCGCGGGTCTTTAAGTCAGGCGCCTCCAGCATGGCCTGCTTTTCCGCGGGTCCGTAGGGCGACATCATCGCCAGCGCGTTGACCAGCGCCTCGTTGGGCGCGCTCTCGACGCCCTCCCAGTCGACCTTGAGGTTGTTAGCCTTCAGGAAGTCCGCCAGCACCGCCAGCAGGGCTTCGCGATCGACCTGGTCCTCGCCCATACGCGCGGTGAAATCGTCGACGAAGGCGAAGAAATCCACCTTGCATTGCCGGTAGGCGGTCAGCACGTCGAGCTCCTCGACCACCTTGAAGCGCGAGACGCCGGTGAGCTCGAGGATGTAGCGGCCATCACCGGATTCAGCGAGCTGGGTGATGCGGCCGACGCAGCCGACGCGGAACAGCGCCGGCTTGTCGGAATTCTTCGGCGAGTGCGCCACATCAGGCTGGATCATGCCGATCAGGCGATGGCCGTCGCGGAAGGAATCGTCGACCATCGCGAGATAGCGCGGCTCGAAGATGTTGAGCGGCATCTGGCCCCGCGGCAGCAGCAGCGCACCCGGCAGCGGAAATACCGGAATGACCTCCGGAAGGTCGGCGGGCCCGCGATATTCGATGTTGATCGGCATCTGCCCGGTCCCCCTGGCGTTGCCAGCACGCCCTACGAAAACAGGATCGTCGACAAACGCTTGCGTCCCTCGACGGTTGCATCATCCGTGCCGCCCCAGGCCTCGAAGAACTGCACCAGCTGCTTGCGGGCGCCGTCGTCGTTCCATTTGCGGTCGCGCTTGATGATCTCGAGCAACTGCTCGGTGGCGGCCGCGCGATTGCCTTGCGCGTTGAGCGCGGTGGCGAGATCGAATCGGGCCTGATGATCGAGCGGGTTTGCGGCGACTTTCTGTTCCAACTCGGCCACCGGTCCCAGCGCTTCCGCCTGCTCGGCGAGGTCGATCGTGGTCTGCACGGCTTTCACGGCGGGATCGTTGCGCTTGGATTCCGGCACCATGGCCAGCGTCTGCTTGGCCTGTTCCATCGCGCCGGAGACGGCGTAGCACTTTGCAAGGCCCGCAAGCGCCGCGATGTTGGTCGAATCATGCTGGAGCGCCTCGGCATAGATCTGCGCGGCCGCAGCCGTGTCGCCCTCGGCGAGCACGGCCTCGGCCTCCTGCACGATCTCGGCGACGTTGACCTCGCCCGGCGCGGTGACGCCCTTGGTCAGCCGCTCGATGAAGGCATTGAGCTGGCTCTCGGGCACCGCACCCATGAAGCCGTCGGCTGGCTGGCCGTTGACAAAGGCGATCACCGCCGGAATCGACTGGATGCCCATCTGCCCCGGAATCGCCGGGTGCTGGTCGATGTTCATCTTGACCAGCTTGACCTTGCCCTTGGCCGCCTTGACCGCCTTTTCCAGGATCGGGGTGAGCTGCTTGCAGGGGCCACACCACTCCGCCCAGAAATCGATCAGCACCGGCTGGCGCTTCGATTCCTCGATGACGTCCTTCACGAAAGTCTGGGTGGTGGTGTCCTTGATCAGATCGGCGGCAGCCGGGCCCGCCGCTCCGTTACCCTGGTCGATGATCGTCACGGGATCCCCTCGTCATGTCTGGAATGGCGGCTCTTTAACACGCCGCCGATGCATATGCTTGGTGTCGGCTCCTAAATTGGGCCGAATGGGCCGAATTTCAATCCAGGTGCCTTGATTCGCCGGTTCCGGGGCGCTTTCGGGCGATTTGGTCGCATTCAGCGTCCATATGGGGCCTCCGACTGCGAATCTATGCCGCCTGTAGCTGTTGCATTCCCCTTCCGCTTTTGGCATACGACAGCCGTTGCCGGCGCGTCACGCGACCGACACAGGATGCGGGTGTAGCTCAGTGGTAGAGCACGACCTTGCCAAGGTCGGGGTCGAGGGTTCGAGCCCCTTCGCCCGCTCCAATTTTTCCCAGAGCATCCAGCCGAACCGGGCCGGGCCGTGGTTTTCCACGCCGCCGGCGACTGCATTGGGTCTCACATGACGATTCTGGTCACCGGCAGCGCGGGCCACCTTGGGGAGGCCATTCTCCGGACGCTGCGGGGGCGCGGATTGCCTGCGCGCGGGGTCGATCTGAAGCCATCTTCCTTCACCGACGCGGTCGGATCGATCGCCGACCCAGGCTTCGTGCGGCGCCAGATGGCGGGCGTCACCGCGGTGATTCACACTGCGACGCTGCACAAGCGGCCACGAGCCCGTTCGAGCAACGCCATCTCGCGGCGCTCGCGCGCGATGCTGCCGGTGTCGTGCGCGAGCTCTATCCGGATTGCGTGCAGCTCTATGCGGCGCGCGGCTGGCGCCTCTTCCCCGCGATCGATCGCGTTTATGTCAACGAACGCGCGCGGCGCGAGCTGGGCTGGCGGCCTGAATTCGACTTCGCGCATGTGCTGCGCAGCCTGCATGATGGCCGCGATTTCCGCAGCGCGCTGGCACGCGAGATCGGGTCGAAAGGCTATCATGAGGCGGAGTTCGACGATGGGCTCTACCCCGTCGACCCGTAAGCGCGCTTACCGCAATTTTGCTCGATGCTTCAACTGTCTGTCCGGTGTCGCCGAGCGCAGGCTGGCCTGAGCCGATCTACTGTGCATGGGGTTGTTTTCGCATTTTTTGGATGTCCGCCCCTCGCGCCGCCTGAAAATGGTCACGCGCGATATCGATTCCGCGTTGCAGCGAGAGCGTTGGCATCGCGCCGTTCGCCCCTCATTGACATTCCGTCTCAATTTTTCCGGAGTGCAACCGCAGTGCATGCGATGCCCTTCTCAGCGCTCGCAGATGTGCTAGCTTTTTGCGTCTGCCTCCCGGCAGACTCCAAACTTCGCCTCTCGACTAGCAAAATAAAATAAATTGCAGCCCTGACGGCTGCCTTTGGGGAGTGACGCGATGACATCGATGTTCCATCGATCCGTGTTGGCGCTTGCAGCCGTTGCCCTTCTCGCAGGGTCTAGCGCTGGCAATGCGCAACAGCAGGACAAGAACCGGGCGCTGAAGAAATACGAATCCGGTACCAAGGAGTTCTGGACCCATCCGCCGGATGACTGGTTCCTCGGCGACGAGACCGAGGCGCAGAAGGGCCTTGCGCCGCCATCGGGTCCGCCGACCGGCGCTTCCGACACCGAGCTCGCTAACATCGTCAAGAAGATCAAGCTGCCGCCGGGCTTCAAGATCGAGGTCTATGCTTCCGGCGTGCTGGCCGCGCGGCAGATGGCCTGGGGCGACAAGGGCACGCTGTTCGTCGGCTCGTTCGGCCTCGGCAACGTCTATGCCATCAAGGACAACAACGGAAAGAAGGAGGTCAAGACCGTCCTCAAGGGCCTGAACATGCCCACCGGTCTTGCCTTCAAGGACGGCGCGCTCTACGTCATCGCCGTCGACAAGCTGATCCGCTATGACGACGCCGAAGCCAAGCTCGACAATCTCGGCGAGGGCAAGGTCGTCTATGACGACATGCCGTCCTATGCCGCGCATGGCTGGAAATATATCGCGGTCGACAAGGATGGCTGGTTCTTCCTGCCGTTCGGGCCGCCCTTCAATGTCGGCATCCCGCCGACCAGCGTCTCGCAGATCCGGCGCGTCGATCCCAAGACCGGCAATGCCGAGATCTGGGCGCTCGGCGTCCGCAACTCGGTCGGCGGGGACGTCGATCCGCGAACCGGCAAATACTGGTTCACCGAGAACGCGCGCGACTGGATCAGCGATGATCTGCCCTCAGACAAGCTGAACATGATCAACAGGATCGGTGAGCATTTCGGTTATCCCTATTGCCACCAGGGTAATTTGCCTGATGACAAGTTCGCGATGGGTCATAAATGCTCCGAGTTCACGCCGCCGGTGCTGAATCTCGGCGCGCATGTCGCTCCGCTCGGCATGAAATTCTATACCGGCGACCAATTCCCCGCCGAGTACAAGAACAATATCCTGATCGCCGAGCACGGCTCCTGGAATAGGCACAAGTACCAGGGCGCACGCATCGTGCGCGTGATCGTCGGGCCTGACGGCAAGAATCCCAAGCAGGAAATCTTCGCCTCCGGCTGGCTCGAGGGCGATCAGGGCTATCTCGGCCGTCCCAACGACATCCTTCTTGCCAAGGACGGCTCGATCCTTGTGGCCGACGACTGGGCCGGCGCGATCTATCGCATCAGCTACAGCAAGAAATAGCGCGCGGACGATAAGAGGCTGCGGTGGTCGCGAGGTGCCGCAGCCTCGTTTGCTTTCAACTTCGATGCCGTTCCCGATTGCGCGCCACTTGCGCGCAAGTCCGGAAACCATATCCACGAACGGGGGCTATGGATTCCGGCTCCCGCCAAGCGGCGCGCCCCGCCCCGCAATGACGAACTCGACAGATCGGAAGTGCTAATCATGCGCCGCCAGTTTTTTCCGTATGTCATCGGCGCGCTTTCGCTCGCAGTGCTTGCATTCGTCTCGGCCCAGGCCGCCGATAATGCCGCGATCAAGGAGAAGACGGCTGCCTGCGCCGGCTGCCACGGCGAGAACGGCATTTCGCAGACCGAGAACGTCCCCTCGCTCGCCGGCCAACCCGATCAATTCCTGCAATGGCAGCTGGTGTTCTTCCGCGCCGGCTCGCGCAAGAACGATCAGATGCAGCCGATCGTCGAAGAGATCACCAACGAAGACATTCGCAATTTCGGCGCCTATTTTTCGCAGCTGGCGCCGCCGAAGGCACCGGAAGACGAGGACCCGGACTTGTCGAAGAAAGGCGCCCAGGTCGCAGCCGGCCGCCGCTGCGCCTCATGCCATACGGACACCTATGCCGGCACCAAGGCCGTGGCGCGGCTCGCGGGCCAACGCGAGGAATATCTCGTGAAGGCGCTGCACGACTACAAGTCCGGGCAGCGCGTCGGCGGCGGCGTCGCCGCGATGGCCGATGTCGCCTATCACATGAGCGAGGAAGAGATTACAGCAGTCGCGCACTACCTGGCGCATTTGCAGTAGCGCAAGGCTGTTGCCCCAAACTCCACCGTCGTCCCGACGACGGGACCGATAACCACAGGATGTGGTTTGGCGAAGACAGGTCGTTTTTCGAGCATCGCGCGGTACTGATAGCGTCGCTTCCGATAGGTCACGCAGTATGGGTCTCGGCCTTCGCCGGGGCGGCCGCTACCTCGCCCTCTGCTTCTCATACGCCTTCAGATGCGTATATGCGATGCGCAGCTTCGGCACGGGAACCTTCGCCGCATCTCCGCGTGCGATGAGATCGCCGATAACGTGATCGGCTTCGACCGGCAGGCCGGCCTTGATGTCGCGGAACATGGATGCCGTCATCGGCGAGTCCTCGGTGGTCAGATTGCCCTTCACGCGCTCGAAGAACGGTCCGGCCGGCGGATAGCCCGACGCAGCGGCAATCGCGCTGGTCTCGTCCAGCATGCCAAGCAGAAAATCCCTGCCGCCGGGGGCAGCGAGAATATTGCCGACGGAGCTGCGCATCAGGCTGGTGGACGCTGCGAGCGTGGAGAGGAACACCCACTTCTCCCACATGTCCTGCAGGATGTTCTGGCTGGCGGTGGCGCCATTGATACCGCTCCTGAAGGCCTCGTCGATCGCCTTGACGCGGTCCGACAGCTTGCCGTCGCGCTCGCCGTAATTGATCGATTGCATCGGCTGGAGCTGCACCACCTCCCGCTGCTCGTTGAGGGTCGCGGCGATGGCGCAGAGGCCGCCGAGCACGCGCTCCTTACCGAACTTGTCGTCGAGGACGTCGAGATGCTTCATGCCGTTGAGCATGGGGATGATCGCGGTGTTCGACCCGACGGCGGCCGCGAACGACTTGATGGCGTCGTCGAGGTCGAACGCCTTGCAGCTCAGCAGCACGACGTCGAATTTTTCCGCGAGCTTGTCCGCTTGCACTGTCGGCGGGGCCTTCAGCGTCACATCGCCATTCGGACTCTTGATGACGAGGCCGGCGCTCGCGAGCTCGCCGGCGCGGCGCGGCCGCACCAGGAAGGTGACGTCGCGGCCGGCCTGCAACAGCCTGCCACCAAAATAGCCGCCGATGGCGCCGGCGCCGACCACGAGGATACGCATGGGATGCTCCATTGTTGCTCTTGGTGGCTACTTATAATCGTCATTGCGAGCGAAGCGAAGCAATCCAGAATGTTGCCGCGATCACATTCTGTCGCTGGAGAATGAAGGTACTACGTCCCCAGCACCATCTCCTCGACCTCACGCAGCTGCTCCTTACCGAAGAACATCTCATTGCCGACGAAGAAGGTCGGCGAGCCGAACGCGCCGCGCGCCACCGCTTCCTCGGTATTCTTGATCAGTCTGCCTTTCACCTCGGGTTCCTGCGCGCGGGCGAATAACTTTTGCGCATCGAGGCCGGATGACGCCAGCGCCTTCGTCGCGACCTCAGGGTCGTCCATCTTCTTCGGCTCGCGCCACATGTGGTGGAAGGCGGCTTCGACATAGGTCTCGAACACGCCCTCGAGCTGCGCTGCGATCGCCGCGCGCATCAAATTCAACGTGTTGACGGGGAAGAACGGATTCATGATGTAGGGCTGGACTTTGAAGCGCTTGATGAAGCGCTCGGTCTCGACCGCCTGAAACTCGCGCTTGTTCTTGATGCCGGCGAGCGTCTCGGCCGGCGACTTGTTGTTGGTCGCCTTGAAGATGCCGCCGAGCAGGATCGGCACATATTCGAACTTGACGCCGATGCGTTGCTCGATTGCCGGGATCGCCAGATGGCTGAGATAGGCGTTCGGGCTGCCGAAATCGAACAGGAATTGCGGGGCTGTGCGGGTCAATTCGATCTCCCTGGCGGCGCTTTTCATCCATTGTGGCGCAGGCCGCGCGACAGGTCCATCGTTTAATGACGGTCATAATGCCTTGATGTCCCGTCAGAGCAGACGCCGGATCGTCTGCTTGCGCCACACCAGGAGGTAACAGCCCATCTGCAAAACGAACATGGCGCAGAACACGATCGGATAGGCGGCCCATACGCCCTCGAGGCCGATCGTGCGGCTTAGGATCATTGCAGCCGGCAGCTCGATCGCGACGATCGCGAAGATCGAGAGCAGCATCGGCGTCAAGGCGATGCCGGCGGCGCGCAGGGCGCCCGAAAACACCGTGGCGAGGCCAAACGGAACCGAGCTCCACAGGGCGATGTAGAGGAGAGTCTTCGCCAGATCGAGCACGGCGCCGTCGGTGATGAAGATGCCGAGCACGGCGCGCGGTACCAGATAGATCAGCGCCACCAGCCCGCCGGTCAGAACGACATTGAACGCGAGGCCGGTGCGCACGATGCCCTCGAGCCGCACCCTGTCGCCGCCGCCGATCGCTTGCGCACCGAGGATCGAGACCGCGATCGAAATCGACATTGCCGTGAACTGCGTGTAACCCATCACCTGATTGACGGCGCCGTACGCGGCCGTGGCGTTTGAGCCGAAGCCGTTGACGAGCCCAAGCAGCACCAGCTCGGCAATCGCCATCACCACCATGCCAATTGCGCTCGGCAGTCCGATGCCGAGGATTTTTCCGAGCACGGCGCCGTTGAGCCGCAGATGACGCAGCAGTGCAGCGTCCGGTGCCAGTGCATGCTTTCTCCGGAGCAGATGGACGGCGAGCACGATCAGCGTCAGCGCGTTGGCAATTGCGGCTGCCCATGCCGGACTGGTGATGCCCGCTGCCGGCAAGCCGAACGCGCCGCGGATCAGCAGCGGCGTCAGGGCGAGGCCGATCGCGGTCGATAGCGCCAGCGCGAGGAGCGGCGTCAACGTATCACCGACGCCGCGGATCATCGCTGTCATCAGTAGGAAGATGAAGCCGAGCGGCATCGTCAGCAGCATGATGCGGGCATAGGCGCTGGCCTGGTCGAGGATGTCAGCGGGCGTTGCGAGCATGACCATCAGTGGCCGGCTGAAGATCCCGCCAGCGAGTGCAACCGTTGCCGAGAGCGAGAGGCCGATCGCGAGCGTCGTGCCGACGACGAGCTTGATCCTGCCGTGCTCCCCCGCGCCAAAGGCTTGGCCGATCAAGACGGTGGCGCCGGTGCTCAGGCCGATGACGAAGGCGAACAGGAAGAACATCACCGGGAAGAATGCCGAGACTGCGGCGAGCGCGTCGATGCCGATCATCTGGCCGAGATAGACGTTGCTGACGGTGCCAAACAGCGATTGCAGCGCGTTGCTTGCCATCAGAGGTGCGAGGAAGCGAAGAAACGTCGTCCAGAGAGGCGCGGATGCGGACATGAATTTGCCTTTCATCGAGGCGTGCGAAGCCGTTGCCGCGCGATGCGCGGCTCGGCCGTTGATAGGGTGAATGCTGCGCGGTTTAAGCCCGGTCGCTGTAGGCGAGCTTGACGATGTGGTCGCGGATGTCAGTCGGCCAGTCGGCGATCAGCCCGGTGAAGCGCCGTCGTTCATCCGCGAACAGCGCGCGCGAGGCTTCCTCGAACTGCGGCAGATTGCTCGCCATGGTCGACATGAAGTGATAGGCCGCATCGCGCGCCTGCCGCTCGCGGTCCTTGTCGCCGCTGGCGCGTCTGGCCTCGTCGACGAGCTTGCGCAGCGCGACCGAGGCGCCGCCGGGTTGCGCGTTGAGCCACTCCCAGTGGCGCGGCAGTAACGTCACCTCGCGCGCGACCACACCAAGCTTCGGCCGGCCGCGGCCGCGCGGCTCGCTCAGTGGTTCGGTGATTTCGGTCGGCGGCGGCATGATCTCGGCCAGCCGCGCCAGCACCTCGTGATCCTCGCCGCGCAGGTCGAAATCGATCGACCGGCCAGTCCCATCGTCGAAAATGATGATCGGCTGGTCCGGATTCGATCCGGCCCGCTTGACTGCGAGGGCGACATCGCCGGCCGCTCCCGAGGCCAGCCGGCGCTGGCCCATGAAGGCTGTGAAGGTGGCTTGCATTGGAATCATTGCCAGATTGACTGTGTTGGCGATTTAATACCCGGGTAAATTTAAGGCGTCAATATACCCGGGTGAAAATAGGCGCACCGATGGCTCGACATTGTGTTCCCGGGCTGGCACCAACGGCGCGACGACCAAGCCAAGCTGGGGACCACGCGATGCTGACCGTTCACCACCTCAACAATTCCCGCTCGCAGCGCGTGCTGTGGCTGCTCGAGGAATTGGGCGTGCCCTACGAGATCGTGCGCTATCAGCGCCAGCCGGACATGCGCGCGCCGAAGGAGCTGCGCGCCATCCATCCGCTTGGCAAATCGCCGGTCATTACAGACAACGGCAACACCATCGCCGAGTCGGGCGCGATCATCGAGTATCTCATCGCTACCTATGGCAACGGCCAACTGATCCCGCCGCCGAACACGCCGGAACGGCTGCGCTTCACCTATTGGCTGCATTATGCGGAAGGGTCGGCGATGCAGCCGCTGCTGCTCAAGCTGCTGTTCACGCTGATGCCGAAGCGCGCGCCGGCGTTGCTGCGCCCCTTGGTGCGCAAGGTTTCGAATCAGGCGCTCACCGCGCTGGTCAATCCGCAGCTCAAGCAGCACATGGACTTTTGGGAAAGCGAGCTCGGCAAGAGCGAGTGGTTCGCCGGCAACGAGTTCACCGCAGCCGACATCCAGATGAGCTTTCCGCTGGAAGCAGCGCAAGCGCGCGGCGGGCTGGAGCAGGGCCATCCCAAGGCGATGGCGTTCCTGGAGCGCATCCACGCGCGGCCGGCGTATAACCGCGCGCTCGAAAAGGGCGGGCCTTATCAGGTCGGGCGCTAAATCATCTCGGCGCAGTGACAGGGTTACTGTCCCGCAGCTTCCGCCCCACGCGTGCGCGGATCGGGCGCGCCGAGCGGCCCATTCGGCGTCACCAGAATCGAATTGGCCGATGTCTGTCCCATCGGCTCCACGACGAAGTGGCCTATCGCCTTCAGCTCCAGCAGAACATCGGCAGGAAAGCCGCTCTCGACGCGCACCTCGTCCGGCAGCCATTGGTGATGCAGCCGCGGTACGGAGACGGCGGCAGCCACATCCATCTTGTAGTCGAGGACGTTCACGATCACCTGGAGCACGGTCGAGATGATGCGGCTGCCACCAGGCGAGCCCGTCACCAGCACCGGCTTGCCGTCTTTGAGCACGATGGTCGGTGACATCGACGACAGCGGGCGTTTTCCAGGCCCTGGCAGATTGGCCTCGAAGCCGACGAGGCCGTAGGCATTCGAGGCGCCGACCGCCGCGGTGAAGTCGTCGAGCTCGTTATTGAGCAGCACGCCGCTGCCGTCGGCAACGAGGCCGACGCCATAGCTGAAGTTCAATGTGTAGGTGTTGCTGACGGCATTGCCGCGGCCGTCGACGACGGAGAAATGCGTGGTGTTGCTGCCCTCGCGCGGCGAGATAGCAGCAGAAACGAGCTCTTTCGAAGGCGTGGCGCGCTCGGCGGAGATGCCCGCGCGCAGCTTGGCAGCGTAGTCCTTCGCGGTCAGCGTCTCGATCGGTGCGTTGACGAAGGCGGGATCGCCGAGATAGCGCGCGCGGTCCGCATAGGCGCGCTTCATAGCTTCGATCAGGAGATGCAGCGATGCCGGCGATCCCTGCTTCAGATCGGCGAGCTGGAAGCCTTCGAGAATGTTGAGCGTTTCCACCAGCACCACGCCGCCGGACGAGGGCAGCGGCATCGATACGATGTCGTAGCCGCGATAGGTGCCGCGCACCGGCGCGCGGATCACCGCCTGATAGGACTTCAGATCGGCAGGCGTCATGATGCCGCCGGCGTCAGCCACGGCCTTGGCGAGTTTCTCGGCAACTGGCCCCTCATAGAAGCCGCGTGGCCCCTGTGCGGCCACGGCCGATAGCGTTTCGGCGAGATCGCCCTGCGCCAGCCTGTCGCCTTCGCCAAGTGGCGTGCCGTCGGGGCGCGAGAAGATCTTGGCCGAGGAAGGCCAGCGCGCCAGCCGCCGGTGCCAGGCCGGCAGCGTATCGGCCATGTCGTCGCTGACGGCAAAGCCATCGCGAGCGAGCGCGATCGCCGGCTCGAGCAATTGCGCCAGCGTGAACTGACCGGAGCCATATTTCTCCAATGCGAGCGCGAGACCTGCAACGGTGCCGGGCACGCCGACGCCAAGCGCGGAATCCCGTGACCTCGTCGGGTCAGGCTTGCCATCGGGCCCCAGGAAAACTTGCGGCGTGGTCGCAGCTGGCGCGGTCTCGCGATAGTCGATAGTGATGTCTTCGTTGCGATCGGCGGAATGGATCACCATGAAGCCGCCGCCGCCGATATTTCCTGCGCGCGGATAGGTCACGGCCATCGCAAAGCCGGTGGCGACCGCGGCATCGACGGCATTGCCGCCACGGCGCAGGATGTCGGCGCCGACCTGCGCAGATATCTTCTCCTGCGCCACCACCATGCCGTGTTCGGCAGCAACGGCGCGCACCATATCGCGCGCGGGCGGGACATAGCCCCGCCGCGCGTCCTGGGCCGTCACAGCGACAAGACCGAACGCCAGCGTGGCTATGACGGCGAAAAATGTCCGCCGTGTCGAATATGACAACATCATCAAAATTCCCGTCGCGCCTTCCGGCCAGTTCACACGCGTCACGGCAATGCTATACGGTTTGCCCCGAGACAGGCAAAACTGTTCGTGATGGGGACTGCGTGATGACAACGATCGCCCAGGATGTGCGCATGGCCGGCGTGCCGCGGACCTATCCGCGGCGCGCCGCCGTCGTCAGCTGGATCTTCTTCGATTGGGCCGCGCAGCCTTATTTCACACTGATTACGACCTTCGTGTTCGCGCCCTATTTCGCGACCGGCATCGCGCCAAATCCCGCCATCGGTCAATCGCTGTGGGGCTTTGCGATGGCGGCCGCGGGCCTTGCGATCGCATTGCTGTCGCCGGTGCTCGGAGCCATCGCGGATGCTTCGGGCCGCAGGAAACCATGGATCGCAGGTTTCGGCGCGGTGCTGGTGTTGGCGTCCTGCACGCTGTGGATCGGCAAGCCCGGCGATGACGCCATCATTCCGCCGCTGCTCACCGCCGTCGCGCTCGCCAGCGTCGGCGCGGAATTCGCTACCCTCTTCAACAACGCGATGATGCCGACTCTGGTGCCGCCGGAGCGGATCGGGCGGCTGTCCGGCACCGGCTGGGCGACAGGATACATTGGCGGCATTGTCAGCCTGATCATCGTGCTCGGCCTGCTCGCCGCCAATCCCGAGACCGGCCGCACGCTGCTCGGCTTGATGCCGCTATTCGGGCTCGACCCCATCACGCATCAGGGCGACCGTGCTGCCGGGCCGTTGACCGGGCTGTGGTTCATCATCTTCGTGATGCCGATGTTCCTGTTCACGCCGGATTATCCGGCAAAGCGCCCGCTGCGCGAGGCACTGCGCGAAGGACTGTCTGAGCTGAAGCAATCGATCAAAGGTCTGCCGAAGCAGAAGTCGCTCGCGGCGTTCCTGCTCGCCAACATGATCTACACCGACGGTCTGGTGTCGCTGTTCGCCTTCGGCGGCATTTATGCCGCCGGCACCTTCGGCTGGCACACGATCCAGATCGGCACGTTCGGCATCATGCTCGCGATCGCGGGTGCCCTCGGTGCGTGGCTTGGCGGCAAGCTCGACGATCGTCTCGGGCCGAAGCGCGTGATCGCCGGCAGCCTGCTGATTCTCCTGCTGTCGGTGGCGGCGATCCTGCTGGTCGACAAGGAAAGTGTGTTGTTCGTCAAGGTCGCGCCGCCGCAGCCGGGTGCGGCCCTGTTCTCGAGCGCGGCGGAGCGTGCCTATCTGGTGCTGGGGTGCCTGATCGGCGCCGCCGGCGGCCCGTTGCAAGCCGCTTCGCGCACGCTGCTGATCCGTCTGGCGCCGAAGGACCGCATCGCACAGTATTTCGGCCTGTTCGCATTGACCGGGAAGGTGACGTCTTTCATCGGTCCGCTGTTGATCGGCATGATCACCGCTGCGACGGCGAGCCAGAAAGCCGGCATGGCCGTGCTGGTGGTGTTCTTCGTCGCGGGATTGGGGCTGTTGATGCGGGTGCGGGATTAGCCGCACCACGCAATTCCATCTCCGCCGTCATTGCGAGGAGCGAAGCGACGAAGCAACCCAGACTCTCTCCGCGCAGACTGGATTGCTTCGCTTCGCTCGCAATGACGACGTGGTTACCGCCAATCAATCAATGCCTGAAGTGCCGCGTCCCCGTGAAGACCATCGCGATGCCGTGCTCGTCGGCGGCCTTGATCACCTCGTCGTCGCGCATCGAGCCGCCGGGTTGCACCACGGCGGTGGCGCCGGCTTCGATGCAGGCGAGCATGCCGTCAGCAAACGGGAAGAACGCATCCGACGCCACCACCGAGCCCTTGGTGAGCGGCTCGGCAAGCTTCAGCTCACTCGCCGCGTCCTGGGCCTTGCGCGCTGCGATCCGCGCTGAATCCACCCGGCTCATCTGGCCCGCGCCGATGCCGACGGTGGCGAGGTCCTTGGCATAGATGATGGTGTTGGATTTCACGTGTTTTGCCACACGGAATGCGAATTTCAGATCGCGCATCTCGGCATCATCAGGCGCACGCTTGGTCACGACGTTGAACGTCATGTCGTCGACCACGGCATTGTCTCGGCTCTGCACCAGCAGGCCGCCCGCCACCGTCTTGGCGGTCAGGCCCGGCGCGCGTGGATCGGGTAGGCTGCCGGCCAGCAGCAGGCGCAGATTCTTGCGTGCGCCGATGATGGAGATCGCCTCCTCGCTGGCATCGGGCGCGATGATCACCTCAGTGAAGATCTTCGTGATCTCGCGCGCGGTGTCGGCGTCGAGCGGACGGTTCATCGCGATGATGCCGCCGAAGGCGGAGGTGGAATCGCACGCGAGCGCCTTGCGATAGGCGTCGACGAGGTTCAAGCCCTCCGCGACGCCGCAGGGATTGGCGTGCTTGACGATGACGCAGGCCGCGGTACGTTTGGCATCGAACTCGCCGATGCATTCATAGGCCGCATCGGTGTCGTTGATATTATTGTAGGAGAGTTCCTTGCCCTGGAGCTGCCGCGCGGTCGAGACGCCCGGGCGCTTGTCGGGGGTTGCGTAGAACGCAGCGGTCTGGTGCGGGTTCTCACCATAGCGCAGCGACTGGATCAGCCTGCCGCCGAAGGCGCGGAAGTCCGGCGCGTCGATTTCGAGCTGCCGGTTGAACCAGTTCGAGATCGCGGCGTCATAGGCGGCGGTGCGGGCATAGGCCTTTGCCGCAAGACGCCGACGCAGCTTCAGCGTGGTTGCGCCGTTGTTGGCGGCGAGCTCGTCGAGCACGGCCTTGTAGTCCTCTGCCTCGACCAGGACGGCGACGTCGTCATGGTTCTTCGCGGCGGCGCGGATCATGGCGGGGCCGCCGATGTCGATGTTCTCGATGCAATCCTCGAAACCGGCGCCTTTGTCGACGGTCGCTTCAAACGGATAGAGGTTGACGACGAGGAGGTCGATCGGGGCGATGCCGTGGGTCTTCATCGCGTCGGCATGGTCCTTGTTGTCGCGGATCGCGAGCAGGCCGCCATGCACCTTCGGATGCAGCGTCTTGACGCGACCGTCCATCATCTCGGGGAAGCCGGTCAGCTCGGAGACGTCCTTCACCTTGAGGCCGGCTGCGGCGATCGCCTTGGCGGTGCCGCCGGTCGAGACCAGTTCGACATCGTGCGCGGCAAGCGCCTTTGCGAACTCGATCAGGCCTGTCTTGTCGGAAACGGAGAGCAGGGCGCGGGTGACGCGACGGAGATGGTCAGTCATGAGCAAGATCCTCTGTTCAGGGAGTGTCTATGCCCAGGCGCGCGGCGGATATGTATCGCGCTTCCCGATGGTGCTCCATCCAAGGTCGCCAGTCGCGCGAACGAGCGCTCGATAGCAGCTTTCGGCGTCGCTCTCAACGGCTAGATAGCGCCGGATCGCGCCTGTTTACAAGGGAAGTTCCGGCTCGCGACGGGCATTGCGGCGCGCATTGGTCACCGCTGGCGAGGCGGTGGAACGCACAAAACTCCAGCGGATCGAGGGAGCCTGCCGCGCATCCTGTCGGATCACGATCTGCGCGGTGCGGCGCGGCCCGTCATTGCCGGCCAGGAACACACTGTCTTCGAGATCGACCTTGTCGTCGAGCGCCTCAAACGTCCAGACGTCGCGGTTCGGCAACACCAGCATGACGCCGCGCGCATCCGACAACCGGCTCGCCTTCACTGCCGGATGCAGATGGAAGCGCAGCGCGAAATCGGCATCAGCGCCCTTGAAGCGTCCGCCTTGCGGCGGCGACAGCGTGTCCTCGCCGTCGATGCGCGCACCGTCATTGGCGATCATCAGCACGCGGCGATGAATCGCGCCGAATTTAGCGAGATAGCCGTCATGAGAAGTTGTAAGCAGCGTGCCGTTCTGGACTATTTCGCGATAGCTCTCGACCTCGACCGGGCCGCTGGTGACGGGCGCACCGTGCAGGAGGCGCTTCATCGCCGACATCTCGACGAACTGGCAGGATGAGGTGTCGTGATAGGCCAGCGTCGAATGCGCTGCGGTGCCCCGTGCGAACGGCCGCCAATTGTCGCGGCCCGTGGTCGGCATTCCGCAATTGGTGACGATGCGGCTGATGCCGGAGGACAGTTCGAACGACAGGCAGCCAGCATGGGCGTCGTGGCTGACGCCCGCCGGTGGCGGCGGTCCGGTATCGATGATCAGCGTGGTTTGGCCGGCGTCGAGCCGCTGGAACCCTGTATGCGGCATGTTCGCCATCGGTGCGCCGTGGGTATCGTCATAGGCGAGCAGCGTCGCGAGCAGGTCGGACGGGGTCGCACTCATGCCGTTGAACAGCGCGAAATTGCCGTCCCCATGGCGAAAGAAGCGCAGCATCGGCATCATGCGATCGATCGCGTTGAGCAGCGCCGGGGGCGGCGCGATGTTGCGGGCCGCGAAGGTCTGTCGAAGCGGCAACAGGTCGATCAGGAGATCGATCAGGGCGCCCGGGTTACGAGAGATGTGTCCGCCGTCGGGCAGGATCTGCCGCTGCAATTCGTCAGAGAGCTTTTTCGAGGCGCTGCGAATGTGGCGCGCCTGGTTGGCGAGGCATAGCGCCGCGTAGCACAGCGCGATCAGCACCTGGAGCTTCGGCACGCCGTCGGGAATGTCGAGCATGGCGTAGCGCAGCAGGCGGATCTCGCGCGCGAGGGCGCGCAAGTAACGGCGGTAAAACTTGTTGTCGGTGTCGTTGAGCACCAAGGGTGCCTGTGACAGCAGCGAGATCACGCGACGCGCCAGCACGTCGGGGCGCCGCGCGACCGGACGGCGCTTGTTGGCGGGGTTCGAGATCCAGTCCTCGACCAGTGCGCGCGCATTCGCTCGCGTCAGCGCGGTGTCGGCGGCGCGTAAGTGCCGCAGCCAACCGAAGCCGAGCAGCGCGACCTCCCAATCCTCCGAGGGCGGTTCGAGATCGAAGATCGAGCGGCCGTGGCAATTGACGATCTTGCCGGCGAAGACGAAGCGGCCGGCATAGATCTCGGCGGCGCGGGTCGCATCCGCGGTGCGGAGGTCATGCGGGGCAATGATCAGCCGGTCGGTGCGGCTGGGCCAGACCCGCGACACCGCCACAGGTCCGCCGCTCGCGCGCGCGAGCATGTTCCGCGCGAAGCGGTTCATCACCAGCGTCGAGATACGTCTGCGTTGAGCGACCGACACGCCTTGCCTTGAAGGGGAGAGAAGGATTCCGACGAATCCTTATTAATCCCAAAATCGCACGGCTGACACCACCTTGAAAGGGTACGAATTAGCGTCGGGGGTGCAAAATCCAGTGCAAAATCAGGATTTAACGAGCCGAGCCGCGTAGAATCCGTCGAGCCCGCCGAGCTTGGGATCGGCGTTTGGAAGATGACTGGGCAGGGTGCGCAGATCGCCTTCCGCGCTGAGGATTTCGTCGAGACCTGCGACCTCGGACGCCTCGATCGGAGCGCGGCGAAGCGCGGGCTCTGCGGCCAGCAGCGCAGCGATGGCCTGCTCACCCTCTTCGGGTTCCAGCGAACAGGTGCAGTAGACCAACGTCCCCCCGGATTTGAGCAGCGACAGCGATTTGCGCAGCAGCCGCTGCTGGAGCGCGGTCAGGGCGGCGATGTCAGATTGCTGCCGGAGCCATGCCACGTCGGGATGACGGCGGATCGTGCCGGTCGAGGTGCAGGGCGCATCGATCAAAATACCGTCGAAGGCTTCGGCAGGGCCGGCCCATTCCACGGCGTCAGCGACGACGGTCTCGGCCTGGAGCGACAATCGCCGCAGGTTTTCGCGCAGCCGCGCTACCCGGGCGGGCGAGCGGTCGATGGCCGTGACATGCGCGCCGGCATGTGCCAGCTGCGCGGTCTTGCCGCCCGGGGCGGCGCAGAGATCGGCGATGGACTTGCCGTTGATGTCACCGAACAGTCGAGCGGGTAGCGCGGCCGCGGCGTCCTGCACCCACCATTGTCCCTCGGCAAAGCCCGGCAGCATGGTCACCGCGCCATGCAGCAGCATCCGCACGGTGCCGGTCGGCAGCGTCTCGCCATGCAGGCGGCTTGCCCATTGTGCGGCATCCGACTTCACCGTCAAATCGAGCGACGGCTCGTGGCCGAGCGCGAGCGCCATGTCTCTTGCGGTCGCATCGCCATAATGCGCGCTCCAGCGCGCGAGCAGCCATGGCGGCAGGTCCAGGGATTGCGTGGCAACCTCCTCGACCAGGGCCTTGCCTTCGCGCGCGCAGCGGCGCAGCACGGCATTGACGAGCCCGGCATAACGCGCGGCGCGCCGGTCGGATTGCACGAGGCGAACGGAGAGATCGACGGCGGCGTGGTCGGGCACGTCCATCCAGAGGATCTGCGCCGCGCCGATCAGGAGCGCGCTCTGCGCACGCGGCGCGTCGGAGGGAATGCCCTTGTCGAGCAGGCGGGACAGCACGTGGCCAAGCGTGCCGAGCCGGCGCAGCACGGTGGCGACCAGGCGGCGCATCAGCGCGCGGTCACGGTCGGCCAGCGACTTCAGTCCGGGATGAGCGCCGCTTCCGTCGAGTTGGTCGTCGAGCGTGCGGTGCTTGTGCAGCACGCCGTCGACGATGTCGGCGGCAATCCGCCGTGCCGCAAGACCTGGCACTTCGGACGGAGGGGCGAAACGTTGAGATGGCATGCGGAAGCAAGGTTCTGAGCGAGCGGCAGTTCCGCCGCGATGGGCGCATGCCTTAACCGGCTCATTTGTGGCACGCGAATATGCCAAATGTAAGAATCGCTTCCGGCTTTTTCAGCCCTTGGGCCCCATTTCAGGGATGCGTTATTGGACGTCGCGCTGCGGGCCGTCCTGCGCTAGAAAAGCCGCACGATGAGTGACCAGCCTTCCGTTCCCGATCGCAAGCCGCTGCCGCCCGCTGCCCAGCGCGCGCTGGCTGAAGCCGAAGCGCGGCGGCAGGCCGCGGCAGCCGAAGCCAAAGCGCGGCCGAAGGAGCTTCAGGGACCGAAGGGACCAGAGCCCACCCGCTATGGCGATTGGGAGAGCAAGGGCATCGCCTCCGACTTTTGAGCCCTTGCTGGTCCAGCGGGGTGTCCGCCGTGGCCATCACAGATCGCGATGCTCGCGCTCGGTGAGCGACAGGCGACATGATCTCGATGAACTTGCCCGCGCGGCTTGCTTAGTCTCTGCTCGGATTCCATCTGCTCGATGCGGATCAGGCTTCCTTGAATGTTTTGGCCGCACGCCGACCTCGTCACCACGACCGAAACAGGGAATCTCGATTGTCTTCTTGGCACCGCGAGCTGTAACAGCACCTCGCGGTGCGACGATCGGGCGGGCGATGTTCAGCACAGAGAAGACGAATGCGCCGCCGACGAGTGCGACGTTAGCGCACGATCCCGCTCCTGCCGCACCGCGAATTCGTTTGCCTCGCCCATCGAGTCGACAATCCATGAAAAGTGGAACTTTCCTGCAGGCTCGTGTGTCGATCGGAATTGTCGCATCTGGAGCGTCGCACTTGTCGGTTTCCCCGACTCAGCCCTAGCTTGGCTGGATGCGCCTCCCCAATCGCCCCAGTGCCTATCGGCCGCAGTTCGGCGGCTCTCCGTTCCATCGCCGATTCTCCGGACTGTTGCCCTGGATGTTCGTGGTCGGCGTCGTGACGGCTGTCGTGCTTGCCTTCCGGCACGGCACGAACTGGCCCGTCCCGCATGGAGCCGACGGCCAGGCGACCGAAGTCGTCCTCCAGCAGGCGGGAGATGCTGGCGCTCGCCAGCCGGTCGAGGTGATCCGCACTGTCGACGGCGACACGTTCCTGGCGCGCGTGCATCAGCGCAGCGGCGGCCATCTCGTTGTGCGGGTTCGCCTGCGCGGCATCGATGCGCCGGAACTGAAGGCATCTTGCCAGGATGAGCTGAACAAGGCCGAAGCCGCCACCGATGCGCTGCGCAATCTGCTCGGCCAGGGGGACGTAACGATTTCCAATCTCGGACCCGACAAATACGGACGCATTCTCGCTGATGTCGCGACCCGGCGGACTGCCAACGTTGCGGCGACGCTGCTCGCGGGCGGTTACGTGCGCAGTTACAATGGCGGCCATCGCGACGGCTGGTGCGCGCGGGGCTGGCGCTTCTGGTAGCAAAAAGCCGCGTCGCAAGACGCGGCTTTGGCAATCCTCTTCCGAACTCTTCGATCAGTGCGTGACGACCACCGTCGTGCCCACGGGGACGCGGCCGTAGAGATCGGTGATGTCGTCGTTGAGCATGCGGATACAGCCATAGGAGACGAAGCCGCCGATCGAGCCCGGCACGTTGGTGCCGTGGATCGCATATTCGCCGCCGGACAGCGTCATCGCCGCAACGCCCATCGGATTGCGCGGCGAGCCGCCCGGGATGACGTCGGGAATGCTCGGCTTGTCGCGCTTCACCTCGGCAGGCGGTGCCCAGGCCGGATTGAGATACTTGCCGTCGATCTTGGTCGTGCCGGCCCATTGCTTGCCGGCCTTGCCGACGCCAACCGGATAGCGCACGGCATGGCCGTTATCGAGAATGAGGTAGAGCCGCCGCTCGCTGGTCTTGACCACGATCGTGCCCGGCGAATAATCGGCCGGGTTCGTCCCGACCATTTCCGGCCGCGCCTCGGCCGCCGTCAGCATCAAGACCCCGAACCCCATGGTGGCGGCCAGCGCCACCGCAATCCTCATCGTTATCATTTTCCCCTTGCCCCGAAAGGATCGTCCAAACCACGCAAACCCGGCAATTGCGGCTTGCCCAGACATTCCTAACCGCGCTTGTTAACCGGATGGTTTCCACGCACGGTCGCCAAAGGCCAGCCAGCGGGGGGAACAAAGGAAATGTTCGAAATAAAGTAAATGACCTGAAAACAACACTCGGCGGGAAAGATGCGAACCTGTGCCGCGCACCCTGACGAGTGCGTGAGGATGTGAGCCGCGTCATTCCGGGCGCGCGACAGCGTGACCCGGAATCTCGAGATTCCGGGTTCGGTCCTGCGGACCGCCCCGGAATGACGATGGGTTGAGCCTATGCCTGCTTCCGGTTCTGCCTGTTTCTGACGAGGTCGTCGACCACGGCGGGATCGGCCAGCGTCGAGGTGTCCCCTAAGCTGCCCGGCTCGTCCTCGGCGATCTTCCGCAGGATGCGGCGCATGATCTTGCCGGAGCGGGTTTTGGGCAGGCTCGGGGCGAACTGGATCTGGTCGGGCGAGGCGATCGGGCCGATCTCCTTGCGCACCCAGGTCACGAGCTCCTTGCGCAGATCGTCGGTCGGCTCGACGCCGGCCATCAGCGTGACATAGGCGTAGATGCCCTGGCCCTTGATGTCGTGCGGGAACCCGACCACGGCCGCCTCCGACACCTTCTCGTGCGCGACCAGCGCACTCTCGACTTCCGCGGTGCCCATGCGATGGCCGGAGACGTTGATTACGTCGTCGACGCGGCCGGTGATCCAGTAATAGCCGTCGGCGTCACGCCGGCAGCCGTCGCCGGTGAAGTATTTGCCCTTGTAGGTCGAAAAATAGGTCTGCTCGAAGCGGGCATGGTCGCCATAGACTGTGCGCATCTGGCCCGGCCACGATCGCGTCAGGCACAGATTGCCGGTGGCCTCGCCCTCGAGCACCTTGCCGTCGGCATCGACGATTTCCGGCACAACGCCGAAGAACGGTTGCGTCGCCGAGCCCGGCTTGAGTTTTGTTGCGCCCGGCAGCGGCGTGATCAGGATGCCGCCGGTCTCGGTCTGCCACCAGGTGTCGACGATCGGGCAGCGGTCGTCGCCGACGACGCGGTAATACCACTCCCATGCTTCCGGATTGATCGGCTCGCCGACCGAACCGAGCAGACGAAGCGAGGCGCGCGAGGTCTTCTTCACCGGCTCGTCGCCGGACTGCATCAGCGCGCGGATCGCGGTCGGCGCGGTGTAGAAGATGTTGACCTTGTGCTTGTCGATGACGTTCCAAAACCTGGAATTGTCGGGATAGTTCGGCACGCCTTCGAACATCAGCGTGGTCGCGCCGTTGGCGAGCGGCCCGTAGAGGATGTAGCTGTGGCCGGTGACCCAGCCGACGTCGGCGGTGCACCAGTAGATGTCGCCGTCGTGATAGTCGAAGACGTATTGATGCGTCATCGAGGCGAACACGAGATAGCCGCCCGAGGTGTGCAGCACGCCCTTGGGCTGGCCAGTCGAGCCCGAGGTATAGAGGATGAACAGAGGATCCTCGGCATGCATGTGCTCGACCGGGCATTCCGTCGTCACCATCGCCGCCGCCTCGTGGTACCAGAGGTCGCGCGTGGGGTTCATGTCGACCTTGCCGCCGGTGCGCTTGACCACGACGACCCAGTCGACGCCGTCGGTTTTGGCGAGCGCCGCGTCGACATTGGCCTTCAGCGGCACCTTCTTGCCGCCGCGCAGGCCTTCGTCCGCGGTGATGATCACCTTGGATTGGCAGTCATTGATGCGCTGGGCGAGGCTGTCGGGCGAGAAGCCGGCGAACACCACGGAGTGGATCGCGCCGATTCGCGCGCAGGCCAGCATCGCATAGGCCGCTTCCGGGATCATCGGCAGGTAGATGGTGACGCGGTCGCCCTTCCCAACGTTGCGGGTGCGCAGGATGTTGGCCATCCGGCAGACCTCGTCGTGCAGCTCCTTGTAGGTGATGTGCCGGGATTGCGAGGGGTCGTCGCCTTCCCAGATGATCGCGGTCTGGTTGGCGCGCTTGTGCAGATGCCGGTCGATGCAATTTTGGGCAACGTTGAGGACGCCGTCCTCGAACCATTTGATCGATATGTTGCCGGGCGCGAACGAGACGTTCTCGATTTTCGTCGGCGCCTTCATCCAGTCGATGCGCTTGGCCTGCTCCACCCAAAAACCGTTCGGGTCCGAGATCGAGCGCGCATACATGTCCTTGTACTTGGCCTGATCGACCCAGGCCCGCTTCGCCCACTCTGCGGGTACGTCGTAGATCTTCTCGGACATGTTTCCCTCCACATACGGCAAGCCGAACGCGTGCGATTGGCAAGCCGACTTGATCGCTGAACGATTATGCGTCGGGCTAACCGGACCCGACAAGGAGCACAAGCTGGACCTTCGGCGGGCGGGATCAAGGTCCGCAGGGCGGCATGGCGCAAACCTGAAACAGGCCAAGAGGCGCCTTTCGGCTCTTTACCCAGATCTCCGAAATAGCGGGGTGCAGACCCGCATGCGCCGACTGGAGGTATCCGGCAACCGCCTATCACTGATTCAGGACTGGCAATACGGTTCGGAACACCCTAAATGGCCAACCCGGGTCCAAAGCGACCGCAGGAACAAAAATCAGAACAGCGGCATTGAACGGTAAGAAACAGGGCCAAGGCTTAACACTATGATGGATCAGCAGAATCTCGGGACGATGCGGCCCGCTTCAGCCGATCCTGCGGCCATTGCCCTCGCCAAAGCCCTTGGACAATGGCCGAAACCGGCTGGTTTCAGGCGTTCCAGCCCCAAAAAGACCTTCGACACCAGGCCGGCGGCGACCGTCGAGGCGCTCGCAAGGGAACTCGGCCTGCGGCTCGGCGATCAAAACGAGCTGACCATCCGGCGCATCAAGCGCGGCAAGGGCTACTCCTTCGTCCGCCCGAACGGGGCTCATATCCGCGACGCCCGCACCATCCGCCGGCTGCACGCCATGGCAGTGCCGCCGGCCTACCGCGAGGTGCGCTACTCCGCCGATCCGAGCTCGCATCTCCAGGCCGTGGGACGCGATGCCGCGGGCCGGCTGCAATATCGCTATCACGCCGATTGGGAGAAGGTCCGCGAGCACCGCAAGGCGCATCGCCTCGAGAAGCTCGTCGGCGCGCTGCCCAAAATCCGGCGCAAGGTCTCGGCGTTCCTGTCAGGGGACGAGCCGACGCGCGAGTTCGCGCTCTCGGCCGTCATCGAACTGATCGCCCGCACCGCGATCCGTCCCGGCAACGAATCCTACGCCCGTCTCAACGGCACTCGCGGCGCCACCACGCTGCTCAAGTCCAACGTCACGCTGGAAGACGATTGCTTTGTGATGACTTTCAAGGCGAAGGGCGGCAAGGCGGTGCGGAAGGAGTGCGACGCAGCCAAGCTAGTCCGCGCCATCGGCATTTTGCAGCGCGTTCCGGGCAAGCGCATGTTCCAGTATCGCGACGCCTACGGCATCGTGCGCGCGGTCAATACCACGCAGGTGAACGCGTTTCTGCGCGAGATCGCCGGCATCAAGATCTCGCTGAAGGATTTTCGCACGCTGATGGCGTCCGCCGTGGTCGTGGAATCGCTGTCGCGGATCACGCCGGCGACCAGCCAGCGTGGCCGCAAGAAGCAGGTGCTTGACGCAATCCGCGCCGCTGCCGACCAGCTCTCCAACACGCCGGCGATCTGCCGCAAGAGCTACGTCCACGACACCATCGTCACCGCCTTCGAGGACGGCATCCTCGAACGCTTTGCCGCGACCATGAAGGGCCAGCGCTCGCAGGCGAGGCGCGAGCAGCTTCTGGCGCAAGTGGTGGCGACCGCGGCGGTCTGATCCGCCTGTCGGCTACGCTTTGTTCGAAACGCCGCGGTCCTGACCGGGATCGCCACCGGCAGCTGCCGTGGTGAGCCGTTCCAGATAATGTGCCCACCCCGTCGCATGTGCGGCGGCCTGTTCTGCGGTCGGCAGGCCGCTGTGGGTCATCCGCAGCAACGTGCCGCCGTCTTGCTCAATCAGGTCGATCTCGATCAGGCTCGAGCCGGGCGGCACTTCCTGGCCGCCCTCCCAGCCGAACGTGTAGGCGAGACGATGCACCGGCACGACCTCGCGGAAAGCGCCGCGGGCGACGCCGCCGCGCGGGCCGACGCCTTTAAGCAGATAGAGCCCGCCGGGACGGGGCTCCGTGGTCGCGTCGGAACCCATCCAGCTCAAAATCTTCTCGGGGTCGGTCAGATAGGCGAAAACAGTCGCGCGCGGGGCGGCGATCTGGGTCTCGCGTCGCACTATGAACGGTTCGGTCATTGGCGATCATCCCTGGGCTGACACTCGGACATGGCGGGGCCGGAGCGGCCCGTCAAGGATTGCCCGTGACAAAGACGGCGCGCTTTCGTCATGATTGAGCCATGCATCTCTCCCCGACCCTCGCCTGGCTTGTCGATGCCGCCGCAGATAGTCTTGGGGCGGACCGCCTGCTTGCGGAACTCGGCGCCCATTTGGTTGCTGATGGCGTGCCGCTTGCGGCGGGGGCGCTGACGCTGGAAGTGCCTGACCCGCTGATCGCGAAGCGGACCTGGTTGTGGCGCGCCGACACTGGCCGGGTGATCGAAGCGCTCGGCTTTGCGCCGGGCGGGCTGGCACCGGACCCGCCGAACGATGCCGGCCGCGGCTGGCTGCGCGATATCGCGGGCGGTGAGGTGCACGAAGATATCGTCGGACGGGCCGATGGGCCTTTGCTTGGGTGGATCGGGCCGGGTCCGTTCACCTCGGGCGAGATCGAGCGATTGCGCCAGGCTGCACGTTTTGCCGCGACGCCGCTCGCCGTGCTCGCCGCGCGTGCCACGTTGCGGGCGACACTCGACGCCTATCTCGGCAAGCGCAGTGCGGAGCGGGTGCTGGCGGCGCCGCTGCGGCGCGATCTTGGCGAGACCATTCAGGCCGCGTTGCTCTATGCCGACTTGCGCAACTTCACCGGTTTGTCGGAGACAAGTCCGCCGGGCGATGTCATCGCAGCGCTCGATGCCTGGTTCGACCGCATCGCCGGCGCCGTTCACGCCTTCGGCGGCGAGGTGCTGAAATTCATCGGCGACGGCGTGCTGGCGATCTTTCCGGTGATCGAAGCGTCACCGCGCCGTGCCTGCGAGGCCGCTCTGCGCGCCGCAAGCGCGGCCGAAGCCGGGATGGCCTATCTCAACGAGGAGCGCCGCGGCAACGGCTTGCCGCCGCTCGCGTTCGGTGCCGCCCTCCATCTCGGCGAGATGCTCTGGGGCAATATCGGCGCTGCCAACCGGCTCGATTTCACGGCGATCGGCTCCGCCGTCAATCTCGCCAGCCGGCTCGAAGGGTTGTGCAAGCCGTTGGGGCGGACCGTGCTCGTGTCGGGCGCGCTCGCTGCAGAGACGGACATGCCTCTGATCGCGCTCGGATCGCATTCGCTGCGTGGGATCGCCGCACCGTGCGAGGTGTTTGCGCTGCCGGAGACGTAGGGCCGAGTTTCGCTCATTCGGGCTACGTACCTACGACGACATCCCACCCATCTTGCAGACGAGCTTCCACTCCTCCGCCGTCACCGGCTGCACCGACAGGCGCGAATATTTCACAAGCGCCATGTCGGCGAGCTTCTTCTCGGCCTTGATCGCGGCCATCGTCACCGGTGTCTTCAGGGGCTTGTCGGCCTTGATGTCGACGCAGACGAACTTGCCGGTCTTGTCGGTCGGATCCGGATAGGCTTCCTTGATGACCTCCGCGATGCCGACGATCTCCTTGCCCTCGTTGGAATGATAGAAGAACGCCTTGTCGCCCCTCTTCATGGCGACCAGGTTCTGGCGCGCGGTGAAGTTGCGCACGCCGGTCCAGGCCTCGCCCTTGGCGCCCTTCGCCACCTGCTGGTCCCAGGACCACACCGACGGTTCGGATTTCACCAGCCAATAAGCCATGTTCATTCCTCTGCCTTGAAGGGGCGCGTCAACAGTACCGAGATCGCGGCATCGATCGTGCTCCGGCCGCTCAGGATCGAAGCGACCGCTTCCGATACCGGCATCTCAATGTGTTGCGAAGCCGCAAGCTCGATCAGAACCGGCGCGGTGGACTCGCCCTCGGCAAGCTTGCCTGCGGGCGGGTTCTCACCGCGGCCCAGTGCGAGGCCAAGCGCGAAATTGCGTGATTGCGGGCTCGAACAGGTCAGAATGAGATCACCGAGGCCGGACAAGCCCGTGAGTGTCTCGCTGCGCGCACCAAGCGCGCGACCAAGGCGTGTCAGCTCGGCAAAGCCGCGGGTCGTGAGCGCGGCCTGGGCCGAGGCGCCAAGTTTGCGTCCGACCGCAATGCCGACCGCGATCGCGAGCACGTTCTTGGCCGCGCCGCCGATCTCGACGCCACGGATGTCGGTGGAATGATAGGGCCGGAATCTCGGCGAGCCCAGCGCCTGCACTAGGCTGGTAGCCAGCGCTTCTTGTTTCGCCGCCAGCGTTACCGCGGTCGGCAGGCCGCGCGCGACATCGTCGGCGAAGCTCGGGCCTGACAGGATCGCCGGCTGCGCGCCCGGTGCAGCTTCGGTGATCACGTCGGTCATGAATTTGTGGGTGCCGTGCTCGATGCCCTTGGCGCAGGCGACGACGGGTACCGGCCTTGCAATGTGCGAGGCCAGCAGGTTGACCGCGCCGCGCAGATGCTGCGCGGGCGTTGCGATCAGCAGCATGTCGGCGCGCGCGGCGAGTGCCAGATCGCTCGTCACGACGATTTCCGGAGCGATCCGCACGCCGGGCAGCCGCGGATTGTCGCGCGTCGAGGCAATCCGCGTCGCATGTTCGGCATTGCGCGCCCACAGCGTCACGTTCCGTCCTGCCCGCGCCGCCACGGTTGCGAGAGCCGTGCCCCAGGCACCTGCCCCGACCACGGCGACGGAATCGAACGCGGTCATCACTAGAATCCCGCTCGCGTGTTGCCGTAGCCCGCCGGTGCCGTCGCGTTGGCATCGAGCAGCCAGCGTGCGCGGGGCTGCGCGTCCATCGTATCGGTCATGCCGAGCGCGAGGCGTTCGGCGCCGGCCCAGGCGATCATCGCGCCATTGTCGGTGCAGAGCTCGGGCGGCGGCATGATCAGCTGGGTCCCGGCCTGCTGCGCGACGTCGTTCAGGGCGCCGCGAATCGCCTGATTGGCGGCCACACCGCCGGCGGCCACGAGCGCGCGCGGCGCGCCGAACCGCTCGCGGAAAAGTCTTAGACCGACGCTCAAGCGGTCGGCCGTCGACTCCAGCACGGCGGCTTGAAAACTCGCGCAGAGATCGCTGATGTCCTGCGGCGTGAGCTCGGCGATGCGGCTCGCTTCGTTGCGGACCGCCGTCTTCAAACCGGATAGGGAGAAATTGGCGTCGGGGCGCCCTTGCATCGGGCGTGGAAAGGCGAAGCGCATCGCATCGCCGCTTGCCGCCGCGCGCTCGACCTGCGGACCGCCGGGATAAGGCAGGCCCAGCATCTTCGCGACCTTGTCAAAGGCCTCGCCAATGGCGTCGTCGACCGTGGTGCCGAGCCGCACATACTGGCCGACGCCGGTGACCGCAACGATCTGGGTATGTCCGCCCGAGGCGAGGAATAGGCAATAGGGGAATTCGATTCCGTCGGTGAGACGTGGCGTCAGCGCGTGCGCCTCCAGGTGGTTCACCGCGACGAGCGGGGTGCCGTGCACCATCGCGATCGCCTTGGCGGTGGTGAGCCCAACGATGACGCCGCCGATCAGCCCCGGGCCCGCGGCCGCCGCGACACCGCCCAGCTGGGCGAAGCCGACGCCGGCCTCACTCATGGCGCGGTCGATGATGTCATCGAGCAGATCGACATGGGCGCGGGCAGCGATCTCCGGTACCACGCCGCCGAAGCGGGCGTGCTCCTCGACCTGCGACCGTACGATGTTGGACAGGATCGTCCCGCCACCGTCAGGCGCGCGCTCGACCACGGCCGCGGCGGTTTCGTCGCACGTGGTTTCGATGCCCAATATCAGCATTGGCGAATTGTTATCCAACTTGCGCCCTTGCGCTCATCCGTAAAGCAGAGTTCTGGTACGTCCGGTAGCATTCCGGGCACGGCTTGCGCAATCGTCACGCGCGGCCGCCCTCGCAAATGGCCACCGTCAAATGGTTCGGGAACACCAAGCGATGTCCATTCTCGTCACACGACCACATCCCGACAATGAGGCGTCGGCGGCGAGTTTGCGCGCGCGAGGGCATGTGGTGCTGCTTGCGCCGGTGCTCAAGTTCGAGCCGGTCGCCTTTCATGACGAGAGTGAGACGAGCTATGACGGCATCATCGTTACATCGGCCAATGCGATCCGTGCCGTCGCGCCGCAATTGCCGGGTCTTGGTCTGTTGCACTTGCCGCTGTTTGCGGTCGGCGAGCACACGGCTATTGCGGCGCGCGACGCCGGCTTTGCCGAGGTGATCGTCGCCGGTGGCGACGCCGCGGCCTTGCGTGACAAGGTGGTGCAGAGTGCACGTGACAAGGTGCTGAAGAAAAGGAGCACGCTGCTTTATCTGGCGGGTGCGGATCTGTCGCGTGATCTCGGCGCCGAGCTCAGCGCCGAAGGATTCAATGTGGTCACGCAGACCACTTATCGCATGGCTCCGGTCAAGTTGCTGCCGCGAGAAGTTTGCGAGGGCTTTGCCAGCCATGGGATCGAGGCGGTGCTGCACTATTCCCGGCGCAGCGCGCGGGCGTTCCTGGAGGCGGCGCGGGACGAAGGTGTCGAAATCTCGGCGCTGGCTATACCGCAATGCTGCCTGTCCGAGACGGTTGCCGGCGTGCTGCGAGAGGCCGGCGCGTCGCAGGTTCTGGTTGCGGCGACGCCGGACGAAAATGCCTTATTCGACACCTTGGAGCGTGCTTTGCGCACCCGTTTGGCGTAAGAGGTCGAGCCGAATCCGACGCAATCGGATCCGAAGGATCTGTGCAAGGTATGGATGTGAGGAACCGTCACGATGGTCGACGACAAGCCTGAAGACGCAGGATTGGCCCCCGACAGCGGTCGTGCCAAGCGCGCCCCTCCCACCATCGACCTCGAGGCGAGCGAAGTCTCGACCCAGCCGCAGCAGGCGGCGGGCGAGCCCGAGGCTCAGCCGACGCCGGAGCACGCCGAGACCGAGCCGGCACAATCCGAGCCGGCCAAGTCCGAACTTGCCGACGCTGAGCCGGAACGTGACGAGGCGCCGGCCGCTGTGGCATCCGCGCCTGTATCGCAGCCGATTTCGCCCTGGGTCGTTGCCCCGCTCTCCGGCGCTGTCGCAGCCGCAGTCGTGATTGCGGTCGGTTGGATGCTGGGCTGGCCCGCGGTGCAGGCGCCGCCTGCCGCACCGCAAGTCACGAGCGCGACGGTCGATGCGCTCAGCGGGCGGGTGAGCGCAGTCGAAGCCAAGGCCGGCAAGCCCGTCGCCGATCCAGCGATGGCGGCGCGGATCGACGCGCTGGAGAAGTCCGTCAGCAGTCTGCGCAGCGACATCGCCAATCTGCGCGAACAATCCGACAAGACTGCGAGCGCACTGAACGACGTGAAATCCGCTCCAGATGCTGCCGCGCCCGATCTTGCCACGCTCAACGACCGCATTGCGCAGCTCGAGCGCGCCAGCAGGACCGAACGAGCCGAGCTCGCGCAGCAAGGCGAGAAGATCGCCGAGGCCAAAACGATGGACGACAAGCCGCTGCGCCATGTGGTGGCGGCGGCCCTGCTCGACGTCGCCGTTCGCCATGGCGATCCCTATCAACAGCAACTGGCCGCGGCGCGGTCGCTGACGGCAAAGCCGGATATGCTGAAGCCGCTCGACGCCTTTGCATCGTCCGGCATCCCGACGCCGGTCGCGCTGAGCCGCGAGCTTCTCAATATCGTGCCGAAACTGTCGCCGCCGGCGGAAACCCAGACCGGCGGCACCGGTATCGTCGAGCGTCTCCAGGCGGGCGCGTCGAAGCTCGTCCGCATCGAACGCACCGACGGGATCGGCAATGACCGCGGTGCCATCGTGGCGCGCATCACCTCGGCGGCGCTGCGCAACGATGTGGCGGAGGCACGTCGCGAGCTGAAGTCGCTTCCGGAAACTGATCGCACCGCCGCGCAAGCCTGGCTCGACAAGGCCGATGCTCGCGACGCCGCGCTCGCCGCCTCCCGCAAATTCGCCGACGATGCCATGGCGGATCTCGCCAAATCTGATCCAGCCAAGCCTGCTCAATAAAGATTCGCGCAACGATCGGCGCTTATAGGGATCGCCATGCTTCGCATCGTCCTCTTTCTCATTCTGATCGCATTGGCGGCGGCCGGCGGAGCCTGGGTTGCCGATCAGCCCGGCGATCTGGTCCTGACCTGGGGCGGTCTCCGTGCCACGACGACCTTTCCCGGGTTCGTGCTCGGGCTTGGCATCTTCGCAGCCGCGATCGTGCTGGTCTGGAGCGTCTTGACCATGATCTGGCGCATGCCGGGGCGTCTGCGCCGCCGTCGTCATGAGAAGCGCCATGCCCGCGGTCGCCACGCGATCACTCACGGCCTGCTCGCGATCGGTCATGGCGACACCGCGCTTGCCCGTCGACATGCGGCAGCGGCCCGACGGCATGCGCCGAATGATCCGCTCGCGCTGCTCTTGCACGCGCAGTCGGCGCAGCTCGAAGGCAATCGCGACGAAGCGCAGCGCGTCTTCCGCGCCATGACCGAGCGTGAGGACACGCGGCTGCTCGGCCTGCGCGGCCTCTTCATCGAGGCGCAGCGCGCCGACGATGCGCTCGGCGCCGTGACGATCGCGGAGGAAGCGATCAAGCTGTCGCCATCCTCGACCTGGGCCTCCCATGCCGTGCTTGGCTTCCGCTGCGCGCGCGGCGACTGGGGCGGCGCGCTCGCGATCCTCGATTCGAATCTGTCCGCGGGTCTGATCGACAAGGGGACCTATCGCCGGCAGCGCGGCGTCCTGCTCACCGCGCGCGCGCTGGAATTGGAAACCATGGACCGCGACGTCGCGCGCGAGAGCGTGATGGAGGCGATCAAGCTCGCGCCGACCCTGGTGCCGGCCGCGGTGCTCGCCGCAAAATTCGAGAGCGAAGCGCATCAGGTGCGCCGCGCCATGAAGCTGCTCGAGGCCGCCTGGCTCGCCAATCCGCATCCCGATCTTGCGGATGCCTATGCCCATGTGAAGCTCGGCGATTCCGCCCGGCAGCGCTTGCAGCGGGTCGAGACGCTTGCGGCCAAGACGCCTGCCGACAAGCCCGGCCATGTCGAGGGCCAGCTCGCGATCGCGCGCGCTGCGATCGATGCCTCCGAGTTCGCCCGCGCGCGCGAGGTGCTCGCACCGTACCTCGACGATCCGACCCAGCGCGTTGCGCTGCTGATGGCCGAGATCGAGCGTACCGAGCACGGCGATGGCGGCCGTGCGCGCGCCTGGACCTTGCGTGCGGTGCGGGCCCGCCTCGATCCGGCCTGGACTGCGGACGGCTATGTCAGCGACCGCTGGCGTCCGGTCTCTCCGGTCACCGGCCGTCTCGACGCCTTCCAGTGGCAGACGCCGGTCGCGAGCCTGCCTTCCGACAAGGGCACCACGATCGAATCCTCGGCCTTCGAGGAGGCCATGCTGGCGGCACCGCCGCCGAAGCGAGTGACGGCGGCCAGCAAAGCGCCGGTGGAACCGGTGGAGACGGCGCCAGCGCCGGCTGCCCAGGACAATTCCCCTCCTCAGGCCAAGGAAGGTTCCAAGGAAGGTTCCGAGGAAGCTCCCATGGAAGCTCCCAAGGAGGCTGCCAAGGAAGAACCAACGATCGTGGCTTCCGAGCCGGTTGATCCGGCTCCCGCGCCTGCCGAATCATCGCCGCCGGCGGCAACGCCGGTATTCCGGAGCCGCGCCGACATTAGCAAACCCGGACCGGCCCCCATCCCTGCCGTGATCCCGATCGTCCGCGCGCCGGATGATCCCGGGGTCGACGACGAGGGACCGAGCGACGAATTTACGGAACAAATCGGCACGCCAAAGGCCCAGGCCGGCGGGTGGCGCGGATTCTGGTCTCGCTGGGGCGCGTGAGGCCCATTTTGAACGCCGCTTGTCCTTGCCAATTCGGGCCATGCCCGATATCAGGGGCGCGCGTATCGGGGCCGGCATTGTCCTGGCTCCGGCAGGGTTCGCCGCAATAGCTCAGTCGGTAGAGCACGTCATTCGTAATGACGGGGTCGGGGGTTCGAATCCCTCTTGCGGCACCACCACTTAGCTGTCCAGCCCGGAGACATAGGTAACAGGTCGTACCTGAGACATGGGTGACAACCTCGTGCCGAACGGGCTGTCGAGGGTTGCAGGGTCACTCACTCCACGCATTTCTTGGCACGGCCATTATAGCTCGGCCCGCACGTTCACTGCGCGCGCGAAGGGCGCAGCCTGAGTGATCGTGATCACGTAACCTCAGGCGGGCTTCCCGTAACGTCCCGGTTACGCCAACACGGGGAGATTTCACATGCGCAAGATCATTCTGGTTGCCGCCATGCTCCTGGCCTCTGCGTCTGCCCAGGCAGGCGGATCCCGCAGCCTGTCACTGGCCGCGGCAGGCGAGCAGACCTCCGCGCCGCAAATCACGACCACTTCGGCGACGGCCGCTCCGACGCAGGTGAGCGACGTCGTGCCAGCCAATGAGGCTCCGAAATATTCCGATCGTCCGCCGGCAGTGTCGCTTTCTGCGCCGGCTGCGCCGACCGCTCCGGCCGTGACGACGCCCACGACGAGCTCCGCGCAGGTCACGACGATCAAGCCCGCCAGCAAGACCACGGCAACGGCGGACAAGCCGAAGCACAAGCGCAGCTGGACCGAACGTCGCATCATCGGCGAGCTGCACCGCCACGGCATCTACTGGTAACAGCCGCTTGCCCAAAGCAAATGGCCGGGGGAAGGGCCCGGCCATGCGCATATTGAAGCGGTGATCGCGCTTACTGCGAAACCGTCTGCACCACACTTGCGATCGGACGGGCGCTCGAGGTCGGCACCTTCAAGTCCTTCAGCAATGCCTCGTCATATTCCGGCAGCGTCTGAATGGTCGTCTTGGCCTTCATTTGCACGATCTTGTAGCCGCCGGCCTTGAGCCGCGCGAGCAGCGCCGGCATGGCTTCGCCGGTGTGCTTCTGGAAATCGTGCATCAGGATGATGCCCTTGCCGAGCTTGTCCAGCCTGGTCATCACGGTCTCGACGATCTTCTCCGGCGTGGCGCCCTTCCTGAAGTCGAAGGAGTCGATGTCGGTCGAGAACATCGCGACGTTGCGGGTGCCGAAATAGGTCACCATCGCGGGATTGTGCTGAAGCTGCGGGAAGCGGAAGAACGGCGCCGGATTGGTGCCGAGCGCGAATCTCACGGCGCTGAAGCCCTTCTCGACCTCGTCCTTGACCTGCTGCTCCGTCATCTTCTTGCTGTTGAGGTTGACATGCGACCAGGTGTGCGTGCCGACCGTGTGGCCCTGGGCCAGCACCTGGCGCAGGATCTCCGGATGATAGGTTGCGTGCTTGCCGACCGAGAAAAACAGGCCCTTGGTGCATTCATCCGCGAGCGCCTTGAGTACGGCGGGCGTATTGACCGGCCACGGACCATCGTCGAAGGTCAGCACGACCTCCTTCTCGGTGAGAAAGTCGAACTGCTTGAAGTGCTCGAAGCCGAAGCCGGCACCGCCTGTGGTGTCGATCTCGACCACGCGGGCAACGCCCAGCGCGTTCGGATTGGCGCAGGCCTGTTTCTGCTGCACCGGCATGGCCGGGGCGGGCGCCGCGGCAGCTGCCGCCGGCTTGGCCGCGATCGCCGCGGTGGTCTCGACGTCATCCTTGGCGGCGAGCTTCGCCGGTGCCGGCAATGGATCGGCGGCACGGGCGGCAACTGTCTTGGGGGCGCCCTGATCGGCGCGCGCGGAATAATAAAACCAACCGCCGGCGGCGATCACGACCGCCGCAACTACACTGGCCAGCATCAGGCCCAACGCATTACGCATCGCTATTCTTTCCAATTACGCAACCAAACCGGCGGAATTTCCCGCGCGACGAGCCATTAATGCGAAGGAACAGTTAACGTGACACCAACGCGACGCCGGTCGCGTAGGAATTTCAGCGAAGTGCGCCAAAGTGACTGAGGTCACAGAGGCTGTGCCTCCCGTGACCATCATCACAGTGGAAACGGTTTGGCCGGAGCATCGTAGTTCCCATCAACAACCGGCGCCGTTCCGACGGTGCCAATGGGAGCTTCAAATGACCAAGTCGTTTTCCAGCAAGATCCGCGACACCAGTCTGGCCCTGGGCTTTGCCGCCATCGTGTCGACCGTCTCGACGACCTCGGGCTTCGCCTTCTCGGCCGAAGCGCAGCAGATGTGCACCGGCGATGCCTTCCGACTCTGCTCCGCGGACATTCCCAACATCCCGAAGATCACGGCGTGCATGATCAAGCATCGTTCTGACTTAACCGCCGGCTGCCGCGCGGTGATGGACAAGGACCTCGCCAAGGGCGCGTCGCGCAAGGTCGCTGACGCGCAGGACAAGCAGTAAGCAACACGGCGATCGTTGCGTCGGATAGCTCCCCTCGCGATGTACCCCGGGGTCAAGCCGGCGCCATGCGGTGGCACGTTGCAGCCAGTCAACAAAGCCGTTGCGGCCTTAGGACCATCGCACTAGCTTCGCCCGCACATTCTTTGCGGTAGAAGGCATTACGCGATGGCTAGATTTCTTTTCGTTATTTCTTTGCTCCTGTGCGCATCGGCCGCGTCCGCGCAGCAGCAGCCCGGCCACGATGCCTGCGCGCGTGATGTCAGTCGCTTCTGCCGCGCCGTGATGAACAATGGCGACGGCGCTGTGCTCGCCTGCCTGAAGCAGAACCGCACCCGGCTGAGCAAAGGCTGCGACAAGGTGCTGACGGATCACGGGCAGTAACCTGTCATTCCGGCCTCGCGCCTGACGGCGCGCTGCGGAATGACGAACGTGAGGCTTACGTGCTGCTCCCCGCCGCGGTCGCGACCACCGGCAGCACTTCGCTATTGGCGCGGTCCGGCGTGTCCTCCTTCCAGCGCACCGAGCCGAACGGACGCTCCAGCATGCGCCGGATCCGCACCGGCTCGGGGCCGATGTGGAAGGCCATGGCTTCCTGATGCAGAGCGCGTTCGGACTGAGTCGAACGGTTGCGCTGGCGTAAATAGTCAAGCCACGTCGGACAATGATAGCGCTCGGTCCACAATTCCGGATCGGCGATGTCGCGTGCGATCGACCAGCCATAGGCGCCGTTCCGCTGCCGGGAGAGCTGTACGTCCTGCATCACATTGTGGAAGGCGCGGGCATTCTCTTGGCTTACGCGGTATTCGATCTCAACCACCAGAGGCCCGCTGCGGCCGGTCAGCGACAGCTTCACCTCAGGATCGGCCAACACCTCGGCATCCTCATTGCGCGCGCCGACGCGCGGCATCGCTAGCCAGACGCCGAGCAGCGGCGAGATCAGCATCAGGCCGGCCGCGACCAGGAGTGCGACCTCGACCCCGGCATAGTCGGTGAGATGGCCCCAGCCCCAGGCGCCGATCGCGATGCCACCCGAGATCGAGGCCTGGAACGCCGCGAGCGAGCGGCCCGCGACCCAGCGCGGCGCCGAGAGCTGCACGCCGATATTGAACAGCGCGATCGCGGCCATCCAGACCGCGCCGGCCAGCACCAGCGCAGTTGCCGTCAGCACCGGCTCCGTGCTCAAGCCGACCGCGGCCATCGCAAACGCCATCGAGATGGTGCAGGCGCGGATCGCGGCTTCGCCGCTCATGCGCTTGCGCAATTCATGGATGTTGAGCGCGCCGATCACGGCCCCCATGCCGAAGGCGCCGAGCATGATGCCGTAGGTCTGCGCGCCGCCATGCAAGAGGTCGCGCGCGACCAGCGGCATCAGCGCCATCACGGCCCCGCCGATCAGGCCCATCACCAGCGTGCGCAACAGCACGATCTTGATCGGCGGCGAATTGGTGATGTACCGGAAGCCCGAGACCATCGCGCGGTTGAGCTTCTCTCGTGGCAGGCGCGAGGGTTCGGTGTTGCGGCGCCAGAGCAGCAGGACCACCAGCAGCGGCAGATAGAGAATCGCGTTGCAAGCGAACGCCGCCACCGCGCCGAGCGCAGCGACGATCACGCCGCCAACCGCGGGACCGAAGCTGCGCGCGATGTTGTAGCTGATGCCGTTGAGCGCGACGGCCGAGGGCAGTGCGTCGGGCGGCACCTGTTCGCTCACCGAGGACTGCCAGGCGGGGCCGAACAGCGCATTGCCGCTGCCGACGACGAAGCAAAAAGCGAGCAGCAATTCGGGAGTGATCAGATTAAGGCCGGCCAGCACGGTGAGCGCGCTCGCGCCGACCAGCGCGATCGACAGCGAGACCAGGGTGACGATGCGTCGATCATACATGTCTGCGATGGCGCCCGCCGGCATCGAGATCAGCATGATCGGCAACATCAGCGCGGTTTGCACCAGCGCCACCTTATCGGCCGAGGCCGCCATCTGCGTCATCGCCCAGGCGGCACCAACGCCTTGGATCAGGAGGCCGAGATTGGAGAGCAGGCTGGCAAGCCAGATGCGCCGGAATACGGTGTACCGCAGCGGCGCGGTGATGCCGTCGGCGACAATTTTCTGGCGGTTCCTCTGCTCGGTCATATCCCCTTCCAAACGGTCTGGCAGAAATGGTCCTGGCGATTCCGGCAAATTCAGTGATGCCTGCGAAAGTCCTTCGCTGTCCAGTGATTAGGCCAGTATAAGCGGTGCAAAGAGGCGTTTGCCGGGGAGGAACAGATGAAGCTGTCGCGACGGACGATCCTGCAAGGGGTCAGCAGCTTGCCTTTCGCAGTTGTGAGCTTGCCGGCAGGCGCGATGGCCCAAACCGCACCGGCCGCCACGCCAAGCACTGAGCTGCCGCCGATCCTGTTCGTCCACGGCAACGGCGACTACGACGCGCTCTGGATGACGACCTTGTGGCGGATGGAATCGAACGGCGTCGCACGCGATCGCATGGCGGCGATCAATTTCACCGATCCGCTTGCGCGCAGCGACGACAAGGTCGAGCAGGCGAACCGGTCATCGACAGAAGACCAGCGCCGCGAGCTCACCGCCGCCATCGCTGACCTGAAGCGCCGTACCGGCGCGTCGCGCTTGGCGCTGGTCGGCAGCTCCCGAGGTGGCTATGCGATCCGTAACGTCATCAAAAATGGCGGTGCCGGCGATGTCAGCCACGCCGTGTTGTGCGGCACGCCCAATCACGGCGTGTTCGCGACCGACGACCAGCCCAACAACGAGTTCAATGGCCGCGGTGCATTCCTGCGCGGCTTGAACGACGGCGAGAGCGAGGTGACGGCGGGCACAGCTTTTCTCACCTTGCGCAGTGACGGCCTGGACAAATATGCACAAGCCGACGGCCGTTTCATCGGAAAGCCCGGCGTCCCGACCGGTATTACCGCGGAGGGGCCGGAGCTGAAGGGGGCCACCAACCTCGTACTCGGTGCGCTCGATCATCGCGAGGTGGCGTTTCATCCGCGCGCATTTCGCGAGATCTACAAGTTCGTCGCCGGGCGCGAGCCGATGCGCATCGCGATTGTGCCGGAGCCAAGCGTGAAGTTGAGCGGTTTGGTCACGGGCACGCCGGGCGGCGTGCCGACCAACCGTCCGGCGGCCGGCGCAACCGTCGACGTCTTCCGCGTCGATCCCGAAACGGGAGAGCGCAAGGGCGTTGCGCTGCACAGCTCAAAGACCGGTGCCGATGGCCGCTGGGGACCGGTGCAGATCGATCCTACCTGGTCGCTCGAATTCGTCCTGGTATCTCCCGACACGCCGACGACGCACATCTACCGCTCGCCATTCCCGCGCTCGTCGGACGTCGTGCACCTGCGGCCTGCGCGCCCGCTCGGGCCGGCTGACAAGGACGCAGGAGCTGTCGTGATCATGTCTCGGCCGCGCGGCTATTTCGGCCTGCCGCGGGACGTGGTGCTGCTCGACGGCAAGGAGCCGGCCGACGTCAAACCGGGCGTGCCCACGGATGCGGCAGCAACCCTGCGGCTTCCGGCCAGCGAGGTCGGGCGTAACATCGTGGCCCAGTTTGGCGAAGAACGGATTGTGGCACGCGCCTGGCCCGCCTCTGAGAGCAGGATTGCGATTGCCGAGCTGACTTATTAGCTGTTTGCTTGCGTCACTTCCGCCGGAGAGAGCCATGAACATCGCCAGCGTGCATCGGCCCATCATCCCTCCGACCCCGCCGCGTGCGCCGGACGACATGTCGTTCTTTGGCAAGCTCGCGGTGATCCGCCAGAACATGATCGCGACCTGGGGGCAGCGCGCCTATGAGGAAGACGTCATCCCGGGCCGCTTTTTTTTCCGCAACAGTTTCATCCTGAACCAGCCGGACGCGATCCGGCACGTCCTGCTCAGCAATTACGAGAACTATACGCGCACGCCGGCGGGCATCCGCATGCTGCGCCCGGTGCTCGGTGACGGCCTCCTGATTGCGGAAGGTCATTCCTGGACCTTTCAGCGCCGCACGCTGGCCCCGGCCTTCACGCCGCGCGCTACCGCAAATCTCGTCCCGCACATGACCGCGGTGCTCGACGAAGCGATTGCGAAGCTCGACGCGCGAACCGGCGAGCCCGTCGATCTGCGCGAGGTCATGCAGCGCATGACGCTCGAGATCGCCGGGCGCACGATGTTCTCGTTCGGCATGGACCGCCATGGCGCGACCTTGCGCAATTTCATCATGGAATATGCCGCGCGGCTGGGACGGCCCTATTTCCTCGACATGGTGCTGCCGGTGTCCTGGCCGAGTCCGATGGATCTTGCACGGGCGCGCTTTCGCAAGCGCTGGACCGAATTCGTTGCCATGCTGGTCGCCGAACGGCGCGCGGCGGGCAAGAAGGACGGCGCGCCGCCGCGTGACCTGTTCGACCTCATGGACGAGGCCCGCGATCCTGAAACGGGCAAGGGCTTTTCCGACGAACAGCTCGTCGACGAGGTCGCAACCATGATCCTGGCGGGTCACGAGACTACGGCGACGGCGCTGTTCTGGGCGCTCTATCTGCTGTCGCTCGACCCTGACACGCAGGAGGAGGTCGCCTCCGAGACCTGCGGCGAACATCTCGACAGCATGGCCGACATCGAGCGGCAGAAATTCACCCGTGCCGTGATCGAGGAGACCATGCGGCTCTATCCGCCCGCCTTCCTGGTCGCGCGTGCCGCGCGCGAGAAGGACAACGCGGCCGGCATCGAGATCGGCAAGGGCGACATCATCATGATCGCGCCGTGGCTTTTGCACCGGCACGAGAAACTGTGGGATCAGCCGAACGCGTTCATTCCAAAGCGCTTCATGGCGAAAGAGCCGCCTGATCGCTTCGCATATCTGCCGTTCGGCGCCGGCCCCCGCGTCTGCATCGGCGCGCCGTTTGCGCAAGCCGAATCGGTGCTGGCGCTGGCCCGGCTGATCGGCGCGTTCCGCGTCGAGCTTGCCGATACCGTTCCCGTGATTCCGCATGGCGTCGTCACGACGCAGCCGGACCACTCACCCATGTTCCGCATCACGCGTCGGTAACGGATGCTCGTCTGGCCGATGGCGTGATCCACCTTAGACAGAGCCCCGCCATGAGCGACATCCAGGCCCAGTTTTCCGTTCTGAAGCAGACCGCCGACGCCAAGGTGGTCGACGCGATTGCGCAACTGATCGCCAATGGTCAGGACCGAGACCTCAACCGCATCAACGTGCTGGATTTTGCTGATCGTGCCGGGCTCGATCAGGAGAAGGTCATTTCCGGATTTCTGCACGCATCGCGGCTAGGCCTGTTCGACATGAGCTGGAACGTGCTGTGTCCCGGCTGCGGAGGAGTTCTGGGTGCGCATACGACGTTGAAATCCCTGAAGCATGAAGACTACAACTGCGCGCTCTGTGCAGCTGGGTACGAGGCGTCAGTCGATGAGATGGTCGAGGTGGCTTTTACCGTCAGTCCGCGTGTCCGCCGGATCGGTGCTCACGATCCCGACACGTTGCCGATCTGGGAATATGTGCGGCAGATGTTCTGGAGCTCCGGCGTCGACATCAACGATGAATCGTTCTCGCGCCTGATCAACGAAGTGACGCTGGAAGCGCTCGAATTGCCTGCCGGCGAAAAGGCGATCCTCTCGCTGAAGCTTCCCAGCCAGTTCGTCATCGTCTTCGAGCCGGTCACGCATTCCGCCCATTTCCTGGATGTTCAGGGTGAGCCGACGAGCGAACGTCAGCAGCTTTCGATTATGTTCAACAAATTAGAGGCGCCTACGGGGACCACTGTGATGCGCCCTGGACCGTTGCGCCTCACGCTCGAGAATCAATCAGGCAATCGCGTGTTGCCCTCGGTGTGGATTGCCGCCGACGCGTTGCATGAGATGATCGGCAAGCGCAAGCCCATTCTGACGGCCAAGCGGATGCTGTCCAATCAGACGTTCCGCGACGTCTTCAAGGCCGACAACCTCAATGTCGACCAGCGATTGAAGATCACGTCGCTGACCTTCCTGTTCACTGACCTGAAGGGGTCGACGGCGCTGTACGAGCGAGTCGGTGATCTCAGTGCTTTTGACCTCGTGCGCGCGCATTTTCGTGCGCTGCTGGAGATCATTGCCGCCGAGAAGGGGGCGGTTGTGAAGACAATCGGCGACGCTGTCATGGCGACCTTCGTCAGACCTGAGCACGCAATTACCGCGGGGCTGCGCATGCGCGCAGCCATGGATGAATTGAACAGGGAGCGCGGCGCCAACGATCTCATTCTCAAGATCGGTATTCATGAGGGGCCTTGCCTCGCGGTGATGCTCAACGAGCGCCAGGATTATTTCGGCCAGACCGTCAACATCGCCGCGCGCGTGCAAAGCCTGTCGACCGCGCAGGAGATCCACATCACCGGCCCAGTGCTCGATGTGCCGGCGGTTGCCGAAATCCTTCAGCAGCGCGAGATCAAGCCAATCCAGAAGCAGGCGGCTCTGCGCGGCATTGCCGACAAGATGGTGGTGTACGAGATACCGTGAGGGATGCGTCCGACATGCGCTCCGTCGCAATGACGGCGTGGCGGCGGATGCGCGCTACATCCTCCAGCGTCGATCGGACCGGACATAACGCCAACCGGCAGATTGCCGAAACGTAATGCGGCGCGCGGAACTGACGCACATTGCGCCGGTTGAATTTGCGCCTCATATAATGCTGGTAGCATCCGCCCCTCGCGGCTTCATCGATCTCGGTAGGACTTTATGCTCGACGGCCTGCGCCAATTCATCGCCGACATTGTTGCTCCCCACGACCAGACTCGCGCATTCGGCGACAGCGACTATCGGCTGGCGGCCACGGCGCTGCTGATTCACGTGGTCTCGCTGGACGGTCAGCCGAGCGCAGCCGAGCAACGTAAACTGCATAGCCTGATCGAAAGCCACTTTGGGCTGGATCGCGGCACTGCGGACCGGCTGATCGCCGACGCCACCGAGGTCGAGGGCGAGGCGGTCGATCTCTATCATTTCACCAGCGTCATCATGCGCTCGCTCGACGAAGAGGGTCGCAAGCGCATTGTGCGGATGATGTGGGAACTGGTCTATGCAGACGGCCAGGTCAGCGAGTTCGAGGATAACGTCGTCTGGCGCGCCTCCGATCTGCTCGGGATTTCGCAGCGCGACCGGATCGACCTGAAGCACGCGGTCGCGGACCGAGCCGGTGGTCAGGTCAAGGACAGCGCGGTCGCGGCTGACGGCTCTGGCCTCGACTGATCGCGGCCTGCGCGGAGACATGACGAAACTTTAATTTATCCGCCGCCTGCGCCGAATTCGCCTGCAAATCAAAGGTTTTTCAAGGCGGCTTGTCGTTCTGCTCAAGCGGCCATGCTGGCGGCGCAGCTTGCATGTCGCGCGTGGCCTATGCTCTCGTTCCACCATTGCGGGGCCAAAAACTTGAATTCAAGAGACTTCGATCGTGACTGAGCGGGTGACGCTGATTACCGGTGCCTCGGCGGGTATCGGCATGGAGCTGGCGCGCGTGTTTGCCGCCAACGGGCATCGCCTCGCATTGACCGCGCGCCGGGCGGGCCGGTTGGAAGCGCTTGCCGCGGAGCTGGCCGCCAAGGGCGGCAAGAAACCGATCGTGATCGCCTGCGATCTCGAGGAAGCGGATGCCGGCGACAAGATCGCGGCAGCGCTTGCCGCCGAAGGTGTCGAGCTCGATCATCTCGTCAACAATGCCGGCTTCGGCGTGTTCGGTGATGCGATCGAGCGCGATCGCGTCGAGCAGCTCGGCATCGTCGATGTCAATGTCCGGGCCCTGACGGATCTGTCGCTGCGCTTTGCCGATCAGCTCATCAAGAACAGGGGCGGTCTTCTCAATGTCGGATCTGTCGCCGGCTTTCTGCCTGGCCCCGGCATGGCCGTCTACTACGCCTCAAAGGCCTATGTCATCTCCTTCACCGAAGCGCTGCGGGCGGAGCTTGCACCGCGCGGCGTCCGCGTCACCGTGCTTTGCCCGGGCCCTGTGCCAACCGAATTCCAGGCTCGCGCCGGCGTCGGATCCCAACATGATACGGCGGTTCTCAACGTCTCTGCCGCCGAGGTGGCCCGCGATGCGTATCGCGGTCTGATGGCCAACAAACGGGCAGTGCTGCCTGGTCTGGGCATCAAGATCGTGCCGTTGGCGCTGCGTTTCTTCCCGCGGGGCTTCATCCTGGCCGCGACCAGCCGATTCCAGAGGCGCAGATCCTAGAGAAGGCCTGAGGCGTCCGTAGTGGCCCGGAGCTTGCTTTGATCTCGGTGTGTGCGCGAACTCACACGATGTTAACCATCGCTTAGCTATGCTGGCGGTCTGAACCGATAGCACTCGCAGAGGCCATGTCGTTCCGGACGGACAGGTTTCGTCGCGCAGAATTGGTGCCCCTCCGCAAGAGGACGCCTGGCGCGGCCGCCTTCGCCTCCGAAGCCCGGCTCCCGGTTCTGATCGTCCTGCATCAGGAATCCTCGAGCCCCGGCCGAGTCGGCAACGCCCTGCGCGCGCTCGGCCATCGTCTCGACATCCGGCGACCGCGCTTCGGCGACGCCCTGCCCGAGACGCTCGATCAGCATGCCGGCGCCGTGATCTTCGGTGGCCCCATGAGCGTCAACGATCCCGACGACTACATCCGCCGCGAGATCGACTGGATCGAAATTCCGCTCCGCGAGCAGCGGCCGTTCCTCGGCGTCTGCTTAGGCGCGCAGATGCTGGCGATGCAGCTCGGGGCCCACGTCGCGCCTCATGCGGAGGCGCTGGCCCAGATCGGGTACTACCCGATCAGGCCCACTGCCGCGGGACATGCGCTCTGCCCGCACTGGCCGGAGCAGGTCTACCACTGGCATCGCGAGGGATTTGATCTTCCGGTCGGCGCCGAGCTGCTCGCCGAGGGCGATGATTTTCCGGTGCAGGCGTTCCGTACGGGCAATGCCTTCGGTGTGCAGTTTCATCCAGACGTGACCTACGCGATGATGTGTCGCTGGACCACGCGCGGCTATGATGGCTTCAGCGCGCCGGGTGCGCGGCAGCGGCATCATCATTTTGCAAATCGTGCCGTCTACGACGCCGCGGAACGCGCCTGGCTCGATCACTTCATCGATGGCTGGCTGGCGCGCCGGCCGGCGCTTGCGCAAGCCGCCGAGTGACCGCGCCTTCGCGCGAAGCCCTTGCCTCTCCTCTGAATATGCTAGGCTCTCTGCCAACGAGCGCGCACGAACGCGCCGGCAAAGGGAGAGCGCCATGGCCTACGAGCACATTCTCTATGAAGTGAGCGACAAGATCGCAACCATCACGCTCAATCGCCCGGATCGCATGAACGCGTGGACGCCGATCATGGAGCGCGACGTGCGTCACGCGATGGAAGCGTCAAGCATCGACGACAATGTCCGCGTCATCGTGCTCACTGGTGCGGGCCGCGCCTTCTGCGCCGGCGCCGACATGGATGCGCTGAAAGGGCTCGACCCCGATGACGTCAGACGCGCCTCGAACCTGCCGCCCTTTGACATGAACCGCCGGCCGGATTGGCAGACGCGCTACGGCTATTACCCATCGATCAAGAAGCCGATCATTGCCATGCTCAACGGCGCGACCGCGGGCATCGGCCTCGTCCACGCGCTCTATTGCGATCTGCGCTTTGCCGCCGACAACACGGTGTTCACGACCGCCTTCGCGCGGCGCGGTCTGATCGCCGAGCACGGCATATCCTGGATGCTGCCGCGCATCGTCGGTCATGCCAACGCGCTGGACCTGTTGCTTTCGGCCCGGCGCGTGCCGAGCGCGGAAGCGCTGCGGATCGGGCTGGTGAACCGGCTCTGCTCGCCGGAGAAACTGCGCGAGGAGACCTATGCCTATGCCCGCGACCTCGCCGATTTGGTCTCACCGAGCGCGATGGCGGTGATCAAGCGGCAGCTTTACGAGGTGCCGTTCCAGACGCTGGCCGAAGCGACGATCGAAGCCAACCGAGAGATGATGGTGGCGCTGAACGGCAGCGATTTCCGGGAAGGAGTCGCAAGCTTCATCGAGAAGCGGCCACCGCGGTTTACGGGGAAATAGGGGCAGGAGCTTCGAACAGTCCGTTTTCGCCCTTTGGGCTTCACCGGACACCACGCTTCGCCCTTGCGGCTCCGACGTGGCTGCGCCACGCGGAGCCCGAAGGGCGAAGCGTGGTGGAGCCAGGCGGGATCGAACCGCCGACCTCGTCATTGCGAACGACGCGCTCTCCCAGCTGAGCTATGGCCCCTTTGCTGGCCGCTCTGGTGAATGCGGCCGACAACCGGGCGCCATTTAAGTCCCCGCCAAGGTCAAGTCAAGGACGGGTATAACCCGGTTTTAGCCATCCGCGCGCCGACTTCCCTTGTTTGGGTCGGGGGGAACCGATATCAAGCCAACGGCGTCAATCCCGACCGGAGCCAGAGTTTTCAAAAACCATGCGTGCCGTTCTCGACATCGTCATCATCGTGCTCGATCTCTACGTCTGGCTGCTGATCGCGTCCGCGATCCTGTCCTGGCTGATCGCCTTCAACGTGGTGAACACCCGCAACCAGTTCGTCTCGGCGGTGGCGGAGTTCCTGTACCGCATCACCGAGCCCTTGCTGGCACCTATTCGCAATTTCCTGCCCAGTCTCGGCGGCCTCGACATCTCGCCGATCATCCTGATCCTGCTGATCATGTTTATCGAGCGGGTGATCCTGTATTACATCTACCCGAACGTGATCTAGGCAGGCTGGAGCGCCTTGGTTGCCAAAGAACCCTGGCGTCCCTCCGGCACAGGAATCAGCATCGCGGTGCGGGTGACGCCGCGCGGCGGCCGCGACGACATCGACGGGATCGAGCAGCTCTCCGACGGCCGCAGCGTGCTCAAGGTGCGGGTACGCGCCATTGCCGATGGTGGCGAGGCCAACAAGTCGGTCTTGGTCCTGCTGGCGAAATCGCTTGGTGTGCCCAAGGCCAACGTCAGGCTTTTATCCGGGGCGAGCTCGCGGCTGAAGCAGATCGCGATCGAGGGCGATTCGGCAGGGCTCGGCGAAGCCTTGCGTCAGCTCGCTTTCGTCAAATCGATAGACCATGGGAACTGACATGACCGCTAAAATCATCGATGGAAAAGTCATTGCCGCGGAACTTCGCGGCCGCGTCGCCGAGGAGGTCGCCCACGTCAAGCGCGAGCACAATCTGGTGCCGGGCCTTGCGGTGGTGCTGGTCGGCAACGACCCTGCCAGCGAGGTCTATGTCCGCTCCAAGCACACCCAGACGCAAGGCGCCGGCATGGCCTCGTTCGAGCACAAGCTGCCGGCCGACGTTTCGCAAGCAGACCTCTTGGCGCTCGTCGCAAAGCTCAACCGCGATCCGGCCGTGCACGGCATTCTGGTGCAACTGCCGCTGCCGAAGGGGCTGAACACCGAGGCCGTGATCAACGCCATCGATCCCGCCAAGGATGTCGATGGCCTGAATCCGAGCAATGCCGGCCGGCTCGCCGGCGGTTTTGAGGCGCTGTCGCCCTGCACGCCGCTGGGCTGCATCATCCTGACCAAAAGCGTGCACGCTTCGCTCGAAGGCATGAACGCTATCGTCATCGGCCGCTCCAACCTGGTCGGCCGTCCGCTGGTGCAGTTGCTGCTGAACGAGAACGCCACGGTCACGATCGCGCATTCGCGCTCGCGCGATCTGCCTGCCCTCGTGAAGCGCGCCGACCTCGTCTATGCCGCTGTCGGCAAGCCGGAGATGGTGCGCGGCGACTGGCTAAAGCCGGGCGCGACCGTGATCGACGTCGGCATCAACCGCATCCCCAAACAAGACGGCAAGACCCGCCTCGTCGGCGACGTTGCCTATCAGGAAGCGCTTGGGGTTGCCGGCGCGATTACGCCGGTGCCGGGCGGCGTCGGCCAGATGACGGTCGCCTGTCTGCTGGTGAATACGCTCCGTGCCGCCTGCGCGATCACAGGGCTGCCGAAGCCGGCGGTGTAGGTTGTCGTCATTCCGGGGCGGCTCGAAGAGCGAACCCGGAATTTCGGGCCACACACTTCTGGATTCCGGGTTCGCTCTTCGCGCGCCCCGGAACGACGGTTATTTCGTTACTTCTTCTTTTTCTTCTCGCGCTCAATGCCTTCGAGAATCAGCTTGTGCGCGTCCTCGGGGCCGCCCCAGCGCAGGATTTTCACCCACTTGCCCTTCTCAAGATCCTTGTAGTGCTCGAAGAAGTGCTGGATCTGCTGGAGCGTGATGTCAGGCAGGTCAGAGTAGCTCTTCACCTTATCGTAGCGCTGCGTCAGCTTCGACGACGGCACCGCCAAGATCTTTTCGTCGCCGCCGGCTTCGTCTTCCATGAACAGCACGCCGACCGGCCGCACGCTCATGACGGCGCCGGGAATGATGGCGCGGGTGTTGATGATCAGGACGTCACAGGGATCGCCATCATCCGACAAGGTGTGCGGGATGAAGCCGTAGTTCCCGGGGTAACGCATCGGCGTGTAGAGGAAGCGGTCGACCACGAGCGTGCCGGCCTCCTTGTCCATCTCGTATTTGATCGGTTCGCCGCCCACGGGGACCTCGATGATGACATTGACGTCATGTGGTACGTTTTTCCCGATCGAGACCGCATCGATACGCATTCAAGGCTCCGTTGTTGCCGAGGTGACATCGCGCCCGGCAGCGATTTTGGCGCTGTCATACGCGGGCTTGGCCCGCTGATCCATCGCGTTTTTGTGAAATAATGAATCCGGCGATCACCGGCCCAAGTGGCAACGGTATCGACGGATGGAAACGCTGCCGATTCAGGTTTCAGCAGCTCAATTGGTCCAGGCGAAGGCAACCTTGTCGAGCGACTTCGGCCCGAACCGCTCCGAGGAGCGTGCCACCATGCGGCCGCCTAGGGCACGGTAGAACTCGGTGGCCGGATCGTTGTCCGACAGCGCCCACACCACCATGCTTTTCAGGCCGCTCTGCATCAGGTCGCGGCGGGCGGCGGCGAACAGGCGGCGGCCGAAGCCGAGGCCCTGGAATTCAGGACGCAGATAGAGTTCGTAGATCTCGCCGTCGAAATGCAAGCTGCGGGCACGGTTGCGGCCATAATTGGCGTAGCCTGCGATCTTGTCGCCGAACACCAGCACGCTGACGCGGCTGCCCTTGCGGATCGCACTGTCCCACCATTGCGGACCGCGGCGGTTGATCAGCTTCTCCAACTCGGCGCCGGGAATGATGCCCTGATAGGCCGAGCGCCAGGCTTCGTCATGGGTCGACGCCACCGCAGTTGCATCTGCGGCTTTGGCCGGCCGGACTTCGATCAGGGTTGTGCTCATGGACGCGATCAAACCAAGTCGCCGCGCCGGCGGCAAGACCTATCGTTAATTATCGGTTAACCTGTGGACTTTCTGCATCAGTTTTTAACCATGTTGTACCGAAAGAGGACAAGCCGCCGTTCAGAACGGGATCGGCCTGCCATGCGCCGGTGCAAAACTCGCCTGCGGCGCCTAATGAATGCGATGGCTGCGCAAAAAGTCTGGCCGGAGTGATTCGTTCCTCCTGGAGCATGATCCGGAAAAGTGTGGAGCGGTTTTCCGAAAAGATTATGCTCAAACAATAGTCTAAAGCGCGATGATCATTCGTCTTCATCTCATCGCGCTTTCGTGTGACATCGCTGTCGGTGTCCGCCTCCTCTGGCAATTCATGCGGCTCCTCATCACCCCTGCGCTTCTGTGTTTGCTGGCCGTGCTGACTGCGTCACCTCTGTGCGCTCAGACCACGTTTGGCCCCTCCGGAGAGGAGGGCGAACCGTTTCGCCGGCAACAGTGGCGCGTGCCGTCGCCGGATACCAGCATTGCCGCGCATGCGCTGCTGTTTCGCCCTGTCGGCGCCGGCCCGTTCCGGCTCGCGGTCATCGCCCACGCCTCGACGCAGAATGGCTTGCGTCGCGCGCAAATGCCGCGACCGGAATATCGCGCGCTCACGGCGTATCTCGTCGCGCACGGCTTTGCCGTGCTGGTGCCGGAACGGCTCGGTCACGGCGCGACCGGCGGCCACTATGTCGAAGACCAGGGCGGCTGCGACGAAGCGGACTACGCGCGATCGGCCCGCGCAACGGCCGACGAAATCCGGCTCGCGCTGGACTATTTGCGAAAGCAGGAATTCATTCGCAAGGACGCTGCAACGGTGATCGGCCATTCCGCCGGCGGCTGGGGCGCGCTGGCACTCGCCAGCGCCGAGCCGAAGGCGGTTTCCGTCATCATTGCATTCGCGCCAGGGCGCGGCGGCCATGCCAATGATGAGCCGAACAGGATCTGCGCGCCGCATACGCTCCTTGCGGCCGCCGCCGAATTCGGCAAGACCGCGCGCATCCCCGTCACGTGGCTCGTTGCCGCCAACGACAGTTACTTCGCTCCGGCATTTTCTCAAAGACTGGCTGAGGCGTTTGGCGGCGGTGGCGACAAGCTCGACTTTCGTATCCTGCCGGCCGTCGGCAGCGAGGGTCATTGGATGATCGAAACCGAGGCCGGCGTCAAAGCCGCAACCGGCGAGCTCGCGCGCACGCTGAACCAGGGCAGGCCGGTGGCGGCCAAGAAGCCATGGGACAATCGCTGATGCCTGAATGGCCCGACGACGATGTGATCCTGTTCGATGGCGTGTGCATTTTCTGCTCGCGCTGGGTCCGCTTCGTCGCCGCCCGCGATACGGCGAAGCGGTTTCGCTTCACGCCGGTCCAGTCGGATTATGGGGCGCGGCTCGCGCGCACGTTCGGGATCGATCCGCACGATCCCGATACCAATGCAGTGATCCACGGCGGCGAGGTGTTCATGAAGTCCGATGCCGCGCTGACGGTGCGGTCTCAGCTCCCCGGCTGGGAATGGGTGCGCCGGCTGTTCGCCGTGCCGAGGCCGCTGCGGGATCCCGTGTACAGCCTCGTCGCACGCAGCCGCTATCGCATCTTCGGCAAGGACGATGCCTGTTTTGTGCCCGATGCCGATTACGGGCGCGGGTGATCGACTAGTATCCTCGTCATTGCGAGGAGCGAAGTCACGAAGCGATCCAGAATCTCTCCGCAGAAAGACCCTGGATGCTTCGCCGCGCTCGCAACGACGGAGCTTGCGGTCATGGCCTGCCAAGGGCCGCCAACACTTCCCTGGCCGCTCGCTCGCCGCTGTCGCGCGCGCCATGCGCTGTCGAGAAGAAATTTGGCGAGGTTGCCTCGCCCGCGAAGAACAGCCGGCCATCAACCGGCGCGGCCAGCACGGCGCGATCGCCGGCGTGACCCGGCAGCGCGTGCGAATAGGAGCCGCGGGCGAAAGGATCGTGCGCCCAGCGCGACTCGCGCAGGGATTTTAGCTTGCGGCGGATGTCGTTGCCGAGAAAGCCTGCAATCTCGTCGATGCTATGGGCGGCGAAGGCGCCCTCGCCGGCATCTTCCAATTGACGCGCAAAGCTGCCGCCGAAGAAGCCATCGATGCAGGGCTGCCCGAATGGGCGGATGTGATAGGTGCCCATCGCGGTGCGCATGGTGGCGCCGCGCAGGTTTCCCTCGGTCGGAAAGGCTTCAGCATCCGCGAGCGCCAGTGTCACCTTGTCGTTGACACCGAGCGGCAGGCCCCGTGCGGCATGGAGCTTGGCGGGAAGCGGCGGGGAAAAGCGGATCGCCTCATCGGCAATCAGATTGGTCGGGACGGTGACGATCACCTTGTTCACGGTCATCGTGCCCTGCGAGGTCTGGAGCCGGATGCGCTGACCGGAGTGATCGACCAGCGTGACGTTGCAGCTGAGCGCGACCGGACACGGCGCGCCATAGGCCGCGATCAGCGTTCCATATCCGGCTCGCACGCGCCAATTGAAATACGTGTCCTCGTAGCGCTCCATGTCGAGGATCGAGACTTGATCGAGTTCGCACCCGTTCACATAAGTCGAGACCGCGTCGATCATCGGATTCCAGCGGTTGCCAGGCTCGAGATAGCAGGAGGCCGGCGCGTCCTCGCCGCTTTCCGCGGCCTCCCAGGCGCGTTCGTAGAATTCGTCGATCGCGTCTGCGAAGGCGATGCGCTCGGCTTCCGGAAAGGCGTCGCCATAAGCGCGATCGCCCCAAGGCGGCAGATCCGTGTTGATCTCGAAGCCGAGCTGGCGGGCAATCGCAACGAAGGAATTCTTGTCGGCCGAGTGCAGCCAGCCGCAGCCGACGTCGAAGGTCACGTCAGGCGAGGCCTGCACGGTCCAGGCGCGGCCGCCGAGCCGGTTACGCGCCTCCAGCACGATCACGGAGAGGGCGGAGCCATGCAGCGCATGCGCGGCGCCAAGGCCGGCGGCACCCGCGCCGATGATCGCGACGTCGGCGGAGGAGGGAAGGGAGGTCATGGGCAGGCTCTAGCACGTTCGCCAATTGTCCTGAAGCCGGCCAGGTATGCAGCTCTCGTGTCCCGGACGCGCTGCAGCGCCTGCGCTGCTGCGCAGAACCGGGACCCAAGTCGACGGGTAAACGAAACGAGAGTGCTGGGCCCCGGCTCTGCACCGCATCGCTGGTGCGCTGCGCTGCGTCCGGGGCACGCGAGAGTGGGCTTTACGCCACCGCTTCCTTGGCCTTTTCCGCACGCTTGCGCTCGTTCGGGTCGAGATGCTTCTTACGCAGGCGGATCGACTTCGGGGTGACCTCGACGAGCTCGTCGTCCTCGATATAAGCGAGCGCCTTTTCCAGGGTCATGCGGATCGGCGGGGTCAGGCGCACCGCTTCGTCCTTGGAGGTCGTGCGGATGTTGGTGAGCTGCTTGCCCTTGAGCACGTTGATCTCGAGATCGTTGTCGCGGGTATGCTCGCCGACGATCATGCCGCGATAGACCTTCCAGCCCGGCTCGATCATCATCGGCCCGCGGTCTTCCAGCTTGAACATGGCGTAGGCGACCGCCTCGCCCTGGTCGTTGGAGATCAGGACGCCGTTGCGGCGGCCCTGGATCTCGCCCTTGTAAGGGGCATAGCCGTGGAACAGGCGGTTCATGATCGCGGTGCCGCGGGTGTCGGTCAGAAGTTCGCCCTGGTAGCCGATCAGGCCACGGGTCGGCGCGTAGAACACCAGACGCAGGCGGTTGCCGCCGGAGGGCTTCATCTCGATCAGCTCGGCCTTGCGCTCGCTCATCTTCTGCACGACGACGCCGGAATGCTCTTCGTCGACGTCAATCACGACCTCCTCGATCGGCTCCATGGTGGCACCGGTGGCTTCGTCCTTCTGGAACACGACGCGCGGGCGCGACACCGAGAGCTCAAAGCCCTCGCGGCGCATGGTCTCGATCAGGATGGCGAGCTGCAATTCGCCGCGGCCCGAGACTTCCATCGCGTCCTTGTCGGCGGCTTCGACGACGCGCAGCGCAACGTTGCCTTCGGCCTCGCGCAAGAGACGGTCGCGGATCATGCGGCTCGTCACCTTGTCGCCTTCGGTGCCGGCGAGCGGGGAGTTATTGACGATGAATGACATCGACACGGTCGGCGGGTCGATCGGCTGGGCCGGCAGCGGCACTTCCACGGTCGGATCGCAGAACGTGTCGGCGACGGTGCCCTTGGTCAGGCCCGCAATCGCAACGATGTCGCCGGCTTCGGCTTCATCGAGCGGCGTGCGCTCGAGGCCGCGGAACGCCAGGATCTTGGTGATGCGCCCGGACTCGACCAGCTTGCCGTCGGCATTGAGCACCTTGACCTGCTGGTTCGGCTTGAGCACGCCGGAGGAGATGCGGCCGGTGATGATACGGCCGAGATAGGGGTTGGCTTCCAGGATGGTGCCGATCATCTTGAACGGACCTTCCTCGACCTTCGGCGGCGCGACGTGGCGCAGGATCAGGTCGAACAACGGCTCCATGCCCTTGTCCTTCGGACCCTCCGGGCTTTCGGCCATCCAGCCCTGCTTGGCCGACCCGTAGAGGATCGGGAAGTCGAGCTGCTCCTCGCTGGCATCGAGTGCTGCGAACAGGTCGAACACCTCGTTGATGACCTCGGTCGGGCGCGCGTCGGGACGGTCGACCTTGTTGATGACGACGATCGGCTTCAGGCCGACCTTGAGTGCCTTGGACACCACGAACTTGGTCTGCGGCAGCGGGCCTTCGGCGGCGTCCACCAGCACCAGCGCGCCGTCTACCATGTTCAGGATGCGCTCGACCTCGCCGCCGAAATCGGCGTGGCCGGGGGTATCGACGATGTTGACGCGGGTGTCTTTCCACTGCACCGAGGCCGCCTTGGCCAGAATGGTGATGCCGCGCTCGCGCTCCAGATCGTTGGAGTCCATGGCGCGTTCGGTCACCTTCTGGTTCTCGCGGAACGTGCCGGACTGCTGGAGGAGGCGGTCGACCAGGGTCGTCTTGCCGTGGTCGACGTGGGCGATAATGGCAACGTTGCGGAGGTTCATGAGTGAGCTTCTTTGCGTTCGAACAATGGGTTAAGCGCGATCTCGCCGGTCGGACCGGGACCTCTTCTCGAAACAACGCTGAAAGACTGGAAACGGGCGCTCGCCGCCCAAAAGGGAAGCCCGGCCATATCAGACCGGGCGCCCTACGCGTTGCGGCGCAATATATGCAAAAACAGCCAAAAAACAATGTGTACTTTGGCCGTTGGTTGACTGAATTTTGTCCGGGAATCTCCGGGGGTTAGGCGAATAGCGGCCTTAAGCGCGCCGCCCCTTGATCGCCGCCCAGATCAGGGCAACGCCGCCGATCCCCACGACCAGTCCCAGGAAGACCAGTGGCGCGATGTCGGAGGCGATCCGGCCGTCCTCGACCACCGACATTCCGCCAAAGAGCAGGGCGCAGACACCCGGCAGCAGCATGATCAGCCCGAAGATCGCCATGAGGGCGGTCAGGCAGCCGCCGCGTTTGTTCGCCGGGGCAGGAGGCAGTCCCGGCGGCGGTATGTCGCTGATGCTCATGCTTGCAAGGCTCCTTCGGTCGCCTGTGCAGCGAGAGCCGCGCGAATGCCGTCGATCTTTCCGTTGCGGTAGAACAGATTGGAGGTGTCAAACGGAATGATCGAGCCTTGCTCCGTCACGAAATGGATGCAGCTGCGCTTGACGTTGCCGACGCAGAAATTGAAGCGATCGAGAAACTGCACGATGGTGACGCGGAACACGTTCTCGTAAGTGAGCCCTTCCGGCACCTGAAAGCTCGGCAGGCAACATAGCAGTTCGCAGACGCGTTCGGGGGTGTTGAGCGGGCCCGACGACAGCGAGAAGAGGTCAATAAACTTCTCCTTCAGCACCGGATATTTCTCCGGGCTGATCGTGTTGGGCATGACCGCGACGAGCTGCTGCTGCGGGATCAGCGAGGTCAGCGGCAGCACCTTCTCGCCGTTGCGCAGGCCATAGCCGATCGAGATGCTTTCGGGATTGCAAGGCAGCGGGATCATGTCCTTGTCGCCGAACACATCGGTCTCGATCACGCGCTTGCGGATCTCCGACAGCATGATGCGGTCGGTGTTCTTGTCGAAATTCTCGTTACGGCCGGCGTCTTGCACCGGCTGCAGCGTGACCCCGCGCACGCATTTCCAGGTGAGCGCGTGGCGAACGATGTCGCCGATCTCCGCATCGTTGACGCCGCGCTTGATGGTTGCGACCAGCGTGGTCGATACGCCATAATGCTCGAGATTCTCCAGCGCCTGCTGGCGGATTTTTCGAAGGTCGGCGCCGCGCAGATTGATCAGCGGCTCGCGCTGCAGCGAATCGAACTGGAGATAGACCTCCAGCCCGCGCTTGTTCTCGGCGAGCCGCGCCACGAAATTCTTCTCGCGGGCGATGCGCAGGCCGTTGGTGTTGATCATGACGTGGCGGATCGGGCGGGCGCGCACGGCGTCAAGGATCTCGAAGAAATCCGGATGCAGCGTCGGCTCGCCGCCGGAAATCTGCACCAGGTCGGGCTCGCCCTCGCTCGCGACCAGCGCATCCAGCATCCTCTCGACCGTTGCGAGCGGCGTGAACCGCGTCCGCGCCGGCGAGGATTCGGCAAAGCACACCGGGCAGGTGAGATTGCAGTGCTCGGTGATCTCGATCAGCGCCAGGCAGGAATGCTGCTCGTGGTCGGCGCACAGGCCGCAATCATAGGGGCAGCCGAATTCCGTGCGCTGCTGGAATTGCAGCGGCCGATCACCAGGCTTGATGAAATCCTTGCACAGACGCCAATAGGCCGCGTCCGTCGACACCAGCGTTGATTGGACGCCATGCTGCTGGCAGCGTTTTTCGTACCAGACCTCGTTGCCGAGAATCTGGATCTTGGTCGGCACCAGCTTCAGGCAGGTCTCGCAGAGGGACTGGGTCTGGCCCCAGAAGATATAGGGACGCGACTTACGCAACGGCGCGTTCATGCAGGGATCTCGCTTTGGGCGCCGTCGCCAGCATGAATGCGGCGTAGAGCAGGATGGACAGCGACAGCAGGTGAAACAGCGTGAAGGGGCCGATCAGCGTGCCATAGGGCTTGAGGAATTCCCACAGGAAGCGCTGCGCTCCGTAGTAGACGAGCACCAGGTAGAAACCATTGGTGACCACAAACCGGTTTCGGTTCAAGACTGCCAGCACATAGAGAAGCGCGAACACGCCCATGGCGGTGCTCTCATAGAGCTGCACCGGGTGGCGAAGGAGGCCGTCGCCGAAATCATGGCCGAAGGGCAGCGCCGTGGGCGTGCCGTAGGTGAAATCGTCGAGGCCCGCGAAGTAGCAGCCGATCCGGCCGATTGCGATGCCGAGCGCCAGCGGCAGGGCAAAACGGGCGCCGGTTCGCACCGTGATGCCTGCGGACCATTTGTAGAGCTCGATCGCCACGATGCCGCCGGCGAGCGCACCCTCGACCGAGCGCGCAACGCCGCTCTGGCCCGACAGCCACAGATTGGCCGACCCGAACAGGTAGGCGCCGACGCCTGCGCCGAACACCAGGGCGGCGATGTAGGACATTTCGAAGGATTGCGCAGGAAACCGCAAGCCCTGTCGCGACAGCCAGTAGACGGCAGCTGCCGCCGCCAGCCATGCTGCAATATCGAAGACCGTATGAAGGAAAGCCCCGCTCATGCGGCGGAGAGTATAGCACGATCACGCCAGAGGAGCGCGCATGTCCTCTTGCATGTGCACTGCCTTCACAAGGGGGAAGGAAGAGGCGAGACTAGGTCCGCTATCCGGCCTCCCGCTCCTCCGTTGGATAGACGCCTCGCAACACTTCCTCGAAGTGCAGCTTCACTGCATCGTTGCAGAGGCAGGCGCGCAGGCGCAGGCCGTCGCGGCTGCGGACGAGAATTGAGCCGCGCCTGGTGTCGAGCACGCCTTCGGCTTTGAACGATTGGAGCACGCGGCTCGCATAGCTGCGTCCCACTCCGAGCAATGTCGCAAGCTGCTCATGCGTCAGCGGCACGCTGCTTTCGTCGCCGGTTCGCTCCATCGCCGCCAAGATCCATTTGGCCGTGCGCTGCTCGATCGAGTGGATGGCGTTGCAGGCGGTCGACTGGAAGATCTGCGCCAGCATGCAATCGGCATAGCGGGCGAAGATGTTGCGCAGCGACGGCGAACGCGTCTTGGCTGCTTCCAGTTTGCCGACGTGAATGCGCGAAAATGGGCCGCCGAACTTCACGCAGATGCGGGTATAGGCCGGCAGAAATCCCTCGCTGACGATCCCGCCCACCGCGCCTTCACGACCGACCAGGATGGTCTCGACGTCGCGGCCATCCTCGTTAGGGACGAGAAAGGTCGCAAGCGAGGGTCCGCAGGGAAAGTGGACGACTTGGACGTCATCACCGGGATTGTAAAGCAGTTCGCCCGCCGCGCAGTCCTCGATGGTGACGTGCGGCGCGAGCAGTGCGTAATCCGCCGGGCTCAGGCGCCGCAACAGGTTGTTGGTCGGCCGGCTGTCGACCTCGCTTGTACTGCCGATACGCGCATCCATCGTGACCCCCATGCCTCTTTTTCCACAATACCGGGTTCCGTCCGTTTCCTGTGTGCACAAGTGAACAGACTGAAGAACTGTGATGTGGTGGTTTCGTTCCGGGAACCCTCCGATGCGCTGGGCGCAGCCGTCGTGGCGCGGCTGTCCTGATCAGAAAAACCTCTCGCTCCAAGATGCGATCATGGCACCCGCACTTCCCGATGGCTTCCCATGTCCTGCCGACGTCCTGGTCGTCGAGGACGATCCGATCATTGCAATCGATTTCGAGGACCGTCTGCTCGGGTTTGGCGTGAGGCAGGTGCGCACCGCCGGGTCGGTGACGCAGGCGCTGGACGCGATCGCGAAAGGTGCTCCCGATTTCGCCCTGCTCGACGTCGAGCTGAACCGCGAGAAGAGCTTTGCGATCGCCGAGCGACTGGTGGCGCTGAACGTCCCATTCGTCTTCGTCACCGGCTACGGTGCCGAAACGCGGATTCCGCCCGAATTTGCGGCGCGGCCGCGGCTGCAAAAGCCGTGCTCGAGCGAGGCGCTGGAGGCTGCGCTGCGGACGCGCGGTAGCTGAGGTTCAGGCAGATTTCGGGTCGAGCGTGGTCGACCACAGCGCCACGTCGGCGCGGTCGCGCAAGGTCACCGTCATCTGGCCGGAGGCGCCGTCGATCTTGACGTGGCCGAAGAACTGCATCCCGGCAGACGGCGGCAGGTTCTGGCTGTCCTTGCCCGGTGCCTTGACGAAGCGTACCTCCGGCCCAAAGGTGTTGTCGAGCGCGTTCGGACCGAAAGTGCCCGCATGCAGCGGACCCGAGACGAACTCCCAGAACGGCTCGAAATCCTGGAATTGCGCCTTGTTCGGATCGTAATAATGCGCGGCGGCGTAGTGTACGTCCGCGGTCAGCCACACCGTGTTGCTGATCGGCGCCATCTTGATGAAGCGAAGGATGTCCGCGATCTCGAACTCGCGGCCGCGTACCGGGCCGTCGCCTTGCGCAATCGCTTCCGATCCGCCTTTCGGCGTGTCCGCGACGATGAGACTAAGCGGCATGTCGGAGGCGATCACCTTCCAGGTCGCGCGCGAATTCAACAGGCCGCGCTTGAGCCAGGCGATCTGATCGGGTCCGAGGAAGTGGCTGGCCGGTCCGTATTCCGTTTCCAGATTGGCGCCGTTCGCGCCGCGATAGCTGCGCTCGTCGAGCACGAACACGTCGAGATGCGGGCCGTAGGAGATCTGGCGATAGATCCGGCCCGGCTCAGTGATGCTCTCGCGCATCGGATACATCTCGTGGAAGGCGCGGGAGGCGCGCGCGGCGAGCAGCGTGATGTCGCGGACTTTGTATGACGCCGGCAACTCCTTCGACAGCGACCAGTTGTTGGTGACCTCGTGGTCATCCCACTGGACGAAGATCGGCACGTCGGCATTGAAGCCGCGGAGGTTGTCGTCGGTCAGATTGTATTTGTGCGCGGCGCGGTACTCGTCGAGCGTCTCCGCGACCTTTGCCTTCTCGGGAATCGTGACGTTCTTCCAGATCTTGCCGTCGGCGAGCTTCACCTCGGATTGGACGAGGCTGTCGGCGTAGATCGTATCGCCCGAGTGCAGGAAGAAGTCCGGACGATGCTTGCGCATCGCGGCGAAGGTGAACATGCCGCCGTCGTCGGGGTTGATGCCCCAGCCCTGGCCGGCGACGTCGCCACCCCAGACGAAGCTGACATCGCGGCGGTCGGCCGGCGCGGTGCGGAAGCGGCCGGTCACCGGCTCGCCCTCGACCGCGCTATGCGAGAGATCACGGAAGCGCACGCGATAGAAGATGTCCTGTCCGCTCGGCAGGTTCTCGATCAGCATTTTGGCCGTGAAGTCGCTCTCGGGCAGCGCCGCGATCGGCGGCAGCGCGCGAGCGTCCCTGAACGACTCCGTCGTCGCCACCTCGACCAGCATCTGAGCCGGCCGGTCGGTGCGTGCCCATACCACGCCGCCGTCGACCGTGACGTCGCCTGATTGTACGCCATGGGTGACCGCAGGCCGGTCAGCCGCTCGCGACAGATAAGGCATCGCGATCGTGCCAAGCGCGCCGGCGCTGGTAGTGAGGAAACGGCGGCGTGAGAATGTGATGTTCATGGACGGTCCCGATTTCGCCAGGGACGGGTGCCTTGCGGCAGCCGCCACGATGAAATCAGACCCTATATTGAGACAATGTGACGCAGCAATAACGCGCAGGCGCTACGCGTTGCCGGCGGCTCTGAATTGCGTGCCCGTGCGTGGCGGGGTCTGCGGCAGGCTGAACAGCACCGCCTTACGGTCGGCGACGGCGGCATGGAATTGGTCGAGTGCGATGTTGAAGGCGGTGAGCGCGGCCTCCTCGATTGCACCGTGATCGAAGCAGCGCAGCGTGTCGCGCAAAATCACATCGGCTTCGGCCTGCATCTGGTCAAGCTCTTCGGTCGTCTCGCTCTTGCGGGCCGCCGTGATCATGTCGAGCAGGCGTTCGCGCAAATGGCTGTTGTTGTCGCGCTCGTCCTTCTTCAGATAGCCGGCAAACCAGGCGCCGATCGAGCCCATGGCGGAGAGCGCCATCAGGCTCCACCAGATGTAGTCGCTGTATTTGTCGAGAAACGTCTTTTCCTCGCCGTCAACGAAGGCGGCGGCGCCGGGATGCACGGGGATCACCGCATCCTTGTCGGTGTCGGGCGTCTCGATCTTCGCCGCCAGCGGGAATTCCGTCACCAGTTGCTGGCGCACGGCGAACAGCTGCCGCGTGAATGCCGCGATGGTGGTTTCGGACACAGCTTTGCGCGCCACGATGTGGTGCGCAAAGCTGATGGTTTTGACCTCGTCGTCCGGACGGTCGGGTGAACCGCCATAGGCGCCGGCTGGAATCTCCGCGGATTCGTAGACCGGGTGGTTCTGCGCGATCGCGTCTGCGGAATCGATGGCGAGGAAAGTCGGCGTGCCGCCCTCTTTGACCGATGCAGAGATCGCGTCCGCCGTGATCTTGCTGTTGACTGGGCCGGCCGCGAGGTAGACGTCGGCCTTCTGCGCCTTGATCGCCTCGGCAACCTCGTTGGCCGGGAATTGCACGATCTCGACCTTGGCGGGATCGACGCCGTATTGCTGAAGGATCACCTTGAGCAGGTTGACGTTGGCCTGGGTGCGGCCGACGACACCGATGCGATGCCCGGCGAGTTGTGCCACCTTGGTGATCTTCGCTCCCTTCTTCTTGCCCTTGCCCGCTACGGCCCACAGTACCACGACATTCTTGCGCAGCGTCGCGACCGCCTGCGCGTTCTTCGGCACATCGAGGTCGCCGCGCACGATGGCAAGATCGACCTTGCCTTCCGCGAGGGCATTGGCGCTGGCGGTGGCGCCGTCGGTCTGGATCGGGCGCAGCCGCACCTGGCTCTTGTTCTGCGTGAAGGCCTGGGTCAGCGCCTGCACGACCTTGACGTCATCGCTGCTGGCGGGACCAACCGCGATCTTCAGCGTCACCGGCCGCATCGCGAAGTAGTAACCGCCGGCGAGCGCACCGACGATCGCAAGCACGAGCGCCAGAGACACGAGCGCGGTCTTCCGCGCCGCGGATCGCGGCGAAGGCGGAGAGGGCGTTTCGGCCAGGTTCAGTCCCCCGGTCATCGATCTCCCAAACAGGCGCTTGAGGCTCAGTTTCATCTTCGCCGGCGATTTACGCCCGCAATTGTAGCAAATTTCTTGTCCGGCGGGGTTACATCTCCTTCATGGTTAGTGGGGATGGACGAAATCCCGTATGAACCCGGGCATCGACACGGTGTTAGGGTAAAGTTCCCCTGAACGACGGAGGCGATCATGGCAGAGCGGCTATCGGCGGAGGCGCGCAAGCAGGCGCTCGGCGGACTACCAGGCTGGGGCGAGATGTCCGACCGCGACGCCATCGGGAAGACCTTCGTCTTCAAGGATTTCAACCAGGCCTTCGGCTTCATGACTCGCGCGGCGCTGGTCGCCGAGAAGATGGATCACCACCCCGAATGGCGCAACGTCTACAAGACGGTCGAGGTGGTGCTGTCGACCCATGACGCCGGCGGCGTTACTGCGCTTGATATCGAGCTGGCCAAGGCGATGAACGCCATCGCCGGCTGACACCTGGCTGACGCCTTGCAGCGCCTGGCCTTATCCCCATCTTGTGATCAGCAGGCGACGCGGCGATCCGCCGCTCCGGCTGAAAGGGGAGTTTGAGCATGGCTGCGGAACACAGCGTCGGCTTTGAGCCCGCCGATCGGCTCGCGGAAGACCGGGAGGGCGTTCGCCGCCGCTTCTGGCGCAAGCTGAAGCGCGTTGCCGCGCAACTGCCGTTCGCCGAAGACCTGCTCGCCGCCTATTACTGCGCCTTCGACCGGCAGACGCCGCGCCATGTTCAGGCCTCGCTGCTGGGGGCGATCGCCTATTTCATCCTGCCATTCGACTTCGTCGCTGATGTGATGCCGATCCTCGGTTTCGCCGATGACGCCGCCGTGCTCGCCACCGCGATCCGCATGGTGGCCGGCCACATCACGAACGAGCACCGCGAGGCCGCCCGTGCCGCGCTGAAGCGCGGGGTGGATAAGGCGGAGGAGTGACGGCGCCACTACTTCTTTTCCCCCGCCTGCGCCCGCGCCGCGTCCCATGCCTGGAATTGCTTGAACAGCGTCTCCTTGTCCGCATCGGACACCTGCGCGGCCGCCGGGCTTTGCTTCAGGAACGCTTCGAAGCGCTGGCGCGTCACCGGCTCGACGCCGTGCCGGTCGAGCCATTGCTGCGCCACCGGCAATCTGCTCCAGCCCGACAAAGGCGCCGCGAGCGAGACCTCCTTCCACTTGGGATGGAAGGGCGGGTTCTGGAGCGCGGGGAATTTGGTGAAGAACGCGTCAACGAACAGCGCGAGCTTGCGATAGCGCTCGGTGTTGGGCGCCCAGTTGTAGGCCGCGAGCACCGCAGGCACCGCGATCGTGTCCACGCTCTCGCCCTCCTTGATCAGGTTCGGATAGTCCTTGGCGGTCAGCGTTGCCGGCAGATAGTCGCTCTGCAGCGGCTTTGCATAGTCGACCTTCGCAAGATGGAAGCGGCCGTCATTGCCGAAGGTCGAGACCGACTTGTACGGCTTGCCGCCGACCACGATGACGGCGTCGATCTCGCCGGCCTTCAGTTTCTCCATCGCGATGCGCTGCTCGACATAGACGAATTTCGCCTTGATCCCGAGCCGCTCGAACACGGTGAGCGCCGTGACGAAGGTGCCGCCGTTCGGCAGGTCCACGCTCACCGTCTTGTCTTCGAGGTCTTTGAGCGTCGCGACCGATCTTGGCGCGATCACCTGCATCTCCTCATTGTAGAGCTTCGTGACATAGGTGAACTGCTTCTTGATGTCCTTGGCAAAACCCTTGCGCTCGAGATAGTCGAGCGTGTCGGCGCGCACGATTCCGAGATCGACACCTTGCAGGAACAGGATATCGGCGACGCTTTGCACCGAGCCGCGGCCGACGATCGGCAGCACGCGGATCTTGTTGCCGTCGTCGAGCACGGAAGCGAGGTCGGCGCCGAATTGCACATAGGTGCCGCCGATCGTCCCGGTGATCAGCGTGACCGTGTTGGCGTTCAGCGCCTGCTTGGTCGAGGTCGAGCCGAACTGGAAGATGGCCTTCAGGCCGTCAGAGACCTTGGCGGGATCGTATTCGGTCTGATCGGCGCGTGCCGCGAAGGCACAGATCGTCATGATGGCGGCAAGCGCCATTCCCAAAGCGTTACGCATGATGTCCACCTGAAGCGATCTAGTTCTGAAGCTGGGCGAGGCGCTGCCGCGCCTCCGCCGAGCCGAGTGCCGCGGCCTTTTGGTACCAGTCGCGCGCGGCGGTCGCGTCAGCGGCGATGCGCCGCGCGTCGCTAGTGCCCAGCACGGCCGGGTCATAGGTCTGCGCCAGCAGGAACGCCGCTGCCGCATCCTGTGCATTGGCGGCGCGTTCGAGCAGCAGGCGGGCTGCAACAATGTCGCCGATTCCCAACAGGCTCTTCGCGCGCGTCATCAGCCCGGCCAGCGTGTCGGCGTCGAGCGTCCTGGCGGGCGGAGGGGGCGCAGGCGGTGCCGCCACCGGCGCGGGCGAAGGCACAGGCGTGTGGGCTTGCAGCGCGCTCTGATAGGCGGTCGCGATCTCCTCGCGGCTCGGCGGTGCAGGAAGATCCTGCGCGTCAGCGCTCGCCAGGCGCGGCTCGGTCACGCGCGCCGAATCCTTGCGCGGGCTCTGCGGTACGGCCGACGGGTTGGCGGAGGCGACCGCCTGCTCCAGCGCGACGACTGCCGAGCCACCGGCATCGAAGATGCCGCGAAGATCGGACTGAAACAGCGCGGCCAGAATTGCCAGGATGGACGCCACGAGAACGGCTGCGAGACCGCCCGCAAGAACACGCGGGACAATTCTGACCCGGGGACGCAACTCCAGCGAGGTATATTCGTCCGGGTCCGGGGCACCGCGCGGATCGGACAGGAATAGTGGAATTGGGTCGTCCGGTGACAGATCGATCCGTGCGGCGCGTGCACGGATGTACGATGCGGTGGACGGATGTGATGCGGCTCGATCGGAATCGAATGCCCTCGATTCCCTGGACGGACGGAACGCCGTCGTCTCCATGGTGATGCTCCCCAAGACTGACACGACGCGGGGCATACCGGTTTCAGTTTTTTTGTTGTTGTCCAGGAGCGCCCAGCAAACTGGAGCCGGTAAATCGCAACCTGAATCAGCCCAAAAAGCGACGACGGTTGGGGCGAATCGGGAAATATTTGGGTTTGATTCGGGCGAGGTTGTGGAATGCACCTCAATTTTGCCCGCGCTGGTTGAGGAGACCTTACCAGGTGGCGGTGTGCGAATGGGAGGCCATGAACTCAGCTGTCATGGCGCGTGTAATCGCGACAGCCAGCGCAGTCGCCATCACGGATGCAAGATCACCTTCCCCATCGCCTGACGTCCCGCGAGCACTTTCAACGCGTCCGCGGTCTGGGCCAGCGGGAAGGTGCGGTCGACATGCGAGGAAATCTTGCCTTCCGCCGTCCACTTCACGAGCTTCTCCAGATTGGCGCGATTCTTGGCCGGGTTGAGCCGGGTCCAGGCGCCCCAGAACACGCCGCGGATGTCGCAGCCCTTCAGCAATGCGAGGTTCAGCGGCATCTTCGGAATGTCGCCGGCGGCGAAGCCGATCACGAGGAAGCGACCTTCCCAGGCGATCGAGCGCAGCGCCTGCTCGGCGTAAGCACCGCCCACGGGATCGAAGATGATGTCGACGCCCTTGCCGTCGGTGAGCTTGCGCAAACCTTCCTTCAGATCCTCCTTGGCGTAATTGAGCGTCAGTTCGGCGCCGTGCGCCCTGGCGAATTCGAGCTTCTCGTCCGACGAGGCGCAGGCGATCACCTTCAGGCCCATCAGCTTGCCGAGCTCGCAGGCAGCAAGGCCCGTGCCGCCGGCTGCGCCCAGTACCGCGAGCGTCTCGCCCGGCTTCGGACTGGCGCGATCCTCGAGCGCATGCAGCGCGGTGCCGTAGATGATGATGATGCCGGCCGCGCGATCATAGTCGAGATTGTCAGGGATCTTGACGATCGATGCCGCCGGCAGCGCGATCTTCTCGCGCGCGCCGTTGTGGCCGCAGGAGGCGACAACGCGATCGCCGACCTTCAGATCAGTGACGCCAGCGCCGATGCTCTCGATCACACCCGCGACTTCAGCGGCCGGCGAGAACGGGAACGGCGGCTTGATCTGATACTTGCCCTGAATCATCAGGATGTCGAAGAAGTTCAGCGCCGCCGCCTTGATCGCGATCACGGCCTCGCCCGGTCCTGCTACCGGATCCGGCACGTCAGCCAGAACGAGATCGTCGGGCTGGCAATATTGCGAGCAGAGGATGGCTTTCATGGCGGCACCTGGAGCGTTTCGAGTGGAATTATGATTGGCCCGGTTTTGCCGGATTTAGAGCAGCCGGACAATCCGGATTCTTTGTTGATCGTTCTGTTCGGCCTATCATCACGTCATTGCGAGCCAACGGGTCCGCGCCAAGCGCGGCCCGATGACAGGCTCCGCGACGCAATCCAGAGTCCGCCCTGCGGAAATAGTCTGGATTGCTTCGACGCTTCGCTCCTCGCAATAACGAAATCCGCGGAGATAAGGATTCAAACGATGTTTGAAACAAACCTGCTTAACGGCAAGCGCATCCTCGTCACCGGCGGCGGCTCGGGCCTCGGCGCTGCGATGGGCCGTCGCTTCCTCGCACTCGGCGCCGAGCTCGTGATCTGTGGCCGCAAGCTCGACCGGCTCGAGGCAACGGCGAGCGAGATGCGCAAAGAGACCGGTGGCAAGGTCACGACGATCGCCTGCGACGTTCGCGCCGGTGCGGCCGTCGACAACATGATGGATCAGATCTGGCGCGAGGCCCCGCTCGATATCCTCGTCAACAATGCTGCCGCGACCTTCATCGCGCAGAGCGAGCATCTCTCGTTCCGCGCCGCGGACGCGATCCTCGCGCCGACCCTGCATGGCGCGATGTATTGCACGCTCGCCGCCGGCAAGCGGTGGATCGAGGGTAAGCATGGCGGTGTCGTGCTCTCGATCCTCTCGACCTCGACCATCACCGGCCGCGCCTTCACCGTGCCTTCGGCGATGGCGAAGTCGGCGCTACTGGCGATGACCAAAAGTCTCGCCGTGGAATGGGGTCCGAAGGGCATCCGAACCGTTGCCATCGCGCCGGGACCGTTCCCGACCGCGGGCGCGTCGGGGCAGCTCCGCCCCGAGGGGCGTGACGAAGGCTGGACCGCCCGCAACCCGCTGGGCCGCACCGGCGAGCACGGCGAACTTGCCGACCTCGCCAGCTTCCTGGTCTCGGACCGCGCCGGCTATATCAATGGCGAGATGGTGGTGATCGACGGGGGCGCGCATTTGCGCAGTTCCGGGGCCGAGGACCTGCTCGGCTGGACCGAGGCGCAATGGGCCGAGCAGCGCGCCGCGCGATCCCGAGCCTAAGTGCTGACAACCCGCTAACTGCCTTCCCAAATTGGACTTTCCCGGCTATCCCTGCCGGGGGACAAAACACGGCCGGGCCATCTTCCAGTCACAATATTGAGGGAACCACTCCAGCATGTGGCGGGTGCTATCTTTCGTTTTGATGATCGGCATGATGACGTGCGGGATCGCCGATCTCGCGCGGGCGCAGACGCCGCAACCGGCGCCGAAGGCGGCACCAAAGCCGGCGCCGCCGGCGGCCCATCCGACTGCCAAGACGGCTGCAAAGCCAGAGAGCAAACCGGCGGCGGCGCCCGCGGCGGTTGCGGGCGGCGCGGAGCCGACCCTGATCGGCCAGTTCGGCACCTGGGGCGCCTATTCAGCCACGCCGAACGGCAAGAAGGTCTGTTTCGCGCTGGCCAAGCCCTCGTCGTCGAAGACCAACCCGCCGAACCGGCCGCGCGATCCTGCTTATGCGTTCGTGTCGACCCGGCCGGCCGAGAAGGTCAACAACGAAGTCTCGGTCATGATCGGCTATGCGCTGAAACCGGGCTCGGAATCGACGGCCGAGGTCGGCGGCGCTGCTTTCGCAATGTATACGCAGGGCGATGGTCTCTGGATCAAGAACGCGGCCGAGGAGGAGCGGATGGTCGAAGCCATGCGCAAATCCGCCGATCTCGTGGTCAAGGGGGTCTCGGCCAAGGGCACCGAGACGACCGACACCTTCTCGCTGAAGGGCCTCGCCCAGGCGCTCGATAAGATCGCCCAAGACTGCAAAAGATAGGATTGCAGGCGGTAAGGCTAAGTCATAGCCGCGGTCGCAATCGGCAGATCCGGTTGCTATATAGGGGCTGTTCCAGATTTCCCGTCATTCCGGGGCGATGCGCAGCATCGAACCCGGAATCTCGAGGTTCCGGGTCTGGTCCTCCGGACCATCCCGGAACGACAAAACCCATCAGGTCCATTCAATGCAACCGACGACCGAGCCGCACAACGCAATCCTGGTGGAGAAGACTCCGCTCGAAACTTATGTGCCGCCGGCGAGGCCGTCGCTGATCGGCCTGTCGCGTGCCGAGCTCGCCGATCGACTCGGCGAGATCGGCGTCGCACCGGCGCAACGCAAGATGCGGGTGCAGCAGCTGTGGCACTGGCTCTATTTCCGCGGCGCCCAGAGCTTTGACGAGATGACCTCGGTTTCCAAGGGCATTCGCGCCGAGCTCGCGCAGCATTTCACCGTCGACCGGCCCGAGGTCGTGGCCGAGCAGATCTCCAACGATGGCACCCGCAAATGGCTGCTGCGTCTGCCGAGCGGTGACAACATCCAGAAGGCGCATGAAGTCGAGTGCGTCTACATCCCCGAGACCGATCGCGGCACGCTCTGCGTCTCCTCGCAGGTCGGCTGCACCCTGAACTGCTCCTTCTGCCACACCGGCACCCAGCGCCTGGTGCGCAACCTCACCGCCGGCGAGATCGTGGGACAGGTGATGGTGGCGCGCGATCGCCTCAACGATTGGGCCGATCGCGAAGACGGCACACGCCGCGTCACCAACATCGTGATGATGGGCATGGGCGAGCCGCTCTACAATTTCGATGCGGTGCGCGATGCGCTGCTGATCGTCGGCGACAATGAAGGCATCGGCATCTCCCGCCGCCGCATCACGCTGTCGACCTCGGGCGTGGTGCCGAATATCGTGCGTGCGGGCGAGGAGATCGGCGTGATGCTCGCGATCTCGCTGCATGCGGTGCGCGACGAATTGCGCAATGAGCTCGTGCCGCTCAATCGCAAATATCCGATCAAGGAACTGCTGCAGGCCTGCCGCGACTATCCCGGCGCCTCGAACGCGCGCCGCATCACCTTCGAATATGTGATGCTCAAGGGCGTCAACGACTCGCTCGACGATGCAAAACTTCTGGTGAAGCTGCTGAAGGGCATTCCGGCCAAGATCAACCTCATCCCGTTCAATCCCTGGCCCGGCACCGCCTATGAATGCTCGGACTGGGATCAGATCGAGAAGTTCTCCGAATACATCTTCAATGCCGGCTATTCATCCCCGGTTCGCACCCCGCGCGGCCGCGACATCCTCGCGGCCTGCGGCCAGCTCAAGTCAGAGACGGAGAAGCTCTCGGCGCGTGAACGCCAGGCGCTGCGTGCGATGGCGATGACGGATTGACAGGTAATGCCTGCGCCTTCGCATCCGCGTCATTACGAGCGCAGCGAAGCAATCCAGAATCTTTCCGCGGAGGCAGTCTGGATTGCTTCGTCGCGGAGCCTGTCATCCGGCCCGCCGAAGGCGGGACCGGCTGGCTCCTCGCAATGACGGTGAGGCTGACGTCATGTCCCTGATCGGCCGCCTCGTCGTCATCTTCATCGGCTTTCTCGTCGCCTGTTTCGTCGGCGGCATGATCGTCGTCGTCGCGCTGCTGTTTCCGGAATTCGCCGATCTCGGCGCAGGTCCCGTCGATCAGGGCACGATCGACATCCTGCTCGGCTTCGGCTTCATCTTCGTCTCGGGCTTCGCGCTGGTGCCGGCGGCGGTGATCGTCGCGATCACCGAGGCGCTCTATATCCGCAGCGCGCTGGCTTACGCCGTCGGCGGCGGCCTTGTCGGGCTCGCCTGCTATCTCGGTCTCGTCCCCTTCCACGGCGATACGTTCCAATTCGAGGGTATCGTGCGGCGCCACCTGGAGATCATGACGGGCGCGGGCATCGTCGCCGGCGTGGTCTACTGGCTGATCGCTGGCCGCAATGCAGGCGCCTGGCGCGATCCGCCGCCTTCGCACCGGTCCCCACCTCCGCTGCCGTCGAATTCCAGGCCCGATGCGCGGTGACTTCTTACCCTCCTCTGAAGGGCGAGGGTCGGATCTCATCATCGATGCGATCCGGGGTGGGGTGACAGACTATCGGCGACGGCGGTGTTGAGGATTCGAGCTTGCGGACAGGCGAGAGACCATTTGTGCGGCTTCACCCCACCTCGCTCGCGCTTCGCGCGATCGATCCTCCCCCTCCAGGGGAGGATGGGGACCGCCGTTGGGGTTTTCATCTCCGCCCTGCTCCGCTAAACCGCGCGCCATGAACCGGACCGGACTCTTCATCGCCCTTTCGCTGTGGCTCGTGATCGGCCTTGTCTTCGGCCTCTATCCCGAGCTCGACCTCAAGCTCGCGTCGCTCTTCTTCGACGGCGAAACGAAAACCTTTCCGCTCAAGCTGAATGGCTGGGCCGGCGTCGCGCGTGATGCTGCGATGTGGGTCGCCTGGGCCTTCGTGCTGCCGTCGCTCGTGGCGCTCGTGGTCAAGATGATCAGGCCCGATCGTCCCTTGATGGTATCTGGGCGCGCGATCGTGTTCCTGCTGGTCACGATCATCCTGTCGGCCGGCATTCTGACCAACCTCACCTTCAAGACCTATTGGGGCCGCCCGCGTCCGGTGGTGGTGACCGAGTTCGCCGGCGATCAGCAGTTCGTGCCGTGGTGGGATCCGCGCGGCGGTTGCGCGCGCAACTGCTCGTTCTTCTCCGGCGAAGGCGCGACGGCATTCTGGACGCTGGCGCCGGCCGCGCTGGCGCCGCCGGCGTGGCGTCCGCTGGCCTATGCTGGAGCCGTGATCTTTGGCGCTGTCACGAGCGGGCTGCGCATGGCCTTCGGCGGGCACTTCTTCACCGATGTCTCGATTGCGGGCCTCGTGACCTTTGTGGTGATCTGGTTCGCCTACGCGCTGATCTACCGCTGGCCGCGGACACGGTTTTCTGATGAGGCGGTCGACGCCGCCCTGACGCGGCTGAACATGCCCGCCTACCGGATCCGCCAGCGCCTGTTCGGGCGCAAGACCGGTCCCGAGCCCTCGGTTTGAGCTATTATATTAAATGCGTGCCCACCCCTGCGAAATTTGATATTCGCGCGGGTCAAACCCGCCCCGACATCAGCCCTTGAGACCCGATTGGAAGCACCATGACCACGATCCTGAAAAGCCTGCCCAAGGGTGAGAAAGTCGGCATTGCTTTTTCGGGCGGCCTCGACACCTCTGCGGCGCTGCTCTGGATGAAGCAGAAGGGCGCACGCTGCTACGCCTACACCGCCAATCTCGGCCAGCCTGATGAAGCCGACTACAACGAGATTCCGCGCAAGGCGATGGAGTTCGGCGCCGAGAAGGCCCGGCTGGTCGATTGCCGCACGCAACTCGTCCACGAAGGCATCGCCGCGATCCAGTCGGGCGCCTTCCATATCTCAACCGGCGGCATCACCTATTTCAACACCACGCCTCTGGGGCGCGCCGTCACCGGCACGATGCTGGTCGCGGCGATGAAGGAGGACGGCGTCAACATCTGGGGCGACGGCTCGACCTTCAAGGGCAACGACATCGAGCGCTTCTACCGCTACGGCCTGCTGACCAATCCGAGCCTGAAGATCTACAAGCCCTGGCTCGACCAGCAGTTCATCGACGAGCTCGGCGGCCGCGCCGAAATGTCGGCGTTCATGACGGCCCAGGGCTTCGCCTACAAGATGAGCGCCGAGAAGGCGTATTCGACCGACAGCAATCTGCTCGGCGCCACGCACGAGGCCAAGGATCTCGAGAGCCTCGACAGCGGCATCAAGATCGTCAACCCGATCATGGGCGTGCCGTTCTGGCGCGACGACTGCGCCGTCAAGGCCGAGAAGGTCGTGGTGCGTTTCGAGGAAGGCCAGCCGGTTGCGCTCAACGGCCAGACCTTCTCTGATGCCGTCGCGCTGTTCCTCGAGGCCAACGCCATCGGCGGCCGCCACGGCCTCGGCATGAGCGACCAGATCGAGAACCGCATCATCGAAGCCAAGAGCCGCGGCATCTATGAGGCGCCCGGCATGGCGCTCTTGCACATCGCCTATGAGCGCCTCGTCACCGGCATCCACAACGAGGACACCATCGAGCAGTACCGCATCAGCGGCATGCGCCTCGGCCGGCTGCTCTATCAGGGCCGCTGGTTCGACTCGCAGGCCCTGATGCTGCGCGAGACCGCGCAGCGCTGGGTCGCGCGCGCCGTCAGCGGCGAAGTCGCGCTGGAGCTGCGCCGCGGCAACGACTACTCGATCCTCAACACCGAGAGCCCCAATCTCACCTACGCGCCCGAGCGGCTCAGCATGGAGAAAGTCGAGGACGCAGCCTTCACGCCGGCCGACCGAATCGGCCAGCTCACCATGCGCAACCTCGACATCGCCGACACGCGCACCAAGCTAAAACTCTACAGCGACACCGGGCTGCTGTCGGGCAGCGAAGGCTCGCAGATCTTCCGGCTGGAGAGCGACAAGGATTGAGCCCTTTGTCGCCCCAATCGGGCGATGCACGACATAATGACGGTGTCATTGACGGCCGCTAGGCTCCTTGCTTCCCCGGAATGGGCAGCGCGGAGCATCGAACATGGTCAAGCAGTCGGCCGTCGCCTCTCTCATCGTCCTTCTTTGGACAACGCCAGTGTCGGCGCAGACGATCTATCCGATTGATCGTGCCGAGATCCTGGCCGGAGCTCAATTCGATTTTAAGGTCGAACTCCCCGGGCCGGTTGACCCGGCCAAGTTGAAGGTGACGGTGAACGGCGCAGATTACGCAATCGCGTTCGGCCGCTCCGCGACTTTCGTCGATCGCGAGGACGGCAAGGAACAGTCGGCCCTGGTCCTGCGCGACGTTACACTGACCACGCCCGGCAGCATTGCCGTGGACGTGAGCGACGGCACGCGCCAGCGCAGCGTCACATGGACGGTCTACGACACGGGTCCGCGCAAGGCGAAGAACGTCATCCTGTTCATCGGTGATGGTATGTCGCCGGCCCATCGGGTCGCAGCCCGCATCCTGTCCAAGGGCATTTCGGAGGGCAAAAGCCCCGGCAAGCTCGCCATCGACGACATGCCTCACATGGCACTGGTGGCGACTGCGGGCTCGGACTCGATCATCACGGACTCCGCGAATTCGGCCAGCGCTTATGCGACCGGGCACAAGAGCGCCGTCAACGCTTTGGGCGTCTATGCGGATCGCACCGCAAGCCCGTTTGACGATCCCCGGGTCGAAACCATCACGAGCCTCGCCAGGAGGCGGCTCGGCATGGGGATCGGTATCGTCACCAATACCGAGATCGAGGACGCAACGCCGGCGGCGATGCTTGCGCACACCCGCCGGCGCGCCGCCTATGACGAGATCGTCGAGCAATTCTTCGCGGCGAAGCCGGATGTGCTGATGGGCGGCGGCAGCGCAAATTTTCTGCCGAAATCCGCCGCAGGCTCGAAACGCAAGGACGAGACCGATTACATCGCGAAGTTTCGCGATGCAGGCTATCAGGTGGCGACGACCGCGCGTGAGCTCGGCGCTCTCGCGGCCAAGCCGGCGACGGGCAAGCTGCTCGGCCTCTTCGCCACGGGAAACATGGACGGCGCACTGGACCGCAAATTCCTGAAGGGCGGCGGCGTCAGGAAATTCCCCGAGCAGCCCGACCTGACCGAGCAGGTGCAGGCGGCGCTGAAACTCTTGTCGCGGAATGAGGCCGGTTTCTTCCTGATGGTCGAGTCCGGGATGATCGACAAATACGCGCATTTGCTCGACATGGAGCGAGCCGTCTACGACACGATCATGCTCGACAATGCTGTGCGCCAGACACGTGAATGGGCGCATGCGCGTGGCGACGACACCCTCATTCTGGTGGTGGCGGACCACAATCATCCCAACAGCCTCGTCGGTACGGTGAATGACGACATGGGCACTGCGGCCAACGTGCCGCTGCGCGAGCGCGTCGGCGTCTACGAGCAGGCCGGATTTCCCAATTATCCGGCTGCGGATGCGGAGGGCTATCCGGCACGCGTGGACGTGAGCCGGCGGCTCGCCATCTTCTCGGCCAGTCTGCCGGACCATTACGAGACGTTCCGCCCGAAGCTCGACAATCCCAACGAGCCGACCGTGAAGGGTGGCGAGGACGGGACCTTCAAGGCCAACGACAAATACAAGGATGTTCCAGGCGTCGTGCTGCGCCCGGGCAATCTGCCGGCGATGATCGGCGCCAGTGTGCATTCGGGTGAGGACGTCATCCTCACGGCGGCAGGGCCAGGCAGCGATGGTGTGCGCGGTTCGATGGACAATACCGAGGTCTTTCGCCTCATGGTCGACGCGCTTGGGCTGGCCGCTCGGCCGTAGCGGCGATGCTGTCCAAACAAAATGGCCGGGATCGCTCCCGGCCATTTGCGTTCGTATGCTTCGTCTCAGCGCGGCGGCGCGGTGCCGGGCGGGGGCGGCGGCAGCGAGGCCTGGCCGCCATTGAGCAGCGGTGTGATGCGGCGGATGGTGACGCGCCGGTTGATCAGGCTCGGCCCTTGCGTCTGCTCCTTCAGATACTGCTCGCCGTAGCCTTGCGACGTCAGGTTCTCCGCGGGCACACCGAATTGCTGCGTCAGCAATTCGGCCGCCGACTGCGCGCGGCGGTCCGACAGCGATAGATTGTCGACCTCGTTGCCGACCGCGTCAGTATGTCCCTCGATCAGGAACACCTCGCGCGGGTTGCGCTGAATCGCCTGGTTGAGGCCGTCGGCGATCACCTGCAGCCGGGCCGCCTGGTCCGGCGGGATGGTCCATGATCCGGTCTCGAAGTTGATCGTGTTGACGTCGATGCTGGGCATCTGCATGCGAACATTGGGGCTGTAGCGGATCTCGTCGAGCGAGTAACGCCGATCGATCCGCTGCACCGGCGGTGCCTGCATGGTCGCGTAGATCACGTCCGGCGACGCCTCCTGGGCATCGACGATGTAGCGATCATAGGGAATGTTGACCACCGGCGGCGGCACGTCGACATAGAACCCGCCGATCGCGCGCGGATCCCGGTAGCTGTTGTCGATGATGACGATCTCGCGCCCGCCGGGATCCCTGCGGATTCGGCGCAGCAGCGAACCGTCCGCACCGACCACGGTGATCACCTCGCTGCCGTCAGGGCGGACCACGACGGTGCGGGTTTCGCCGCCGACTGTGTCGGTGCGGATGTCGCGGGCGCCGTAGCGGAAGCGATAGAGATCGTTGCCGCGGACATAGGCCTGCCCGCCCGGATCGCGGATGATGATGCGATCCGGCTCGGTATAGACAGTACGGCCGCCTTCGACGACCTCACGCCGCTGGTTGTGGAGGTCGGCGATGGTGGCGCCGATCGCGACGCCGGCCACCACGCCTGCGCCGATCGCGAGCGGCGTCAGGTCACGCTGCGGCGGACGCGGCGGAGGCGGCAACGGTGCTGCAACGGTGGGCGCGGCCCGGAAGGCCGGCGCAACCGTGGGCGGAGCGTATTGCGCCCGGTTCGGCGGCGGTGCTGCGGCTGCCGTGCCAGGGACGACACTTGGTGCCGCGGCACCGGCGGGAGGCGCCGGCGGCCGGGCCGGGGCGCCGGCTTGCGGCGATGCGGGCGGAGCTCCGGCAGCGGGCGCACCCGCAGGCGGCGTACCGCCCTGAGGGCCAGGCGTTGGTGTCGCGCCCGGGGCTGGTGTTGCGCCGGGAGCAGGCGTCGATGCTGCACCGGGACGTCCGGGCAGCGGCGTCGGGGTGCCGGCGCCTGGTGACGGTGTCGCCGTTGGAGCGGGCGTTGCGCCGGGAGCTGGCGATCCTGCAGCCGGTGGCGCGCCCGGGCGTCCCGGCGGCGGCGCACCCGGGCGTCCAGCCGGCGGCGCGCCGGGCGTGCTCCCGGGAGCCGGCGTCGCGGTCGGCGCAGGCGTCGGGGCTGGTGACGCAGTCGGTGCAGGCGTGGCGGTCGGGGCAGGCGCGCCAGGTCGTGCCGGCGGCGCTGCGGGCGAAGGCGAAGGCGTCGCCGTCGGCGCCGGGCGGCCTTGAGGCGCTGCCGCGGGCGGGGCCGGTGGCGTCGGCGCCGGGCGTGCGCCGGATGGTGCCGGAGGCGGCGTATGCGGCTGCGCGGCAGGAGGCGGCGTCGGTGTCGGGCGAGCCGCAGGCGGCGGTGGCGTCGGCGCATGCTGCTGCGGCGCCGCAGCCGGCGGCGGCGAAGGCTGCTTCGGTGCGGCAGGCGGCGGAGGTGGTGGCGGCGGAGCCGGACGGGCCGCAGGTGGAGGCGGAGGCGGCGCTGTCGGGCGCGGCGGTGCGGCGGCCGGCGGCGGGGCGGCGGGTGGATGGGGCGGTGCAGCCGCGGGCGGCGGTGCGGCCGGGCGCGCGGGCGCTGCAGGCGGCGCGGCCGCTGGCGGTCCCTTCGGAGGCTGCTTCGGTTTTCCGTCAGGGCCAGTCTCTTGTGGCTGGGCCTGCGCGACGACGAGCGGCGGCGCACTTTGCGCATGCGATGCGGAGCTTGCGAATTGCATCGCGGTCAGAGCCGTCGTTGCAAGCAGCACGAGACGAAGGTTGGTCATGGTGGTGAACTTCCCCGGAAGGTTCTTTGACGAAGTGTTGGGATGAGCAGCTACGCGTTAGGCCGGAATGTGGCGGGCCAAGCGGTCGGGGCCCGATTTATTTCTGCACGCAAATAACTTCATGATGACGACGTTCATTGCGCATTCAGACGCAGGTTGCAATCGCCCCGCATGTGATCGCTCGCCTCATGTGTGATCCCCCGGCGAACGCGCGTCCGTCGCGGGATTGGGCGTGAGCGGTCCGTTAGGCCCGCGTCGTGGAATCTCTTCGGGAACATGGCCGGGCAATTCATCCGGCCGCGGTGTTTCGCCGGGCTCGCGCATCGGCGGCGTGATGTCGGGCTGCGGATTGCCCGGCGGAATTCCAGGAGGCGGCTCGGTTGGAGTGCCCGGTGTTGTCGGCGGAATCTCTGGCGGCTCGATTGGCATCGGCACCTTCGTGATCAATGACCCAGAGAACGGTAACGATGATGCCGTGCCGATGTTCCCTGTTCGCGGGGTGTGGAGCGCGGCTTATTCCGGTGCGTGGCAGACCGCCTCGATGTTGTGCCCGTCGGGATCGAGCACGAAGGCGCCGTAATAGTTCGCATGATAATGCGGGCGGATGCCGGGCGGCCCGTTGTCGCGTCCGCCCGCCGCTATCGCCGCCTTGTAGAACGCGTCCACCGTGGCGCGGTCCTTGGCTGCGATCGCGACGTGCACCGGCTTGTTCATCGCGCCTTGGCCGCCGAACCAGAAATCCGGCTTGCCGTCGGCGCCGAACCCTGCGGCTGCGGCGTGCCCGGTTTGCTCGGCCGTCACTTCCATGATCAGGCTGTAACCGAGCGGCGCCAGCGCCTTGGCGTAGAACGCCTTGGCGCGCTCATAGTCGGAGACCGAGAATCCCATGTGATCCAGCATCGCAACCTCCGTTGTTCGTCCCTGTCAGCGCGACAGGAACGTATTGCTGCGCGTCTTGCGCGCGATGGCAAAGCCGCGCGCCACCATGTCGGCAATACAATCCTGCTGCCATTCGTTTTGTGACAGGTGTTCGATCACCACGGCGCGGGGCCACAGCGATGTCGGCGCCTCGCGGAAGAAGCGGATCAGCACGCGGTCCTCGAAGCCTTCGACGTCGATCTTGAGCGAATCGATCTGCGTGACGGCGGCCTCGTCGAGGACACGGGTCAGGCGCAGCGAGGGGACCTTGATCGCATCAGCGCTCGCCGTGCCGGTGACGACGTGCGTGGCACCGAGATTACCGCCGCCGCTCTCGATCATCAGCTCGCCGTCGCTGTCACCGGCAGCGGCCTGCACCAGGCGCACCTGCATCGCGTTCGATGCGGCGTGATTGAACGCGAGCCGCGCAAACGTCGTCGGATGCGGCTCGATCGCCACGACCTTGCCTTTGGTGCCGACCTGCCGCGCCATCACCAGCGCAAACGTGCCGACATTGGCGCCGACGTCGACGAATGTGCCGCCCGCCGGGGTGTGCTCACGCAGGAAATCGAGCTCGTCGAGATTGTAGTCGGGATTGAACAGCGCACCGCGCTCGGTCGCGCTGCCCTGGTGATAGAAGCGGAACGAAGCGCCCTGATATTGCACGTCGACCGGGCCGCCGCGCAGCAGATTGACCAGCCGCGACATCCAGGGCCGGAATGCGCCGCGCTTCAGCCCGGACTGTTGGGCCAGGCGAATGAGAGCGGCCTGCGCCGCGTTCGGCGCAAACGCGCCGAACGGCGCGGACGAAGGGGCGTTGTCGGTCGTCAAGCAGGCGGTCCTTATTGCAAGCGGCGCATGCATAGCCGGTTTTGCGAGGGACTCCAACGCTCGATGCGGGTCATAACGGCCGGGACGGCGCAAAGAGAGTCACGCCGCCTTCTTCGGCGGGGCCATGCGCTGGCGCAGGAAGCGGCCGAGCAGCCTGCGCTTGCCCTTGCGCGGGATCAGTTCGACGTCGCTGACGAGCTTGGCGCCGCCCTTGCGGCGCTCCAGCACAATCTTGCGGCTGTGGAAAGCCTCCAGCTCGGCGCGATGTGCGACGCTGACGATGGTCGCCTTCGGCAGCTCGTCGGTGACCATCTTCATCATCTTGTCCTGGCTCTTCTCGTCGAGCGCGGATGTGGCCTCATCGAGCACGATGATGTCGGGACTGTGCAGCAGCAGCCGCGCAAATGCGAGGCGCTGCTTCTCGCCGCCTGATAGCGTCTGGTCCCATGGCGCCTCCTCCTCGATCTTGTCCTTGAGGTGATCGAGGCCGACCTTGCGCAGGGCCTTGCCGATCTCCTCGATCGTCCAATCGTCAGCGGCGCCGGGATAGGCCACCGCGCGGCGCAACGATCCCGAGGGTACGTAGGGCCGCTGCGGCAGCATGAACAGCCGCCGGTCGGGATGGAAATTGACGCTGCCGCCGCCCCACGGCCATAACCCCGCAATGGCGCGCACCAGCGTGCTCTTGCCGGTGCCGGATTCGCCGGCGACCAGAAGCCGCTCGCCCGGCTCGATCACCACCTCTGTCTCGCCGACCACGGCGGTGCCGTCGTCCAGCGTGACAGAAAGGTCTTTCAACTCCAGCATGGCGTCATTGCTGGTCTCGCCGCGCTTGATGCGGCCAAGCCCATCGCCTTGCTCGGCACGTTCGAGACCATCGAGCGACATCATCAGTGAGGCGATGCGCCGCGCGCAGGCGTTCCAGTCGGCGAGTCGCGGATAATTGTCGACCAGCCAGCCGAACGCGCTCTGCACGATGGTGAAGGCGGAGGCCGCCTGCATGACCTGTCCCAGCGTCATGCTGCCGTCGAGGAATTTTGGCGCACAGAGCAGGAGGGGGACCACGGGCGCGACGAGGCTGGAGCCCTGCGAGACAAGCGTCGTCCGCATGTGCTGTCCGGCCAGGCGCGCCCATTGCCGAAGTACGCTGGTGAAATTGCGGTCGATGCCGTCGCGCTCCTCCTGTTCGCCGCCGAGCAGCGCGATGCTCTCGCCATGTTCGCGCACGCGCGTCAGCGTGTAGCGGAAATCGGCTTCGGCCTGGTTCTTGTCCTCGGAGACCTGCACGAAGCGGCGGCCGATCACCAGGATCGAGCTGGAGGCGATCGCGGCGTAGAGGATCGCGGCGATCACCAGGAAGCCGGGAATGGTGAGGCTTAAGCCGCCGAGCCTGACGGTGAGTGCGCCGCCGATGGTCCAGAGCACGATGATGAAGGTCACGGCCGACAGCAGCGCGGACGTGACGCCGGCGAGGAAATCGACCGGCGAGTCGGTCGCAATGCGCAGATCCTCGGCGATGCGGTATTCGGGATTCTTGTGGTCGCCGCCGACGAGGTTAAGCTGATAATAGCGGCCGTTGGCGAGCCAGCGCGTCAGCACGCTGCTCGTGAGCCAGGCTCGCCAGCGCCGCTGGATGCTCATCCGCGCGAACACCTGGGCGACGCCGAGCACGATGCTGCCGATTGCGAGCGGGAAGAACAGCGCCGTGAGATGGAAGACGCTCGTCGCATCGCGCTTCTCGATGGCGTCGAAGATCGCGCGATTCCAGACGTTGATGCCGTATTGGAAGCCGACGGTCAGGACGATCAGCATGCCGAGGCCGATCGAGAACGGCCAGGCCATGGGATCGCCGTTACGGCCCCAGAAGCCGCGTGCACTGATCCAGAAGCGCGTCAGCAGATAGTCCTTGCGGGCCTGCTCGGCTTCTTCGGGCGACAGTTCGGGGTCCGGTTCGAGCAGTTCGGGCGGCGGCGGCGCCACGTCATCGCCGTTCTCGCCTTTGATCTCGACAATGGGCGGATTCTTGCCCTGTTCGCGTTTCGTGGCCGGCTTGTGCATGGGCGGACAACGCAAAGGAAATCAAACGGTTCCCTTGGGTTCCGAGCGCCGGTTCATTCGGCGGCGCCGTCCCGGACGCGCCGCAGCCGGGCGGTCCGGTGGAGCACGCGCGACAATTCTTCGATCGAATAGGGCTTCTGCACGAGATCGAACTCGGCGGCGCCATCCTGGGAGAGAGCCTGGCTGTAGCCCGTAGTCAGCACGACCGGCACGCCGATGCCGCGGTCGCGGACCGCCTGCGCCAGGTCGAGCCCGGTCATCCCAGGCATCACCACGTCCGAGAACACGACGTCGAAACGATCGGCGTCCACGACGAGCTCGGCAAGCGCATCGGTCGCATTGTCGACCAGCGTGATGCTGTAACCGAGCTCGGTCAGCCCGTCGGCGGCAAAATTGGCGAGCTCGATGTTGTCCTCGACCACCAGCACCGACATGCCGCTGCCGGCCACCGCCGGCGCCGTGCTCGGCGCCTGCCGCTGCGGCCGCAGCTCCAGCGGCACGCGCGGCAGATAGAGCGAGAAGGTGCTGCCTTGTCCCACCTCGCTCGTGACCGTCACCTCGCCGCCGGATTGCCGGGCGAAACCGAACACCTGGGACAGGCCGAGACCGGTGCCGTGGCCGACCTGCTTGGTGGTGAAGAACGGCTCGAAGATGCGCCCGAGCCGCGCCGCAGGAATGCCGATCCCGGTGTCGCGGACGGTGACGCTTATGTAGCCATGGGCGCCGGGGGCCAGCGTATCCGGAATGGTCGTCGCGGCCTCGACCTCGAAGGTGATCCTGCCCTTTCCCTGCATGGCATCGCGCGCATTGGTCGCCATGTTGATCAGCGCCGTCTCGAACTGGCCGGCATCGGCGTTGACGAGGCAGGGTTCGGCCGGCAGCCGCGTGACGATCTCGATGGCGGGCCCGAGCAGCGTTGCCAGCATGTCATGCAGCGACTGCATCCGCTGTCCGACATCAAACACTTCCGGCTTCAGGGTCTGGCGCCGCGCGAAGGCGAGGAGCTGCGAGGTCAGCTTGGCGGCGCGCGCAACTGCGTCCGCGATGGCCGTGATGTAGCGCTGCCGCCGCTCCTCGGTCAGTTGCGGGCGATTCAGCAGGTCGACCGAGGCGCGGATCACCGTCAGCAGATTGTTGAAGTCGTGCGCGACGCCGCCGGTGAGCTGCCCGAGCGCCTCCAGGCGCTGACTGTGCTTGAGCGCGTCCTCGGCTTCTCGCCGCGCTGCGGCCTCGGCCTGGAGATGCTGGGTGCGGCGGAACGCGAAGGCGAGCAGCAGGAAGAGCAGCGCCGTCGCGGGAATGCCGAACACCAGATGCTGGCCCATGGTGGCGAACCAGCGTGCCCGGATGGCCGAGCTTTCGAGCCCGGCGCTGACATAGATCGGATATTCGGCGATGCGCCGGTAGCCGATGCGGCGCTCAATCCCGTCCAACGGCCAGGCGATGGTCATGAGGCCGTGCTCGGGGCTTGTCGCGATCTTTTGGCCAACCGGGCCACCCGGATCGAGCCGCAGGTCGTGGTCGAGCCGCGGGAAATGCGCGAGCAGTGCGCCGTCCGTGCGTCCCATTGCGAAGAAGCTGCCGGGATCGGAGCCGATCCTGGCATAAAAGCTCTCGAAATATTCCGGCAGGACCGAGGCCTGGATCACGCCGATGAAGCGGCCGTCGTTGGCATCGCGGCGCCGGCTCACGCCGAAGAAGCGGGCGCCCTGATAGGGCGGGCGTGGCGTCAGCGCCGTGCCGATGAAGGTGCCGATGCTCTGGTCGACGTGGGCATAGAAGTAGTCGCGGTCCGCAAAGCTCAGCTCCGGCGGCGGCGAGACGAGGCTGTTGACCAGCGCTTTTCCGTCCGCATCGAAGATCCAGGCCGATTTCAGCTGCGGCAGCGAATCGGTCAGCCGCTTCAGGCGACGGTGCAAAGTCGGTTCGCGCGCGCGGATGGTTTCGTCGGAAAGGCTGCGCACGACCTCGTTGAGCTCGGCAAGGCTGCGGTCGATGGTTTCAAATACCTTGAGCGCATGCTCATGCGCGACGTCGAGGGTGCGCTCGATCTCGCGGTCGGCGATGTCATTCGTCGATGTGTAGGAGATCGTGGCGGCGATGGCGAACAGCGCAATCGGCAGCGCCAGGGATGCCGCCATCATCCACTGCAACAGTTTCAGCGAATTGCGTTGCGCCCTCTGCACAGTCGCTCCGTCCCTGGACGGAGCTTAACTGAATCACGCGCAGGGAAGGAAGCAGCTTCTGCTGGAACCTTTGGTTGTGGACCGAAAATTTGCGCGCGCAGCGGGTTGGAGAAAATTCTCCTCGAATTGCGTGCGATCGCAGCATGCCCCGGCCAGCCGGGCCGGGGCGGGACCATCAATTTCGACTCAGATCTGGCGCTCGACCATCTTGAGCTTGAGCTCGGCGATGGCTTCCGCGGGGTTCAGGCCCTTCGGGCAGGCCTTGGCGCAGTTCATGATGGTGTGGCAGCGATAGAGGCGGAATGGATCCTCGAGATTGTCGAGCCGCTCGCCGGTCGCTTCATCGCGCGAATCGGACACCCAGCGGTTGGCCTGAAGCAGCGCGGCGGGGCCGAGATAGCGCTCGCTGTTCCACCAATAGCTCGGGCAGGAGGTCGAGCAGCAGGCACACAGGATGCACTCGTAGAGGCCGTCAAGCTTCTCGCGATCCTCGTGGCTCTGGCGCCATTCCTTCTGCGGCGTCGGCGAGGTCGTCTTCAGCCACGGCTCGATCGAGGCGTACTGCGCGTAGAAATTGGTGAGGTCGGGAACGAGGTCCTTGACGACCGGCTGATGCGGCAGCGGGTTGATCTTCACCGCGCCGTCCTTCACGTCGTGCATCGAGCGGGTGCAGGCCAGCGTGTTCTGGCCGTCGATGTTCATGGCGCAGGAGCCGCAGACGCCTTCGCGGCAGGAGCGGCGGAAGGTCAGCGACGGATCGATGTGGTTCTTGATCCAGATCAGGCCGTCGAGCACCATCGGACCGCAATCATTGGTGTCGACGTAATAGGTGTCGACGCTCGGATTCTTGCCGTCGTCCGGATTCCAGCGATAGACCCTGAACTCGCGGAGCTCGGTGGCCCCCGTGGGCTTCGGCCAGGTCTTGCCGCCAGTGATCTTGGAGTTCTTCGGAAGTGCGAATTCAACCATAAGTCCTGCCTCTGGTTTCTTCCGTCATGCGCGGGCTCAACCCGCGCATCCATCTTTAAAGGATGGATCGCCGGGTCATCAGGTTTGAAGACGACGCTTCGCGCCTTTTGCCCGGCAATGACAAGCAATGATCAATACACGCGCGCCTTCGGCGGGATGTACTGCACGTCGTTGGTCATGGTGTAGTTGTGAACGGGGCGGTACTCGATCTTGACCTTGCCGGATTCGTCCAGCCAGGCCAGCGTGTGCTTCATCCAGTTCTTGTCGTCGCGTTCGGAGAAATCCTCGCGCGCATGAGCGCCGCGGCTCTCGGTGCGGTTGGCGGCCGAGTTCATCGTCACCACCGCCTGCGAGATCAGATTGTCGAATTCGAGCGTCTCGACGAGGTCAGAATTCCACACCAGCGAGCGGTCGGACACCGCGATGTCGGTGATGCCGCTGTGGACCTTCTGGATCAGGTTCTGGCCTTCGCTCAACACCTCGCCGGTGCGGAACACCGCGCAATTGTTCTGCATCACGTGCTGCATGCCTTCACGCAGCTTCGCGGTCGGCGTGCCGCCGGAGGCGTAGCGGTAATGGTCGAGCCGGCCGAGCGCGAGGTCAGCCGAGTTTGCCGGCAGCTCGGGCTGCTTGGCGTTGGGCGTGAGCTTCTCGGCGAGGCGGAGCGCCGCGGCGCGGCCGAACACGACGAGATCGATCAGCGAGTTGGAGCCGAGGCGGTTGGCGCCGTGCACGGAGACGCAGGCGGCTTCACCGATCGCCATCAGGCCTGGGATGATGGCGTTGTCGTCGCCATCCTTCTTGGTCAGCACCTCGCCGTGATAATTCGTGGGGATGCCGCCCATGTTGTAGTGCACGGTCGGCACGATCGGGATCGGCTCGCGCGTCACGTCGACATTGGCGAAGATCTTCGCGGATTCGGAGATGCCCGGCAGCCGTTCGGCCAGCACCGCGGGATCGAGATGGTCGAGGTGCAGGAAGATGTGGTCCTTCTTCTTGCCGACGCCGCGCCCTTCGCGGATCTCGATGGTCATTGCGCGCGATACGACGTCACGTGAGGCGAGATCCTTGGCCGATGGCGCATAGCGCTCCATGAAGCGCTCGCCCTCGGAGTTGACGAGATAGCCGCCTTCGCCGCGCGCGCCCTCGGTGACGAGACAGCCCGATCCGTAGATGCCGGTCGGGTGGAACTGGACGAACTCCATGTCCTGCATCGGCAGGCCGGCGCGCAGCACCATGCCGCCGCCGTCGCCGGTGCAGGTATGCGCCGAGGTGCAGGAGGCATAGGCGCGGCCGTAGCCGCCGGTGGCCAGGATCGTGGTCTGGGCGCGGAAGCGGTGCAGCGTGCCGTCGTCGAGCTTGAGCGCGATGACGCCGCGGCAGGTGCCCTGGTCGTCCATGATCAGGTCGATGGCGAAGAACTCGATGAAGAACTCGGCCGCGTGGCGCAGCGACTGGCCGTACATCGTGTGGAGCATGGCGTGGCCGGTGCGGTCGGCGGCGGCGCAGGTGCGCTGCGCCTGGGCCTTGCCGAACTCGGTCGTCATGCCGCCGAACGGGCGCTGGTAGATCTTGCCGTCCTCGGTGCGTGAGAACGGCACGCCCCAATGCTCGAGCTCGTAGACCGCGTCGGGCGCGTTGCGCACCATGTATTCGATCGCGTCCTGGTCACCGAGCCAATCCGACCCCTTGACGGTGTCGTACATGTGCCAGCGCCAGTCGTCCTTGTGCATGTTGCCGAGCGAGGCGGAGATGCCGCCCTGCGCAGCGACCGTGTGCGAGCGGGTGGGAAACACTTTTGTGATGCAGGCGGTGCGCAGGCCGGCTTCGCTGCAGCCGACCACGGCGCGCAGGCCCGCGCCGCCGGCGCCGACCACGACGACGTCATAGGTGTGGTCTTCGATCGGATAGGCTTTGCCGTTGGTGGCGGGAGCGCCCTTGCCCGAGCCATTCGTTGTGGTGGCCATGGGTTACACTCCGGATGACAGTTTCAGGATCGCGTAGGTCGAGGCGAGCGCCACGGCGACCGAGAAGAAGTTGTTGAGCATGATGGCGGTGAGCTTCAGCTTCTCGTTATGGACGTAGTCCTCGATCACCACCTGCATGCCGATCTTCATGTGCCAGGCGCTGGCGATGATGAAGAGGAGCAGGATCACCGCGACAGGAATGGAGCTGAGAATCTGCGCAGCGCCGACCTGGTTGCGGCCGAGCAGCATCATGATGATCACCAGCACCGGGATCATCAGCAGCGTCATCGCGACGCCGGTGATGCGCTGGCGCCAGAAATCGGACGTGCCCGAATGCGCGGCGCCGAGATTGCGGACGCGGCCAAGCGGGGTGCGCATCGAGGGACGCTGCGGCGAGCCGTGGGATTCGTCAAAACTCATCGGCCGCCTCCAATCGCATAGGCGATGATCCAGATCAGCACCGTGAGAGCGATGCCGCCGATCAGGGCGCCCCAGGTCAGCGCTTCCCGCTCATTGGCCTTGAAGCCGTAGCCGAGGTCCCACACGAAATGCCGGATGCCGCTGAGCATATGATGCATCAGCGCCCAGGTGTAGCCGAACACGATCAGCCGGCCGATGATGCTGCCGGCGAAGGCCTGGACATGGCCGTAGGCGGCCGGACCGGAGGCTGCGGCAACCAGCCACCAGACCAGCAGCAGGGTTCCGACATAGAGGGCGATACCGGTGCCGCGATGGACGATGGACAGCGCCATCGTCAGCGTCCAGCGGTAGACTTGCATGTGTGGCGAGAGCGGTCGTTCGATCCGTGCGGTCATGGGCTTTGATGTTTATTGCGGCCCAACAGAAGGGCGCGTGGGGATCGGAAAGGTCGGCTCTATTTACGGAGTCGATTTCGCCTGCGCAATCACCAAATGGCCATAAATCGAACGCGAGTTCAGCTCTAGAGCCTTGATGAAACAAGGCCAATCAGAGGCTTGGTATACCAGAGCGAAGGCCTACCAACGAAACATCGGATCTTCGTTCATCCTTTGCGGGCGTCGGCGCGGTCCATTGAAATCACTGTTGGAACGCCTCTAAGCGATGCTGGTTTGAATCGCGCTCGAGCCAGCCAGTTCATGACGCCGGAAGCACCTCGGGCGAACCACAAGGCATGTCCAATTCTGCCGTGCGCACCGACTTTCCGCGCGATGGCGGATATGCGCGTCCTGCATCCCACCCGAGGCGGCAGGCGCGGCGTGTCGACCGGACAAATCAGATCTTCTACAGCTGGGCCTGCAGCCGAATCCGAGCGGAGGTTTCGGGGTCGATGCCGGAGCAGGTCAGGGGTGATTGCAGGTCTTGATATCAAGGAGATCATCGAGCTCGTGCTGTTGCTGATTGCAACCGGCGCACTCTCGGGATTCCTGGCCGGCGTGTTCGGCATCGGCGGCGGCGCGATCCTCGTGCCGGTGCTCTACGAATGCTTCCGCATCGTCGGCGTGCCGCTAGAGGTGCGGATGCCGCTCTGCATCGGCACCTCGCTAGCGATCATCATCCCGACCTCGCTTCGCTCGTTCCAGGCGCATTACCGGCGCGGCGCGGTCGACATGGCGATCCTGCGCCTCTGGTGGCTGCCAATCGTCATTGGCGTCGTCGCCGGCAGCGTGGTGGCGCGCTACGCGCCGGAGCGGCTGTTCAAGATCGTGTTCGTCTGCGTCGCCTACGCCGCTGCGGCGAGGCTCGTCTTCGCGCGCGAGAGCTGGAAGCTCGGCGGCGATCTGCCGAAGGGCGGGTTGATGCGGGTCTACGGCTTCTGCGTCGGCATCCTCTCGACGCTGATGGGCATCGGCGGCGGCCTGTTCTCCAACCTGCTGATGACGTTCTACGGCCGTCCGATCCATCAGGCGGTCGCGACCTCATCGGCGCTCGCCGTGCTGATCTCGATCCCCGGCGCGCTCGGCTACGTCTATGCTGGCTGGCCGGCCGCGGCGACCTATCCGGCCATCGTAGCGCTGCAAGTTCCGTTCGCGCTCGGCTACGTCTCGCTGATCGGCGCCGCGCTGGTGATGCCGATGAGCCTCGTCACCGCGCCGCTTGGTGTAAGAGCCGCCCATGCGATGTCGAAGCGAACGCTGGAAGTCGCGTTCGGCTGCTATCTGTTCATCGTGGGCAGCCGGTTTGTGCTGAGCCTGTTGGGCGGACAGTAGCTACACACTCCCGCATTGCGAGCGAAGCAATCCAGAATCTTTCAACAATCGCAGTCTGGATTGCTTCGTCGCAAGGGCTCCTCGCAATGACGGGGTTGAGAGCGTACGCTACACCAAGTGAACGGACTGAGCCCCGATCTGGCCTAATCGGCGGTCTCGTCCTTCAATCGTACTTCGCTGTGGCGCCACATTCGGAGATCGCCGATACCTTCGATGCGATCGGAGTCGGAAAGCGCCTTCAATCGCGCAGCAACCATTTCGTCGTCGATCGACAATCCAAGTTCCTTGCAGCGATTCACCACAAGCCACGCCATCATGGCGGTCTTCCGCCAAGTCCGCTCCATGACCGAAAAAATGATCTCGTCGAAACGCTGCTCGGTCACTGACGGCGGAAGCTGGACATCATTCCATGTGAGCTCACTGGTGACCGTCGGCTCCTCTAAATCGGCCAATGGCGGCTCCAGATCCGGATGCTGCTCGTAAATCGGCAGGAGCAGCTTGTCCTCCAGAGCGCCGACGATAGCGTTAAGCCAGTCTCCGAGCTCGATCCGCTCGGTCTTGCCAAGTGCTGCAATCGCCATTCGAGCCCGGTCGAGGGCTTCGCAAGCATCAAGAAGATGATCGTTGATCCGGACGGCCCGCTCTCGGTTCATGCGTCCCCCATCCCGGAGCGATTGAGCCCCTATTTCTTCGCGTAGATATCCTTATACGTCTCGCGCAAAATGTTCTTTTGCACCTTGCCCATGGTGTTGCGTGGCAGCTCGTCGACGACGAAGACGCGTTTGGGCATCTTGAATTTGGCGAGTCGCCCTTCCAGGCCCTTCAGCACGGTCGCCTCATCGATGCTCGCGCCGGGCTGGCGCACCAGCACCGCGGTGACGCCCTCGCCGAAGTCGGCGTGCGGCACGCCGATCACGGCGGATTCGACCACGCCGGGCATGGCGTCGATCTCGCTCTCGATTTCCTTCGGATAGACGTTGAAGCCGCCGGAGATAACGAGGTCCTTGCCGCGGCCGAGGATGTGGACGTAGCCCTTGGCGTCGATCTTACCGAGATCGCCGGTGATGAAGAAGCCGTCGGGCCGGAATTCCGCCTTGGTCTTCTCCGGCATACGCCAATAGCCCTTGAAGACGTTCGGGCCCTTCACCTCGATCATGCCGACTTCGTCGCGCGGCAGCTCTTTCCCTGTCTCGGGATCGGTCACGCGCAACGAGACGCCGGGCAGCGGGAAGCCGACCGCGCCGGGCACGCGCTCGCCGTCATAGGGGTTCGACGTGTTCATGTTGGTCTCGGTCATGCCGTAGCGCTCGAGCACCGCGTGGCCGGTGCGGGCCGACCATTCGCGATGAGTCTCGGCCAGCAGTGGCGCGGAGCCCGAGATGAACAGCCGCATGTGCTTGGTCGTTTCGTGCGACAGCGCGGGGTTCTGCAGAAGCCGTGTGTAGAAGGTTGGAACGCCCATGAGCACTGTGGCGCGCGCCATCAGCTTGATGATCAGATCCGGATCGAGCTTCGGCAGAAAGATCATCGACGCCCGCGCGAACAGCGTCACGTTGGTCGCGACGAACAGGCCGTGGGTGTGGTAGATCGGCAGCGCGTGGATCAAGACGTCCTTGTCCGTGAAGCGCCAGTAATCGACGAGGCTGAGCGAATTCGACGCCAGATTGTCGTGGGTGAGCATCGCGCCCTTGGAGCGGCCCGTGGTGCCGGACGTGTAGAGGATCGCGGCGAGGTCGCCGTTTTCGCGCGACACCGTCGTAAACTCGCTGCTCGCCTTGGCGGCGGCATCCGTTAGCGAGCCCCTGCCGTCAGGCCCGAGCGTCTCGACCCCGGCTTTCACCTTGGCCGCGATCGGGGCGAGGCCCTCGGCCTTGGAGGGATCGCAGACCACCAGCGACGGCTCGGCATCGCCGATGAAGTAGTCGAGCTCGTTCAGCGTATAGGCAGTGTTCAGCGGCAGATAGACCGCGCCGGCCCGCACGGTGGCAAGATACAGCACGATATTAGCGACCGATTTCTCCACCTGCACCGCGACGCGATCGCCGGGCTTCACGCCGCGTGCGACCAGCACATTCGCCATCTGCCCCGCGCGCGCGATCAGATCGCCATAGCTGATAGGGGCGCCGTCATGCGTCTCGATCGCGAGGCGTTTGGGATCGGAAAGGCCGTCGAACAGGCGGGAAAACAGGTTGGCGTTGGCAGCTTGGTTCATGCAACATTCCTCGCCGGCAAAGGCCGGTCAAAACCGAGGGCTGGATTAGCAAAAACCGCCCCGCAGAAGCAACGGAGACAGTTGGCATGACAAGAAACGGGAAACGCGTGGCCTGGGTCACCGGCGGCGGCAGCGGCATCGGGGAGGCCGGCGCCGAGGCGCTCGCGGCCGATGGCTGGACGGTGGTGGTCTCGGGCCGGCGCCAGCCAGCCCTGGATGCCGTGGTCGCGAAGATCACGGGAGCGGGCGGGACGGCCGAGGCCATTGTGTTGGACGTGTCCAACGCCACGGAAGCCCAGAAGGCGGCCGATCAGATCGTCGCCAGATATGACCGGATCGATCTGCTGGTGAACAATGCCGGCATCAATGTCCCCAAGCGCAGCTGGAAGGATATGGAACTGGAAGGCTGGGACAGACTGGTCCAAGTCAATCTCAACGGCGTGCTCTATTGCATGCGCGCGGTGCTGCCGACGATGCGCAAACAGCAGGACGGCGCGATCATCAACGTCTCGTCCTGGGCCGGCCGCCATGTCTCGAAGATGCCGGGCCCGGCCTATACCACAACCAAGCATGCGGTGCTGGCGCTGACCCATTCCTTCAACATGGACGAATGCGTCAACGGCCTGCGCGCCTGCTGCCTGATGCCGGGCGAGGTGGCGACGCCGATCCTGAAACTGCGCCCGGTGGTGCCGAGCGAGGAGGAGCAGGCCAGGATGCTGCAATCCGAAGATCTCGGCCGCACCATCGCCTTCATCGCAAGCATGCCGGCCAGAGTCTGCATCAACGAAGTGTTGATCAGTCCCACGCATAATCGCGGCTTCATCCAGACGCCGCAGAGCAGGGATTGATTGTCGGCCTGTAGCCCGGATGGAGGCACACTGCCGTAGGGTGGACAAAGCCGCGAAGCGCCGTGCCCACCATCTCTCCGCATTTGAGGAAGCGCGGGGTGGGCACGCTGCGCTTTGCTCACCCTACACGACCGTCCGCTTTGCACCCTCTCGCGCGCCCCCACACGTAATCCCTTCCCCATAGTTTCACGCATCACAAAGAGTTTTGACCCGAAACCGCAGCGCAAGCCCTCCCGTAATTCGGTCCAACGACGGCACTGCTGCATCACCCCACACTGTCGCAGCCGCCGTTGTTGCCAGCTCAACGCCGGCCATCGCCGGTCTCAATTCAATCGGGAGATCTCCATGTCGAAGCGCATTGCCTGTCTCGCTGCCGCCGCCTTCAGTGCCCTGATCGTCACCGCGACCGTCGTCGCGCCTGTCAGCGCCGAGGAAAGGACCGTCATGGTCGGCGGCGCCGCGATGTTCCCGTCCAAGAACATCGTCCAGAACGCGGTCAACTCCAAGGACCACACCACGCTCGTGGCGGCGGTGAAGGCGGCCGGCCTGGTGCCGACGCTCGAAGGCAAGGGCCCGTTCACGGTGTTCGCGCCGACCAACGCCGCCTTCGGCAAGCTGCCGGCCGGCACCGTCGACAATCTGGTCAAGCCCGAGAACAAGGCGACGCTGACCAAGATCCTCACCTATCACGTCGTGCCCGGCAAGCTCGATGCCTCTGCCCTCACCGACGGCAAGAAGCTGAAGACCGCAGAAGGCGAGGAGCTGACGGTAAAGAAAATGGACGGCAAGGTCTGGATCGTCGACGCCAAGGGCGGCACCTCGATGGTGACGATCTCCAACGTCAACCAGTCGAATGGCGTCATCCATGTGGTTGACACCGTGCTGATGCCGGCGACGTAATACTGCGCGGTCCTGTTTCATCCCCCGAACAGGAGGCCTTGAGGCGGCGAGCCGGGGGTACCCGGCTCGCTTTATTGTGACCGTGATAGCCTGCCGGTATCGATTCCATGCCGGAAGGGCGTAACGAAAGCGGACGCTTCGGCGTATAATTGCTGTCACGACCTTCAGGACGGAACCATCATGGCGAGCCTCACAGTCAGCGACGAGCAGGTCAGGGCCACTCCGGCCAAAGTGATCCAGCCGGTCTGGGTGCGGATCATGCACTGGATCAATGCGCTTGCCATGATCCTGATGATCCTGTCGGGCTGGCAGATCTACAACGCCTCGCCGCTGTTCGGCTTCAGCTTTCCCCGCGAGTACACACTCGGCGGCTGGCTTGGCGGCGGCCTGCTCTGGCATTTTGCGGCGATGTGGCTGTTGATGATCAACGGCCTCGCTTATCTCATCACCGGTTTCGCCACCGGCCGCTTCCGCAAGAAGCTGCTCCCGATCACGCCGGCGGGCGTGCTGCACGACGTCAGGGCGGCGCTGACCTTCAAGCTCGGCCATGACGATCTCACCGTCTACAATTACGTGCAGCGCCTGCTCTATGCCGGCATCATCGTGGTCGGCGTGCTGATCGTGCTCTCGGGCCTCGCGATCTGGAAGCCGGTCCAGCTCTATTATTTGGTGATGCTGTTCGGCGATTATCCAACCGCGCGCTATGTGCACTTCTTCTGCATGGCCGCGATCTGTGCGTTCCTGATCGTTCACGTTGCTCTCGCGCTGCTGGTGCCGAAGAGCCTACGCGCGATGATCATTGGTCGTTGAGAGGGAGGAGATCATGGCCAAGCGCTCATTCCTGATCCCCGGCGTCGACAAGCGATTGCTGATCAAGGACTCCATCAAGACGATGCCTGATGTCACCCGCCGCCGCTTCATCGCGGGCGGCGCCAGCTTAGGGGCGCTGACGCTGCTCACCGGCTGCGACGTCGTCGATTCCTCCTCGGCCGAGGAGATGCTGAAGCAGGTCTCCAAGTTCAACGACGCGGTGCAGGCCTTCATCTTCAATCCCGATGCGCTGGCGCCGACGTTTCCCGAGAGCGCGATCACCAAGCCGTTCCCGTTCAACGCCTATTACGATCTCGACGACGCGCCCGACGTCGACGGCAAAGACTGGAAGCTCGAGGTGCGCGGCCTCGTCGACAACACGAAGTCCTGGACGCTGGATGAGCTCTACAAGCTGCCGCAGGTCACGCAAATCACCCGCCACATCTGCGTCGAGGGCTGGAGCGCGATCGGAAGCTGGACCGGCACGCCGCTGCGCGATTTCCTCAAACTGATCGGCGCCGACACGCGTGCGAAATATGTCTGGTTCCAGTGCGCCGACAAGGACGGCTACAACTCGCCGCTCGACATGCGCAGCGCGCTGCATCCGCAGACCCAGATGACATTCAAATACGCGAACGAGATTCTGCCGCGCGCCTACGGTTTCCCGATGAAGATCCGCGTGCCGACAAAACTTGGCTTCAAGAATCCGAAATACGTGGTGTCCATGGAAGTCACCAACGACTACAAGGGCGGCTATTGGGAAGACCAGGGGTATAATTCGTTTAGTGGGAGCTGATTGAGGCTGTCATTCCGGGGCTCGCGAAGCGAGAACCCGGAATCTCGCGCCACAAACCTCTGGATTCCCGGTTCGCGCTGCGCGCGCCCCGGAAATGACGATTATGCCGACGCCACCTTGCGCTGGCACAGCGCCGCCAACGCCCCCAGCGCCAGCAGCGCCGCCGATACGTTCAACGCGTAACTCAAGCTCCCCAGCGCATCGGTGATCGCGCCGACCACGATCGGCCCCAGCGTCTGGCCGACGCCGAACGAGATCGTCATCGCCGCGATCGCGGTCGGCCACATCTCGGGCGGATAGTTGAAGCGCACGAAGGCGGTGGTCGAGCCGACCACGGCGAAGAACGCGACGCCGAACACCACCGCGGAGACCGCAAGCCACGCCGGCGAATGTCCGAGCATCGGCAAGGCGGCTCCTAACGCGTTGGTGCCGAGAATGATGGCGGTGGCAAGCCCGCCGCGATCGAGCGCCAGCACGCCGCGCCAAACCCATGGCGTGACGAAGGCGCTCAGCCCGATCAGGCTCCAGAATGCGGCCTGTGCCGCGGCCCCGCCGCCGCCGTCGCGCACATAGGCGATCATGAAGGTCATGTAGGCGATGTAGCCGGCGCCGAACAGGAAGTAGCCGGCGAGATAGATCAGCACGGGCAGAATCGCAAACGACGCGTGGCTGCCTTCCGAGAAGCGCGCACCGCTTTCGATGCGGATCAGGAACAGCGGAATCGTCATTGCGATGGACAGCAGCGTCAGCGCCCACCAGACGATCCACCACGAGCCTGGCCCGAAATATTGCAGCGTGAACGGGGCGATCAGCCCCGAGGCGAGAATGCCGATGCCCGGGCCGGCGTAGAACAGGCTCAGCAGGAAATTGGCGCGCTCCGGGCGCGACTGGGCGATGGTCGCAGCCAGCGCGCCGCCGGCGACGAAGCCGGCCGCCGCGCCCAAGCCCAGCACGAGGCGCGCGAGGCTCAGCGCAACGAAATTGCCGGATAGCGCGCAGGTGGCGAGCCCGGCGACGCAGGCCAGGGTTCCCAGGCGGATCGCCGCCGACCAGCCGACCCGCTGGATCAGCCGGGACGCTACCAGCGCGCCAACGAGGTAGCCGACGGCGTTGATGGTGTTCATGAACCCGGCCGCCGAGTAGGACCAGCCGAGGGTCTCCCGCATATCGGGCAGCACCAGTGCATAGGCAAAGCGGCCGATCCCGAGCCCGACCGTCGCCGCCAGCGACAAGGTCAGGATCAGCCGCGCGGGATGCGCGTTGGGCGGGAGGCGGTCAGGGGCGTGCAAGGGGGTACTCCGGCGGCGCGAGTGTGGCAGGCTCCATCCGCTTTGCACAGGCGGCTCCCCGGCAATGGTGTCTTGCCAAGCGCGCAACGCCGCTCTAGCACTCCGGCCGAAATTCATCCCCTTCGTCATGCCCGGGCTTGACCCGGGCATCCATCTTTCAAGAAGGCTGGATTGCCGGGTCAAGCCCGGCAATGACGAGGAAAAACTGAGGACACGACCATGGCGACCCATAAACTGCTGCTGCTCCCCGGCGACGGTATCGGCCCCGAGGTGATGGGCGAGGTGAAGCGGCTGATCGATTGGCTCAATTCGGCCGGGATCGCCAAGTTCGAGACCGATACGGGCCTTGTCGGCGGCGCGGCCTATGACGCGCACAAGGTGTCGATCTCGGAAGGCGACATGGCCAAGGCCAAGGACGCCGACGCCGTGATCTTCGGCGCGGTCGGCGGTCCGAAATGGGACGCCGTGCCCTATGAGGTGCGCCCCGAGGCCGGCCTGCTTCGCCTGCGCAAGGATCTCGCTCTGTTCGCGAACCTCCGTCCCGCCATGTGCTACCCGGCGCTGGCGGACGCTTCGAGCCTGAAGCGCGAAGCGGTCGAGGGCCTCGACATCGTCATCGTGCGCGAGCTCACCGGCGGGGTCTATTTCGGCGAGCCCAAGACCATCACCGATCTCGGCAACGGCCAGAAGCGCGCCGTCGATACCCAGGTCTACGACACCTATGAGATCGAGCGCATCGCCCGCGTCGCCTTCGAGCTTGCCAAGAAGCGCAAGAACAAGGTGACGTCGATGGAGAAGCGCAACGTCATGAAGTCGGGCGTGCTCTGGAACGAGGTCGTCACGCAGGTTCACAAGCGCGAATACCCTGACGTCACGCTCGAGCATCAGCTCGCCGATTCCGGCGGCATGATGCTGGTGAAGTCGCCGAAGCAGTTCGACGTCATCGTCACCGATAATCTGTTTGGCGACATGCTGTCCGACATCGCGGCGATGCTGACCGGATCGCTCGGCATGCTGCCCTCGGCCTCGCTCGGCGAGGTCGACGTCAAGAGCAAGAAGCGCAAGGCGCTGTACGAGCCGGTGCACGGCTCCGCCCCCGATATCGCCGGCAAGGGCCTCGCCAATCCGATCGCGATGATCTCGTCTTTCGGCATGGCGCTGCGCTATTCCTTCGACATGGGCGATCTCGCCGACAAGGTCGATGCCGCGATCGCCGCCGTGCTGGCCAGCGGCCTGCGCACCGCCGACATCAAGTCGGAAGGCACCAAAGCCGCCTCGACCACGCAGATGGGCGAAGCGATTTTGAAGGAATTGCAGAAGCTGCATGGGTAGATGCCGTCATTCCGGGATGGTCCGAAGGACCAGAGCCGGAATCTCGAGATTCCGGGTTCGGCTCTTCGAGCCGCCCCGGAATGACGGCCCAAACAAATTGGCCGGGCGTGAGCCCGGCCATTTTGATTCGGTCGACGGTCCGCTTCAGTACAGCGGGAAATTCTGCGGGTAACCGCCGACATCCTGCGGCGGCGAGAGCGGCTGGCGGTCGATCGGACGGTTGAGGTTCTCGCGGGCGAAGGACGGATAGCCCACCGCCGGCGGGAAGGCGTAGTCGCTGAACTTGCGGTCGCCGGGATTGACCTCGGTGCCGCCGTCGAGCCAGGAGCGCTTGCTCACATAGATGCGGGTGCGGCCCTGCTGGTAGACCGCGTTGGGGCCGCTCGGTCCGTAATAGTGTCGGCCGCGCTCGTCATAGCGCTTGGTCTTGGTGTCGGCCGAAGCCGGCGAAGCCAAACCGATGGCAGAGGACATGGCAATGACGGCGCCCGCCGCAAGCAAGTTCGCCAATTTGTTCGCCGCAGAGAAATTCAAGCTCATCACGTCCCCTTCAGGCGGCAGGCCGCCAGTCGATTCACCCCATACTAGCCCGGCCGGGGCAGACGCAACTAGGTCAATTGGGTCACACCAGCCCGGAATAATCGCGCGTGCCGGCAAAAGTTGCATCAATACCAGCCACTTGAGCTTGATGCGGTCTTGAGCGTGATCCGAAAAAGTGTGCAGCGGTTTTCCGAAAGATCACGCTCAAACAACAACCTAAAGCGCCCCGCGCAACTGCGCGTTGGCGGCGCCCAGCAGCCAGTCCGGTGAACCCGGGGAATCGCAGGTCCGGCGCTTCAACTCGGCGCGGGCGAACAATTCGGCCAGCCTGGGCTCGTTGCCCGAGGTCAGCAGCGTCAACCGGTTCAGCGTGCAGGCAATCGCCGCGCGCCGGGCGGGCAGGGTGTTGCCCTGGCAGGAGAAGCCGGATATCTGCAGCGCCGGCTCCTCGCTGCGCTTGAGATAGCCGAGGCAAGCCCGCGTCCCCTCCGCCGCGCCGACCGGCCGGAACAGGGCGACGGGACCGAATTTCGTGTCGATCAGGCCGGCCTGCTCAAGCGTGCTCGTCGTGCTCAATCCCATTTCCACGGCCAGATCCGCAGTCGCCGGACGGGCCACGTCGAACTCGCCGCCTTCCCGGTAGATGTCGAGCTCGGCCACGGGCTGGCCGGCCTCGTTTGTCCAGCGCAGCACGTCCCTGCGGCCGCCTTCGGGATGCCGAAGGATGGTGTAAGAGGCTGTTTTCTCTGATGAATCGATCCGGCTGATGGCGAAGGCCGGGTGCGGGCGGTCGGCCACGCTCCAGCCCGGCTCGTCCGCCGGCTCATCGCCCTGCAAGTCGGGCAGCTGGCCGAGCGCCGCGAGGGCGAGGATGGCAAACAGGGCGAGCGCCCCCACATAGGCGATCAGGCGCGCCAGCGTGCCGACGACCTCATCGGCGAAGGCTGCAAGCGCCAGATGGATCTGGGTGGGGCTAACGGCCGTGCTGGCCTCAGGCGACTGCATCCACGGCCTTCAGGCATGGTCCAACGTTGTCTTGAGGCCGGTTCTCGCATAGAAGCGCTGCTCTTCCTGTTTAAGCGTCAGCTTCAGGAACGGGCTTTTTCATCGGAGAGTGAACGATGGGTTACAAAGTCGCAGTCGTCGGCGCGACCGGCAATGTCGGACGGGAAATGCTCAACATCCTGGACGAGCGCAAATTCCCCGCCGACGAGGTCGTGGCCCTGGCGTCGCGCCGCAGCGTCGGCGTCGAGGTCTCCTATGGCGACCGCACCCTGAAGATCAAAGCGCTCGAGCATTACGACTTCTCCGACGTCGACATCTGCCTGATGTCGGCGGGCGGCTCGGTGTCGAAGGAATGGTCGCCGCAGATCGGCGCGGCCGGCGCGGTCGTGATCGACAATTCCTCGGCGTGGCGCATGGATCCGGACGTGCCGCTGATCGTGCCGGAAGTGAATGCGGCTGCGACCGAAGGCTTCAAGAAGAAGAACATCATCGCCAACCCGAACTGCTCGACCGCGCAGCTCGTCGTCGCGCTCAAGCCGCTGCACGACAAGGCGACCATCAAGCGCGTCGTGGTCTCGACCTATCAATCCGTGTCGGGTGCCGGCAAGGACGCGATGGACGAATTGTTCTCGCAGACCAAGGCCGTCTACACAAATGACGAGCTGGTCGCGAAGAAATTCCCCAAGCGCATCGCATTCAACGTCATCCCCCACATCGACGTCTTCATGGAGGACGGTTACACCAAGGAAGAGTGGAAGATGATGGCGGAGACCAAGAAGATTCTTGATCCCAAGATCAAGCTCTCCGCCACCTGCGTGCGCGTGCCGGTCTTCGTCGGCCACTCCGAGGCCGTCAACATCGAGTTCGAGAACCCGATCAGTGCGGACGAAGCCCGCGAGATCCTGCGCAAGGCGCCGGGCTGCCTCGTCATCGACAAGCAGGAGCCCGGCGGCTACGCCACCCCTTACGAAGCGGCCGGCGAGGACGCCACCTATATCAGCCGCATCCGCGAGGACGCGACGGTGGAGAACGGCCTCGTGCTGTGGTGCGTGTCCGACAATTTGCGCAAGGGCGCCGCGCTGAACGCGATCCAGATCGCGGAAGTCCTGATCAACCGCAAGCTGATCAGTGCGAAGAAGAAGGCGGCGTAAAGTCGAGCTGCCGTAGGGTGGGGCAAAGGCGCGAAGCGCCGTGCCCACCATCTCTCCAGATTGCGACAGAAGTGGTGGGCACGCTCCGCTTTGCCCACCGTACAAGAGTGGTAGCCTACGCCACGCTTTGCGCGCTCCTGAATTCCTTCGCGGCCTTGTCCAGCACGAACAGCGTGCCCTCGGCCACGCCGAAATAGGCGCCGTGGGTCTGCATCTGGCCGCTCTCCACCGCCTTGCGCACGAACGGGAAGGTCATCAGGTTTTCCAGGCTGCGGAACACCGCGGCCTTCTCGATGCGCTCGACGAACTGCGCCATGGTCTCGTGCTCGCGCTGCTCGACCACCTCGCCCGGCTTGATGAACATCTGCATCCATTTGCCGATGAAGTCGCCCGGCGTCAGCGGCTCGCTCTTGTCGATGAAGGCACGGATGCCGCCGCATTGGGCGTGGCCGAGCACCACGATGTGCTTCACCTTCAGCACCGTCACCGCAAATTCCAGCGCCGCCGAGACGCCGTGTGCGTTCTCGTCAGGCTGATAGGTCGGCACCAGGTTGGCGATGTTGCGGACGACGAAGAGTTCGCCCGGCCCGGCATCGAAGATCACCTCGGGGGAGACCCGCGAGTCGCAGCAGCCGATCACCATCGTCTCGGGCGACTGTCCTTTGACAGAGAGTTCGCGATAGCGGTTCTGCTCGGTCGGCAGCCGCTGGGTGGCGAAGGCCTTGTAGCCTTCCAGCAAATGCTTCGGGAATGTCGTCATGCCTATGCCTAATCATAGACCGCAGGGGCGAACAAGCCTTTCGAATAGGCAGGCCAGATGCTATCGGCTTCGGTCAGAGGACTGACGAGGAAGGAACGCTCGCATGACCCGCCCGCGCCGCAGCCATCTGTTCATGCCCGGCTCCAACCCCCGCGCGCTGGAAAAGGCGCGCAATCTTCCCGCCGACGGCCTCATCCTCGACCTCGAGGATTCCGTCGCCCCCGAGGCCAAGGCGGTGGCGCGCGACGGCATCGCCGCCGCGATCGCCGCCAAGGGTTTTGGCAAACGCGAGGTCCTGATCCGGACCAACGGCCTCGACACGCCCTGGTGGGCCGGTGACGTCGCGATGGCTGCTAAGGCGTCCCCGGACGGCATCCTGGTTCCAAAAGTTTCAAGCATCGAAGATCTCGATACGATCGGCCGGAAGCTGGCCGAGCTTGGCGCTGCGTCGACCGTGAAGGTCTGGGCCATGATCGAGACCGCGCGCGCCGTGCTCCATGCCGAGGAACTGGCCGCCGCCGGCCGCGATCCGTCGAGCCGCCTCGCAGGCTTCGTGTTCGGCCCGAACGACATTTCGCGCGAGACCCGCATCAGGATGCTGCCGGGCCGTGCCGCGATGATCCCGATGATCACCCATTGCATCCTGGCGACGCGCGCCCACGGCCTCGAAATCCTCGACGGCCCCTATAGCGACATCGCCAATGCCGACGGCTTTGCCACCGAATGCGCGCAAGGCCGCGATCTCGGCTTCGACGGCAAGACGCTGATCCATCCCTCGCAGATCGATGCCTGCAACGCGATCTTCACCCCGCCCGAAGAGGAAGTCGCGCGGGCGCGAAAAATCATCGCGGCGTTCGAATTGCCGGAGAACGTCTCGCGCGGCGCGATCCGGCTCGACGGCGCGATGGTGGAGCGCCTGCACGCGGACATGGCGCGGCGCACGATCGAGATCGCAGACGCAATCGCGGCGATGGGGAAGGGCTGAGCCATGGGCGCAGCCCGCTGCGTCCTCCTCGATCTCGACGGAACGCTGGTCGATTCCCAGCCGGGCATTGCCGCGAGCTGCCTGGCTGCGTTGCGTGCGCTCGGTCATGAGCCCGGCGACACCCTCGATATCAAGCGCTTCATCGGACCGCCGCTTGAAGACATATTACGGGCGTTGCTCGCCGCCTACGGTGATGACCGCATCGAGTTAGCCGTAGCGGCCTATCGCCAGCATTACGGCGACAGTGGCCTGCTCGGAAGCGAGCTCTATCCCGGAATCAACTGGGCGCTTGAGGAGATGCGAAGCGCTGGATTGCGAATCTATCTCGCGACATCGAAGCGCGAAATCTTCGCGCGGCGGATCCTGGAGAATCTGAACTTAGCGACGCATTTCGACGGCATTCATGGCTCAGTTCCCGGCGGCGTGCTGGATCACAAGCCTGAGCTGCTCGCCCATATCCTATCCAAGCACGATATCTCTGCATCGCACAGCCTCATGGTCGGCGACCGCCGCCACGACATCAATGGCGCTCACGCGGTCAAGATACGCGGCCTCGGCGTGCTCTGGGGATATGGCACTCGGGATGAGCTGGAAACAGCCGGCGCGGATCAACTGGTAGAGTGGCCCGCGGATCTTGCGCGCGCGGTTTTATCGACGCTGAACCGATAGGCTCCGGTGCAAGCTGCCTCGGCGCGGCGCCAGATCGGCGCGGTCAAGCGACTCCAGCGTCGAAGCGTTGGCGCAATAACCGTGGCAATTTGCGCCGGTGCGTCGGCATGTTCGCAACTGGGCATGATGCTCCTCAGCAAGCGCTCGAGTGCACGGGCATCTATCCTCAGCACCAACTGGCGACAGCCGCCGCGAAGTCGACGTTCCTGTGATTTAGGTCACACAATCCGGCTGGTTGCCCCGTTAAATTTGCGCCGTTTAAATACGGCTTCCATCCTTTCGATATGGCGAGTGGGGTTCTTATGCTCCGCAAATTATTTTATTGCTTTGTCATTCTTGCCCTCGCTGGCCCGGCAGCGGCTGTCGATCGCGTCAAGGACGACACGAGCCCTGCCATTGCAGCCGCCTCGGAGGCGATCCGGCGAGATCCCAAGGATGCGAACGCCTACTACAACCGGGGCAACGCTTACAGCGCTAATGGCAACAATGATCGTGCCATAGCGGACTACACGGCAACGCTCCGTCTCGATCCGACGCATGCGCACGCGTACTACAATCGCGGCAACGCTTATAGCATCAAAGGCGACACGGAGCGTGCGATCGCGGACTACACGGCGACAATCCGGCTCGATCCGGCCTATGCGAACGCGTACTACAATCGAGGCAATGCCTACAGCAACAAAGGCAACACCGACCGCGCAATTGCTGACTATAGCGAAGCGGTTCGCCTGCAGCCCACCAATGCAAACGCCTATTTCAACCGCGGGAATGCATACGGCAGCAAGGGCGACACGGACCGCGCCATTGCAGATTACACAGAAGCGATACGCGTGGATCCCACATACGCGAACGCGTATGTCAACCGCGGACTGGCCTACGAGAAGCGCGGAGATTTCGCCAAAGCAAGGACCGACTTCAATGCCACGCTCGGATTGAGCCATGGCGCCACAAGATGGGCCCAGGACAAGGCTCGCGAGCGGCTTGCTGTCCTGCCTTCGCCGCGGCCAGCAACGATATTGGTCGAGAAACCCAGTGTGGCGCCGGCTGTGGTGGCGTCCGGGGCTGCGAACGGCGATCGCCGCATCGCTCTCGTGATCGGCAATTCGGCTTATGAAAACGTCGCCGCGCTAGCGAACCCCGTGCGGGATGCAAGCCTCGTCGCCGACGTGCTGAAGCTCACTGGGTTCGAAGCAGTTACCCTGCTGACCAATCTCCGCAAGGATGCGCTGGTGAATGCCCTGCGCGAATTCGCAGCACGTGCGGAAACGGCGGATTGGGCCGTCGTGTATTATGCCGGGCACGGCATGGAGGTCGGCGGCGTCAACTATCTCATTCCGACGGATGCCAAGATTGCCGCGGATCGCGAAATCGGATTTGAAGCCGTTCCGGTTGATCAGGTTCTCAATGCGGCGGAGCGCGCCAAAAAGCTGCGCCTCGTCATTCTCGATGCCTGCCGCGACAACCCATTCGCAAACCAGATGAAGCGGACGATGACGGTGGCGTCGCGTTCGGTATCGCGAGGTTTGGCCCCGATCGAGCCAGAGGCGGGAACGCTGGTGGTCTACGCCGCCAAGGACGGCGAGACCGCACTTGACGGTGACGGGATCAATAGTCCGTTCGCGGCTGCCTTCGTCAAGAACGTTCCAACGCCGGGCCTCGAAGTCCGCAGGCTCTTCGATTTCGTTCGCGACGATGTCATGGAAGCGACCGGTCGTCGGCAAAAACCCTTCAGTTACGGCTCGATCTCCGGCCGACAGGACTTCTATTTCGTGGCTGCTAAATGATCTTCAAACGAAGGGCAATCTCAGTGTCCAACGCGGACTTGCTTGCGGGAGAGCCGCCTTTGGAGCGCACTTTCTACGCGGCCGCTATCCGAACCGCTCCGCCGCCCAGGCATACAGGCTGCCCGGAATCGGCTTTTCGCCGCCACGGCCCTTGGGCGAGATGTGCAGGCCGATGATCTCGGGATTGGTGACGAGGCCGAGATAGCTTGATGGATCGAAGAACAGTTTTGGCTCGGCATGCACGGCGTAGAACGATTGCTTGGGTAGCGCGTAAGCGAGCTCGCCGGTGCGACGCGCGAGCGCGGTCAGTGCCGCCGGTCCGTAGATCGCCACGCGAATGTCCGAGAGACGGTTCGAGCCGCCGCGGAGGCGGCGCATCGCGAAGGTGACGCGGTGGCGCACGGACAGCCAGTTCGGCGTCAGCTCCTCCTGCTCCATCAGCTCCTCGAAGGCCGCGACGATGCCGTGCCCGGCCGGCAGGTAGATCACGGAATTGCCGAGTTGGCGCGGCCGCTCCCAGGCGAAATAGGGTTTTGCCGGATCGATCTCGACGGGCTTCAGCAGCAGCACGTCGGCATCGAGCCAGAGGCCGAGGCCCTTCGCCATCAGCTTCATGCGGAAGAAGTCGCTGAACTGCAGCGTGGTCCAGTCGCGCCAGCTGCCGTCCGGCTGCGGCGGCCGCAATCGTTCGGAGAAGGCGTGCGGCAGGATCGCTTCGGCATCCGCATTCGCGATGCCTGCAGGCAGGCCCGGAATGGTGTCGAAGCTATAGACCGTGACCTTGTGGCCGGCAGCCAGCTGCGAGCGCAGACAGGTCTGGCGCAGGGCGTCCATCGGACCATGCCAGAAGGTGACGATGTCGGGCAGCATGCGCGAGCTATAAGGATAGTCAGAGCAAAGAAAAAGCCCCGGCGCGGTCAGCACCGGGGCTCGAACCAGAAAAGCGATCTCAGGCCCAGGCGCGTTCGCGCTTGAGCTTCTCCTCATAGCTGTCGATCGAGGCCTTCTTTTCCATCGTCAGGCCGATGTCGTCGAGGCCGTTGATCAGGCAGTGCTTGCGGAACGGATCGATCTCGAATTTGACCTTGCCGCCGTCGGGACCGCGGATTTCCTGGTTGGGCAGGTCGATCGTCAGCGTCGCGTTGGCGCCGCGCTCAGCGTCATCGAACAGCTTGTCGAGATCTTCCTGCGAGACGCGGATCGGCAGAATGCCGTTCTTGAAGCAGTTGTTGTAGAAGATGTCGCCGAACGAGGTCGAGATCACGCAGCGGATGCCGAAGTCGAGCAGCGCCCAGGGCGCGTGCTCGCGGCTCGACCCGCAGCCGAAATTGTCGCCGGCCACCAGCACCTTGGCGTTGCGATAGGCCGGCTGGTTCAGCACGAAATCGGGATTCTCGCTGCCGTCGTCCTTGTAGCGCTGCTCGGAGAAGAGCCCCTTGCCAAGGCCGGTGCGCTTGATGGTCTTGAGGTACTGCTTCGGAATGATCATGTCGGTGTCGACATTGATGATCTTCAGCGGCGCCGCGACGCCTTCCAGCGTGGTGAACTTGTCCATGGTTGCGCTTCCCGGATGGGTCTAGGGGAACAGGTGTTTATCGCGATCGGGCTGGAAATCCTAGGCCGAATTCGGCAGATCTCGTCTGCTGGCGGGTTTGAGGCTGGACTGGTGCGGCATCGGGATTGCACCTCTCCCGCTTGCGGGGGGAGGTCGACGCGCGTAGCGCGGCGGGTGGGGGCTCTCTCGTCTAGGGGACTTTCCCGCTGTGGAGACACCCTCTCTCCAGCCCTCCCCCGCAAGCAGGCGAGGGAGCGCACCGGCTTTGTGCGGCCCTCAATCCGCCTTCGCCTCAATCGCGGCCATATCGTCGTCCGACAGACCGAAATGGTGGCCGATCTCGTGGATCAGGACGTGGCGGACGATGTGGCCGAGGGTCTCGTCGTGCTCGGCCCAATAGTCCAGGATCGGTCGACGGTAGAGCCAGACCATGTTGGGCAGCCGCGCCACGTCGCCGAAACTCTGCTGCGGCAGGCCGATGCCCTGGAACAGGCCGAGCAGGTCGAACTCGCTCTCGCATTGCATCTCGTCCAGCACCTCATCGGTCGGGAAGTCGTCGACGCGGATGATGACGCCCTCGCAGAGCTTGCGAAACTCCGCCGGCAGGCGCTCGAAGATGTCGTGCGCCGTCGCTTCCATCTCGGCCAGTGAGGGCGCTTTCAATTCCGTCCACATGGGGTTCTCTTACCGCGGGTTCCGCGGCGATGCATCTGGCTTTATAAGCCCGGCGAGGTTGACGAGCGCCGCCAAAACGGGGAGCGTGGGACCTCGAATGGGACGTTTCAAGTGGGCGGAAAAATGCGAGCGAAAACAGCGCTGACGCTACTGTGCATGGGGTTGTTTTCGCAGTTTTGCGTTGGCGCCGAGGCGCAGACCGCCCCCGAGATCCGTCTCGCCCAGGCCGCCTCGCCGGACGACGTTCCCCCGCCGCGCAAGCGGGCCCCGGCACGCCTGCGCGTCACGCCCTATTACAGCCCGGACGGTGTCTATCCGCGCTACAATCCGGGCCCCGACGCAGTCCGCGTGTGCAACGCCACCTATGTGCAGGAGTACCGCCCGAGCGGCACGGTGATCGTGCCGCGTGTGAGCTGTTACTGGCGCCGGGGCTGATGCCAGGTTCACTGCCCGCGCCAACGAACGGTGGCCTCGTGGGGGTCGTCATGGCGAGATGGATTGCATTAGCCGTTGCCGTCGCGCTTGCCGCCGGTCTGCCGCGCGCTTCCACTGCGCGAAGGGTGCCGGAGGCCGCGGCCGGGATCGCGGTTTTCGATGTGCGACGACACGCGCGAACCCATGACATGGTGCGGCCGGCTGCGCGCCATGATCCACGCTATTACGCGCGGCCGGTCCACTACCGTCCCTATCCCTACGCGGTGCCTGCTCCCTTCGTGTTCGGCTACGGGCCGTGGTGGTGACGCGTTAGCGGTCTGGCGCAAATCCCTTGACCAGAAGTACCGTCGCCTGCGCACCCGCTTTGCGGTCGCGCGAGATTTCCTCGTAGTCTGGTGCGTTCGAGAAGGCGAGGAACGCAGCCTCATCCGGGAATGACATCATGACAATCTTGTCATGCGGCCATGCGCCTTCGAGCACGCGCGGATGTTCGTCCGCGGCGAGCAGCTTTCCGCCATACTTCTTGAACACGTCGAAGAAGCGCGCCTGATAACGGTCATAGGCCGCGCGGTCTGTCATCTTCAATTGCGCAATCGCGTAGACAGTCATTTCCAAAAAACTCCTTCCGTCGCGGCACTGCGTCGCATCGCGAAGCCCAGCGTCGTTCATTCATGGGGCGTTCACATCGGTCTCCTCAGTCTAATCCAGGGAGCGACCGCAATTGAACAGCGTTTGGCGCGGCCAAGACGTCGCGCCGCAACTGCGCTGTCCAGATTTAGGGAGGATTCTATGCTGAGGACATCAGGTCTCAAGGCAAGCCCGATGCGCTTGCTCGGAATTGCGGCCGCCACGGCGCTGATGCTGTCGGCCGGCACCGCGCGTCGCGCTGAAGCACTCACGTTGATCAATCCGGCCACGTCGCCCGCGACGAAGGCTGCAGCCGACGATCTCGTCACGCAGGTTCGCCACGGCGGCGGGCACGGCGGACATGGTGGCGGCTTTCACGGCGGAGGCTTCCGCGGTGGCGGCTTCCATGGCGGCGGAGGACATATCGGCGGCTTCCGCGGCGGTGGATTTCGTGGCGGCCATATCGGCGCCTTCCGCGCCGCGCCGGCCTTTCACAGCCATATCGGCGGCTATCGCTATGGCGGCGTTCGCTACGGCGGCTATGGCGGCTATCACCGTCACTGGGGCTATCACCGCCCCTATTACGGCTACCGTCACTTCCACCGGCGCTATTATTATGGCGGCTATTATCCCTACTACCATTATCCGCGCCGCTGCCGGATCATCTGGACCTATTACGGCCCGCGCCGCGTTTGCCGCTGGCCCCGCTGGCACTATCCGTACCGGTATTGGTGATGTGAGTTAGCACCGTCATTCCGGGGCGATGCGAAGCATCGAACCCGGAATCTCGAGATTCCGGGTCTGGCGCTTCCGCGCCACCCCGGAATGACAGCGTGGCCTACAGCCAATCCTTCAGCTTCCACGACGCGGATTTCCACCGCCGCAAATTCTCAAGCTTCCATTGCCTGAACATCGCCGGCGGCCAGCGGCTGAGCTTCGAGGTTTCCTCGACCTCGGGCTTGGCAACGATGCGCAGCGGCGTTGCGCGCCGGCGGTGCTGGCGCGTGGCCTCGCTGATCAAATCGACATATTCCGGCTTGTCGGCCATGGCTTGCGTCCTCGCGAAATCCGCGAGGACGCAATGTCGGCGCTGCCGATTAAGGGCAGCTTGCCGCGATCGCTATAATTGCAGGGAGCAGCTCAGCGCCAGTCCCTGACGTCGACGAAGTGACCCGCGATCGCCGCCGCTGCCGCCATCGCCGGCGACACCAGATGGGTGCGGCCCTTGAAGCCCTGACGGCCTTCGAAGTTGCGGTTCGAGGTCGAGGCGCAGCGCTCTTCCGGCTTCAGCTTGTCCGGGTTCATGGCGAGGCACATCGAGCAGCCCGGCTCGCGCCACTCGAAGCCGGCCTTGATGAAGATCTTGTCGAGACCTTCAGCTTCGGCCTGCTCCTTCACGATGCCCGAGCCCGGCACCACCATCGCATTGACGTGGCCAGAGACCTGCTTGCCTTCCGCGATCTTGGCGGCGGCGCGCAAATCCTCGATCCGGCCATTGGTGCAGGAGCCGATGAAGACGCGGTCGAGCTTGATGTCGGTGATCTTCGTTCCCGCCGTCAGGCCCATATACTTGAGCGCACGATGCTTGGAGATGCGCTTGGCCTCGTCCTCGATCTTGTCGGGGTCGGGCACGATGCCGGTCACCGAGATGACGTCCTCCGGGCTCGTGCCCCAGGTCACGATCGGCGGCAGCTTTGCGGCGTCGAGCCGCAGCTCGTGGTCGAAATGCGCGCCTTCGTCGGAACGCAGTGTCTCCCAATAGCGCATTGCCGCGTCCCAGGCCGCGCCCTTCGGCGCCTTCGGCCGGTCGCGCAGGAAGTCGTAGGCCTTCTGGTCGGGTGCGACGAGACCGGCGCGGGCGCCGCCTTCAATCGACATGTTGCAGACCGTCATGCGGCCTTCCATGCTGAGCGCGCGGATCGCTTCGCCCGCATATTCCAGCACGTAGCCGGTGCCGCCGGCGGTGCCGATCTCACCGATGATGGCCAGGATGATGTCCTTGCCCGTCACGCCGTCAGGCAATTTGCCATCGACGGTGACGCGCATGTTCTTCGCTTTTTTCTGGATCAGCGTCTGCGTCGCCAGCACGTGCTCGACCTCGCTCGTGCCGATGCCATGCGCGAGCGCGCCGAACGCGCCGTGCGTCGAGGTGTGGCTGTCACCGCAGACGATGGTGGTGCCGGGCAGCGTAAAGCCCTGCTCGGGGCCGATGACGTGAACGATGCCCTGGCGCTTATCGAACTCGTTGTAATATTCGATGCCGAATTCCTTGGCGTTCTCAGCCAGCGCCTTGATCTGCTCGATGCTTTCCGGGTCCGGGTTCGGCTTGGTGCGGTCGGTGGTCGGCACGTTGTGATCGACGACGGCGAGCGTCTTCTCGGGCGCGTGCACCTTGCGACCCGTGGCGCGCAGGCCTTCGAACGCCTGCGGCGAGGTCACCTCGTGCACCAGGTGGCGATCGATATAGAGCAGGCAGGTGCCGTCCTCGGCTTCGTGCACCAGATGGTCGTTCCAGATCTTGTCGTACAATGTGGTCGGCTTGGACATGAGCGTCAGCTCCGAAGGAATGCTGTGTAAGCGGATAGGCGCACTTGGCGCGTGGGCAACAAAATCGTCGGCGCAGCTTTTAAGCTGCGCGCGTAAGCTCTGACGTTGCCGAGGTCGCGAAGCGTCCGAAGAACCGGCCAGGCAGCCGCGAGCGATCGTCGATGACGATGCGCTTGACGGGGGCGAGGCTGGTCAGATCTGGGAACATTCTAGAGATATATAGCACGCGGAAGTTAAAGCGCGAGAGCTTAGCGGCGTCGTCATTGCGACCGCAGCGAAGCAATCCAGAAATGCGTCCGCGGAGACAGTCTGGATTGCTTCGTCGCAAGGACTCCTCGCAATGACAGCGCGGGGAAACAAAAAAAGCGCGGAGCCGAGCCCCGCGCTTTTCGAAACTTGCCTGGTGGCGAAGCTTACTCGCCGACGGCAGCCGCGCGGTCCTGCTTCTCGACGATGCGGGCCGACTTGCCGCGAAGGTTGCGGAGGTAATAGAGCTTGGCGCGGCGCACCTTGCCGCGGCGCACCACCTTGATCGAGTCGATCATCGGCGACATCACCGGGAACACACGCTCCACGCCCTCGCCATAGGAGATCTTGCGCACGGTGAAGCTCTCGTTGAGGCCACCGCCGGAACGGCCGATGCAGACGCCTTCATAGGCCTGCACGCGGGTGCGGTCGCCTTCGACGACCTTCACGTTGACGATCACCGTGTCGCCGGGGCCGAATTCCGGGATGTCCTTGCCGGCGGACAGCTTGTCGAATTGCTCTTGTTCGAGCTGCTTGATCAGGTTCATGGGTAAATCTCCATCGGCGCGCCCAGCCTTTTCAACGGGGGCTGCGCGAAATTCGTCTATCCAGCCATTGCGGATGTGGCCGCTCCTATAAGGCAAGCCGGAGCGTTTGTCACCCGTCCGTCTTGTTTTTTGGCGTTTTTTGGCGCCCGGCCCGATTCGGGGCCTTGCTCGGGATCTGGGCCCACAAATCCGGCCGCCGGGCCGCCGTCAACGCCTCGGATTGCGCCCGCCGCCAAGCCGCGACCTTGGCGTGGTCGCCGGAGGTCAGGATCTCCGGGATCGGAGCCCCTTCGAACAGCTGCGGGCGGGTGTATTGCGGGTATTCGAGCAGGCCGTCCGAAAAGCTTTCCTCGGTTCCCGAGGTCTCCTTGCCCATCACCCCCGGCAGCAGCCGGACGCAGGCGTCAATCACGGCTAACGCGGCGATTTCGCCCCCGGACAGCACGTAATCGCCGATCGAGACCTCCTCCAGGCCTCTCCCGTCGATTACCCGCTGGTCCACCCCCTCGAACCGTCCGCAGACGATGAGAGGGCCGGGACCCCTGGCCAGTTCCACAACGCGGGCCTGGGTCAATGGCCGACCGCGCGGGCTCATCAGCAGACGGGGCCGATCCGGGCTGATTTCAGCGGCATCGATGGCGGCGGCCAGGACATCCGCCCGCAGCACCATGCCCGGCCCGCCGCCGGCCGGGGTGTCGTCGACGCTGCGGTGACGGTCGGTGGCGGAGGCCCGGATGTCCCGCGCCTCGAGTTGCCAAAGCCCGCCCGCCAGCGCCCGGCCGGCCAGGCTCACGCCGAGCGGCCCGGGAAACATGTCCGGAAACAGCGTCAGCACCGTCGCGCGCCAGGGTGAGGGGGTGGTCATTGCATCTCAATTACCTTCGCCGGGACGACTAGCGGTAGGGTCCTCGCCCTGAATCTCCTGCGGCAGGGCGATGACCACACGCCCGCCGGCGATATCGACCTCAGGCACCACCGCGTTGGAGAACGGCAGCAGCAGCGTCGTGCCCATGAGCGGAGCGATCTCGATGATGTCGCCGGCGCCGAAATTATGGATCGCGAGCACGCGGCCGAGCGCCTCGCCGTCCGTGGTGACGGCGGCGAGCCCGATCAGGTCGGTGTGGTAATATTCGTCCGCGTCGGTCGCGGGCAGCTTGTCGCGCGGGACGTAGAGCTCGATGCCGTTGAGCCGTTCGGCCTCATCGCGGGTCGTGACCCCCGTGAACGTCGCGACGAGATGATCTTTGGCCTCGCGCGCCGTTGCGACCTCAAACTGGCGCTTGCCGTCCTTGGACAGCAGCGGACCGTAGCGCCTGATAGCAAAGGGATCTTCGGTGAAGGTCCACAATTTGACCGCACCGCGCACCCCGTGCGCGGCGCCGATCCGCGCGACGCAGACCAGCGCCGGCATGGTCTGGCCTTAACCCTTCGCGGCGGCTTCGGCCTGCGCCTTGCGCTCCTTGCGCGGCACGGCCTTCTGCGGGTTGTTGCGCGCTTCGCGCTTCTTGACGCCGGCGGCGTCGAGGAAGCGAGACACGCGGTCCGACGGCTGCGCGCCCTTGGCGACCCAGGCCTTCACCTTCTCCATGTCGAGCTTGAGGCGGGCCTCGTTGTCCTTCGGCAGCAGCGGGTTGAAATAACCGAGACGCTCGATGAAGCGGCCATCGCGCGGAAAGCGCGAATCGGCGACGACGACATGATAGACGGGACGCTTCTTGGTGCCTGCACGGGCGAGGCGGATAACGACGGACATCAAGTTCTCCTTCAAAGTACAGTCTGTTGGGTTGATTGGTATTCCGCGTTGCGCGGGACGCTTGCGATCCCGTGCGACGAATTCCTCATTTCTTCTTGCCCGGGAAATCGCCGAGGCCCGGCAGCATCGGCTTGCCGCTGAGCCCAGTCAGTCCGGGAACGTTGGGCAGGCCGGTGCGAAGACCAGCCGGCAAATCCTTCGGCAGGCTCGGCAGGCCCTGTCCGCCGCCGCTCTGCATCTTCTCCTGAAGAGCCTTCATCTCTTCCGGAGACGGCATCTTCATGCCGCCGCCAAAGCCCATGGCCTGCGCGATGCCGGCGAGCGGGCCGCGCTTGCCCGAGCCCATGGCCTTCATCACGTCGGCCATGTTCCGGTGCATCTTCAGGAGCTTGTTCACGTGCTCGACGCTCTGGCCGCTCCCTGCAGCGATGCGCTTCTTGCGGCTCGCTTTCAGGACGTCGGGGTGACGGCGCTCCTCGCGCGTCATGGAATCGATGATCGCGACCTGGCGCTTCAGGATCTTGTCGTCGATGCCGGCGGCCGCGATCTGGTTCTTCATCTTGGAGATGCCGGGCATCATGCCCATTAGCCCGCTGATGCCGCCCATGTTGGACATCTGCAACAGCTGCTCGCGCATGTCGTTGAGGTCGAACTGACCCTTGCGCATGCGCTCGGCGGTGCGCGCGGCCTTCTCGGCGTCGATGTTGGCGGCGGCGCGCTCGACCAGCGAGACGACGTCGCCCATGCCGAGGATGCGGCCGGCGATACGATCAGGATGGAAATCCTCCAGCGCATCGGTCTTTTCGCCGGTGCCGATCAGCTTGATCGGCTTGCCGGTGACGGCGCGCATCGACAGCGCGGCGCCACCGCGGCCGTCGCCGTCGACGCGGGTCAGCACGATACCGGTGAGGCCGACGCGCTGATCGAACGAGCGCGCGAGATTCACGGCGTCCTGGCCCGTGAGGCTGTCGGCGACCAGCAGCACTTCATGCGGATTGGCCGCGGCTTTGATCGCGGCCGCCTCCGCCATCATCTCTTCGTCGAGCGTGGTGCGGCCGGCGGTATCGAGCAGCACGATGTCGTAGCCGCCGAGCTTGCCGGCCTCCAGCGCGCGCTTCGCGATCTGCGGCGGCTGCTGGCCTGCGACGATGGGGAGCGTTGGAATGTCGAGATCGCGGCCGAGCACGGCCAGTTGCTCCATCGCCGCCGGGCGATAGACGTCGAGCGAAGCCATCAGCACCTTGCGCTTGTCGCGCTGGACCAGGCGGCGGGCGAGCTTGGCGGTGGTGGTGGTCTTACCGGAGCCTTGCAGGCCGACCATCATGATCGGCACCGGCGGCACGGAATTGACGTCGATGGTCTGGCTTTCGGCGCCGAGCGTGTTGATCAGCTCGTCATGGACGATCTTGACCACCATCTGGCCTGGTGTGACCGACTTGACGACGGTAGCGCCGATCGCCTGCTCACGGACGCGTTCGGTGAAGCTGCGCACCACCTCCAACGCGACATCGGCCTCCAGCAGCGCGCGGCGCACCTCGCGCATCGCGGCGTCGACGTCCTTTTCGGTCAGCGCCCCGCGCCCCGTCAGACGATCGAGGATGCCGCCAAGCCGTTCCGACAGATTGTCGAACAATGCACTTGTCCTGTTGCTGCGCCGTGAGGGGGCGCTTCGTTATTCCCGTGTCATGCCCGCGAAGGCGGGGCATGACCTCTTCCTTAGACAGACGATCTTCCAAACACCTTTGCGCCCGAGGGCGCACAGCGCTGTCGGGCGTTGACCTCCGGCCTCCAGGGCCAGTCGGCGGGTCGAAAAGAAAGCCTTTCCGAGAAAGTGGCGGGGTTAAACGCCGCTCACGCCCAAAAGTCAAGGAAAGTTAGGGTGCCGCGGCGCCTTTGCCAGGACAAGGTCCTGAAATTTAGTGCCCTTTTGCCGGGTGGTTCCATTTCCTAGGGCTGCCCATATAGAAGGCCATGACTGACCTCCGCTATCATCCCTGAGCCGCCGTGCCGATCACCCGCCGTCGCCTGTTCGGACTGCTTGCCGGGGCCGGCGCGCTCGTCGCAATTCCGTCCCTTTGGATGTCTCGCATGAAAACCTATGATGGTCCGGCCTCCGACCATTTCAACGGTCTGCACTTCTTCGATCCCGACGGCGCGCCGCCGAAATCGCTTCGAGAGGTGCTGCGCTGGCAATTCGGCGGCAAGCGGCAGCGCGCGGAATGGCCGGATTGGGCCCCCAGCCCCCATGCCGACACCCCGCCGGCGCGGGTCGACGGCGACAAGGTGCGGCTCTCCTTCGTCGGCCACGCCAGCTGGCTGATCCAGACCGGCGGCCTCAACATCCTGGTCGATCCCGTCTGGTCGATGCGGGTCTCGCCGGTCGCCTGGGCCGGGCCGAAGCGGCACAACGATCCCGGCATTGCCTTCGAACGTTTGCCCAAGATCGACGTCGTGCTGGTCTCGCACGGCCACTACGATCACCTGGACATCTCGACGCTATCGCGGCTCGCCAAGAACTTTGCGCCGCGCGTCGTCACCCCGCTCGGCAACGACGTGACGATTCGAAGCTGGGATCCCACGATCAAGGTGGAGGCGTTCGACTGGCACGACCGCGTCGAGCTCGGTGGCGGCATCGCCGTGCATCTGGTTCCGACCCGGCACTGGACGGCGCGCGGTGTGTTCGATCGCAACAAGGCGCTATGGGCGAGCTTCGTGCTGGAGACGCCGGCCGGCAAGATCTACGTCGTCTGCGATTCCGGCTATGGCGAGGGCAGGCATTTCCGCCGCGTCGCGGAGAAGCATGGGCCGCTGCGGCTTGCGATCCTTCCCATCGGTGCCTACGAGCCGCGCTGGTTCATGCGTGACCAGCACATGAATCCGGAAGATGCCGTGAAGGCGCTCGCGGACTGCGGCGCGCAGGAAGCGCTCGGGCATCATCACGGCACGTTCCAGCTGACGGATGAGGCAATCGATGCGCCGGCAAAGGCGCTGGTCGAAGCGCTGGATGCTGCGAAGATTCCGCAAGAGCGGTTCGTGGCGATGCTGCCGGGACAGGTGGTGGAGATTTAGCGTGCCGGCAAACTGCTCGTGCCCCGGAGGTGCATCCGGGACACCAGTCATTGCTCTTTCGGCTTGATCGCCCAGCTCACATTCACCGTCACCGTCAGCGTCTCCTCGCCGGGCGCGACGGCTGCGGGTGCAGCCATCGGAGCCGCAGCGACGCGGCCTTTGAACAGCGGCACCGGGCCGCCACCCTCGGTGACGCTGAGCGGCGCCCCTAGCGTGACGCCGGTGGCTTTGGCGTAAATCTCCGCCTTGCGGCGGGCATCAGCGACTGCCTGCTCGCGCGCATCATCGAGCAGTTTCGAGGCCTGCGTCACCTCGAAGGAGATATTGCCGATGTCGTTGGCGCCGGCGCTGACCAGCGTGTCGATGATGCCTGCGACTTTGGTCACGTCGCGAATTTTCACGGTGACACGGTTGGAGGCGCGGAAGCCGACCACGGGCGAGGCGCCGGTGGATTTGTTCTGGCCGTATTGCGGCTGGAGCGACAGGCGCGAGGTCTGATAATCCTTCTCGGCAATCCCGGCGCCCTTCAGCGCCAGCAGCACCTTGCCCATCGCGGCGTTGTTGGCGTCGGAGGCTTCCTTCGCCGTTTTGGCATCGTTGGCGACCCCGGCGTCGATCTGCGCGAGATCGGGGGCGGCGGAAATCGTGGCTTCGCCGCTCACCGAAATGGCTGACGGAAAATCGTCGGCGCGGGCGGGGGCCGCCAGCAGCGTTGCGGCGAAAACGGCGGCGAGTGGAGCAAAAAGGACGGCAAGCTTTTTCATCATTCTCACTTCAGCGGCACGAAAACGTTGATCACGAGCTTGTCCTCGGCCGTCTTCAGGGGATCGGTGAGGTACTCCTCGATGAAGGTATCCTTGGCTTCCAGCCTCTTGTCGTCGAGGTGATTGGTGATCGCCTCATAGGTGTTGTCCATGTTGTCGTAGGAGCCGCGATGGACGAATTTCAGCGCCTTGCCCTCCGGCGATTTGCCGATGCTCATGTCCTTGGGCAGGTTCTTCGGATCCTGCTCGACCGGGATCTCGGCGAGGAAGGTGAAGCCGGTGTCGTCGGTGGAGGTGTAGACGATCATCGAATTGCCGGCATGCTTGATGCCCTGCTTGTCCAGGAGCGTGTTCAGCGCCTTGAAGGCGTCGATCAGGGTGTCGAAGGCCGAGTCCCAATTGGCAGTGCCCTTGACCATCACGACCTTCTTGGGCTCGAGCACGGTCTCGAGGCCAAACGGATCGGCAGTCTGTACCGGGGCGGGGGTGGCGGCCGCCACCCCCGCCCCGGTACAGAC